>CAMCUN010000032.1 GCA_945878995.1 Polaromonas sp. YR568 | reverse complement strand
GTTTTCTCCACCACCACCTCGCCCTCGCGGGCGGGGGTGAGCTCGGTCACGGGCACCAGCAAGCCTTTGCGCTCCACCACTTGGCGCTGGTGGGCGTAGTACAGCGAGGGCAGCTCAATGCGCTCGCGGTCTATGTACTGCCACACGTCGAGCTCGGTCCAGTTGGAAATGGGGAACACGCGAAAGTGCTCGCCCGGCTGCAAACGGGTGTTAAAGAGGGTCCACAACTCGGGCCGCTGGGCCTTGGGTTGCCACTGGCCAAAGCTGTCGCGGTGCGAAAAAATCCGCTCTTTGGCGCGGGCTTTTTCCTCGTCGCGGCGGGCACCGCCTATGAGCGCGTCAAAGCGAAATTCCTCAATGGCTTCTAAGAGCGTGACCGACTGGTGCACATTGCGCGACTCGCCCGCATGCGCCAGCCGCACGGTACCGCGGCGCATGGAGTCTTCCACGCTGCGCACAATGAGTTTGGCGCCCAGCTGCTGGGCGCGGTAATCGCGAAAGTCGGTGACTTCGTGAAAGTTGTGGCCGGTGTCAATCATCAGCAGCGGGTAGGGAATGTGCCCGCCGCGTTGGCTGTCGACAAAAGCTTTTTCGGCGCACTTGAGCAGCACCAGCGAGTCTTTGCCGCCTGAAAACAGCAGGGTGGGGCGCTCAAAGGCGGCGGCCACCTCGCGCAAAATAAAAATGGCCTCTTCTTCTAGAGCGTCCAGCTGGGCGTTGCTCAGCGTGGGGGTGTCCAAAAAGCGGGCGTCGACTGGAGCGTTCATGCGGCTACCTCTTTGTGGGCCAGGGTTGAGGCGGCGTCTTTGGCGTGCAGACCGCACTCTTTGGCCGACTCGTTTTCCCACCACCAGCGGCCCGAGCGAAAGTCCTCGCCCAAGGTCACAGCGCGGGTGCAGGGGGCGCAGCCAATGCTGGGGAAAAACTGGTCGTGCAGCACGTTGTAGTCAATGGCTTGCTGGCCAATGAAATGCCACACGTCGCCCGTGGTCCAGCGGGCCAGGGGGTTGATTTTGTGGCGGTCTGCGCCGTCGGCTTCTACAAATTCCACCTCGGCGCGGGCTTGAGACTGCTCGCGCCTGAGGCCTGTGAACCAGGCTTTTTGGCCGTGCAAGGCGCGGGCCAAGGGCTCCATTTTGCGAATGCCGCAGCAGGCTTTGCGCAGCTCCATGCTTTGGTACATGGCCTGGGTGCCGTGGGTGTGCTCAAAGGCCTCACCCGCGCCGGGCAGCGGGTGGTACACATTGAGCTTGAGGCTGTAGCGGGACTCGATTTGCCCCATCAGTGCCAGCGTCTGGGCGTGCAGCTTGCCCGTGTCCAGCACAAAAACGCTTGCCGACAGTTGGTGGGCATGCAGCAGGTGGGTGATGACCATGTCTTCAGGCCCCAAGCTGCTGGCTTGCGTGAGCGGTTGAAACTCGGCAGCTGCGCGCTGCAGCAAGGCCACGGTCTCGGCCAGCTTGGCCTCAAAGTCGGTAGACCGCCCGCCATAGATTTGAACCGCGCTCATGCGGCGGCTTTGAAGTGCGGCTGCAACTGACTGGCATCGCCTTGGTAGCGGCCCACGGCAAAGCCGGGGTAGCTGGCGAGCACGCGCTGGGCGGTGTCCAGGGACTGGTCGGCGCGCAGCACGGCGGCGTCAAAGCCCGAGCGCTGCATTTGCGCGAGTTGGTCCACCAGCACGTCGCCGGTGGCCACCAGCTCGCCTGCAAAGCCCATGCGCCTTCTCAGCAAAAAAGCCTGGCTGAAGGCGCGGCCGTCGCTGAATTTGGGGAAGTGCAGCTCTATGCGCGCCACGCCCGCTATTTCTTGGGCTTGCGGGTCCAGGTCGTTGGCCAAGGCCAGGGCAGGGCCGCTGGCGCCAGTGCTGACGTAGGTGTCGGGTGTCAACAGTTTCATGGGGTCTTTCTCAGGCCTCGGCACGGGCTGTGGCTTGGCGGGCGCTGTTGGCCGCGGCCTTGAAGGGCTCGTGGCCGGCGCGCCTGAGGGTTTGCACAAAGGTTTCGCCGGCTTGGCGCTCTTGGCGGTACACGTCCAAGATGGCCTCCAGCACGTCAGCCACCTCGGTGGCGGCAAACGAGGGCCCCACCACCTTGCCGGCCACGGCCGCGCCGCTCAAGTGCGAGCCGTCGGCCCCGCCGAGTGACACCTGGTACCACTCCTTGCCGTCTTTGTCGACGCCCAAAATGCCAATGTGACCGCTGTGGTGGTGGCCGCAGGAGTTGATGCAGCCGCTGATGTGCAGGTCTATCTCGCCGAGGTCGTGCAGCTCGTCCATGTCTTGAAAGCGCTCGGTGATCATCTCGGCGATAGGGATGGATCGCGCATTGGCCAGGGCGCAAAAGTCGCCGCCCGGGCAGGCGATCATGTCGGTGAGCAGGCGCACGTTGGAGCGGGCCAGGCCCAGCGCCTTGGCGGCGCGCCAGACTTCGGGCAGTTGCTCAAAGCGCACCCAGGGCAGCAGCAGGTTCTGGTCGTGCGTCACGCGCACCTCACCGGCGCTGAAGGTGTCGGCCAGTTCGGCCACCACGTCCAGTTGGTCGGCGGTGGCGTCGCCCGGGGCCTGGCCCAGGCGCTTGAAAGACAGCGTGACTGCGCGCAGCGCCGGGTTTTGGTGGGGGGCCACGTTTTGCTTGAGCCAGCGGCCGAACTCGGGGTCGTCCTCGGCCGCAGCTTGCAGCATGGCGGCGATCTTGGCCTCGCCAGAGGGGTGTTCCAGCTTGAGCGTGGGCGGCACAAAGCTGGCCCTCACGCGGTCCAGCTCTGCTTGCGTGAGCGTGTGCTGGCCGCCGTCTTGCTCCAAGATTTGGCGGTATTCGGATTCCACCTCGTCGATGTAGCGCTGGCCTTCGGCCTTGACCAAAATTTTGATGCGGGCCTTGTAGATGTTGTCACGCCGGCCCCAGCGGTTGTAAACGCGCACCACGGCTTCGAGGTAGTTCAAGATTTCTTGCCAGGGCAAAAATTCACGGATCACGGTGCCAATCACCGGCGTGCGGCCCATGCCGCCGCCTACCAGCACCTTGAAACCCAAGGCCCCCTCGGCGTTATGCACCACATACAGGCCCACGTCGTGCCAGGCCACGGCGGCGCGGTCTTCTTGGGCGCCCGCAATGGCAATCTTGAACTTGCGCGGCAAAAACGCAAACTCCGGGTGCAGCGTGCTCCACTGGCGCAATATCTCGCCAAAGGGCCGAGGGTCGGCGATCTCGTCCACCGCAATGCCGGCCAGCTCGTCGCTGGTGATGTTGCGAATGCAGTTGCCGCTGGTTTGAATGCCGTGCATGTGCACACCGGCCAAAAGGTCCATCACCTCGGCCGACTTGTCCAGGGGAATCCAGTTGAATTGCACGTTTTGCCGCGTGGTGAAGTGCGCGTAACCCGTGGTCAAGCGCGAGGGCGCCGCGCCCAGCAGGTCTTGCTTGGCCTGGGCTTCTTGCAGCAGCTCGGGGCTGGGCTGGTCAAACTCGCGGGCAATTTTGGCCAGCACGCGAACCTGCGCGGTGGACAACTCGCCATAGGGCACGGCCACCCGCAGCATGGGCGCGTGGCGCTGCACATACCAGCCGTTTTGCAAGCGTAGCGGACGAAATTCGTCTTCTTTAAGCTCACCGGCTTGCCAGCGCGTGAGCTGGTCGCGGTACTGGTCGGCCCGGGCCTGGATGAAGGCGCGGTCAAAGTCGGTGTACTGGTACATAAGTGCTTAAGTTGAAATTAGTTTGGCGCCGGCAAGGGCCAGCAGCACAGAAAAGAGTCAATGGCGCGGTCTGGAATGTGGTGCATGCACCGCGAGCTCCCGCTACCGCCCCACGGCAAAGCCAGCAAAGACAAACGCCAAGTTATCCACAGGGGCGTGACTGTAAAGCGCCCGCTTATGGATGTGAACTACAAATTTGTTGTTCGCTTATGTGGATATGTGTATGTGAGGGTGCTTGGGTGGCTTGGAGGATGGTGTCGCTGATCGACTTTGAATCTTGGCAAAGCTGATTCACAGCGCTTTTGGCAAGGTCGGGGAGTGAGGCTGCGCAACCGGGTTTCTGTGCGCATCAATTGGCTGAGGTAGGCTTGATGAATGTTGAAACATTGAACCTCATTGCGGCAGTTCGCCGCTTTTGCCCGCATCAAACACTTCATGGAGAGGGGCGCCCGGGTCAGTTTGATCCAGCACCACGCGTGGTCGATAGGGTCCACCCCACCAAAGCCCATGCCTGCGCTGCTACATTTTCATTTTGCATTTCCATACCAACAAGCAGGGAGCCCAAGCATGAACCCACTCAAACGTCGAACGCTTGCCTTTTTGGCCTCCAGTCTGGCCTGGCCCGCGGTCATGGCCCAGGCTGCAGGCCAGGGTCCGATTCGCATTGGCGAGATCAACAGTTACTCGGCCATTCCGCAGTTCACCCTGCCTTACCGCCAGGGCTGGCAGTTGGCGGTGGAAGAAATCAACCAGGCCGGGGGCTTGCTGGGGCGCAAGGTGGAGGTGCTGGTGCGCGACGACGGTGGCAAGCCCGAGGAGGCGCTGCGCCACGCGGTGGAACTCACCGCCAAAGAAAAGGTGGACGTGCTGGCCGGTGGCTTTTTGTCCAATGTGGGCTTGGCCTTGGCCGACCATGCGCTTAAAAACAAGCGCCTGTTTGTGGCCAGCGAGCCTTTGACCGACGCCATCGTCTGGGAAAAAGGCAACCGCTACACCTTCCGTTTGCGCGCCAGCACCTACATGCAAGCGGCGATGTTGGTGGAAGAGGCCGCCAAAATGCCGGCCAAGCGTTGGGCCACCATTGCGCCCAACTACGAGTACGGCCAAAGCGCGGTGGCCAGCTTCAAGGAGTTGCTCAAGGCCAAGCGGCCCGATGTGGAATTCGTCAGCGAGCAGTGGCCCGCCCAGGGCAAGCTGGAGGCGGGCACCACGCTGGCGGCCACCATGCAGTCGCGGCCCGAGGCCATTTTCAACGCGACCTTTGGTGCTGACCTGGCCCGCTTGGTGCGGGAGGGCAATCAGCGCGGGATATTCCCCAAGACGCCTGTGGTCTCGCTCTTGTCGGGCGAACCGGAGTACCTGGACGTGCTCAAAGACGAAACGCCCAAGGGCTGGATCGTCACAGGCTACCCCTGGGACCAAATTGACTCCCGCGAGCACGCCAGCTTTGCCGCCAACTACCTGCGCCGCTACAGCGAGAACCCCAAGCTCGGCTCGGTGGTCGGCTACGCCACCATGCAGGCTATTTTTGCGGCCATCAACAAAGCCAAGTCGGTGGACAACGAGAAATTGGTGGTGGCCATGCGCGGGCTCAAATTCAGCTCACCCTTTGGCCCGGTGGAGTTCCGCGCCCTGGACCAGCAGTCCACCATGGGCGCTTACGTGGGCAAGCTCGACCTGCGCGGCGGCAAGGGCACCATGGTCGAGTGGCGCTACGCCGACGGCAAAAACTATTTGCCCACCGACGCCTACGTCAAAGCCAGGCGGCCAGTCGAGGCCATGAAATAAGGTCCGGACTCCTTGTAGGAGCCGGCCTGCCGGCGAATGTTCCCCTGAGGTGATGCCCGTTGCACGCTGCGATTCGCTTGCAGGCTTGTCTCCTACAAAGACAAGACGCAGCTCCCCTGTAGGAGCCGGCCTGCCGGCGAATTTTCGCCTGCGGTGATGCCTGCGAACCGGCACGATTCGCTTGCAGGCAAGCTCCTACAAAGACAAGATGCGGCTCCCCTGTAGGAGCCGGCCTGCCGGCGAATGTTCGCGTCAAGCAATGCCCGTTGCTAGGCACGATTCCCTTGCAGGCTTGTCTCCTACAAAGACAAGATGCAGCTCCCCTGTAGGAGCCGGCCTGCCGGCGAATGTTCACCTGAGGCGATGCCCATTCAGCGCGCCTGAATCAGCCGGCTGGCGCGCAGGGCTTGTGCCAGCCGGGGCTCCAGTGGCACGGGCTCGCCGTGCAGCCAGGCGGCCAGCAATTCCGCGCACAGAGCCGAATAGCTCAGGCCGCGCGAGCCAAAGGCGGTGCACAGCCACAGGCCGGGCAGCTGCTCTGGCGCCAGTGGTCCCACCACGGGGAGGTGGTCGCGCCAGGCGCAGCGCACGCCGGCCCAGCCTTCCACATGACCGGCCGCAAAACGCACCTCCAAGCTCGCCGCGCTGTGGGGGAGCAGGGTGCGCAATTTCTCCAAGTTGGCCGCATGGCCTGCGGGCCGCAGATCGCCGCCGGT
This sequence comes from Polaromonas sp. YR568, assembly GCA_945878995.1. GTDB lineage: Bacteria > Pseudomonadota > Gammaproteobacteria > Burkholderiales > Burkholderiaceae_C > Polaromonas. The sequence goes on along the minus strand of CAMCUN010000032.1, from coordinate 35,991 downwards.
GTCGTCTCGCTCAAAGGTGGCACTCAGCAACCAAGCGCTGCCTGCGCCCTGCGGAAAGTGCGGCACCAGGCTGCCGTGGCCGTTGACGGGCCAGGGGGGCAACTGTTCACCCTCAGCCTGCATGGCCCAGCTCACCTGACCGCGTATGGCTTGCAGGCCCAGCCCGTGCTCACCCACGAGGCCTGGCAACAGGCCTTGCAGCACAGCCTCGACGTGGTGGGCGTTGGCCACCACGACCATGTCGCATTCGCTGAGCAACTGACCTGCAGCGTCAAGCACCTGCCAAAGGCCTTGGGGGCTGCGCTGCAGGCGGTGCGCATGACAGGTGTGCAAGTTGATGCCGGGCTGCATCAGCCAAGCTGCAATGAGCCGGGCGGGCTTGATCCAGGCACCGCTGGCATGCCAGAGAGCTTGCGCGCTCAAGTCACCAGGCAAACCAGGCGCGTCATGCAAGGCGCTGGCCGTGCTTGCGTGCTCGCTCCAGTGCTTGCCCGCGTCGGGCCAATCTGCGGGCAGGGCGCCTGCGCTTGGCGTGAGGCGGCGCTGCAACACCCCCGTGGCAGCCCAGTCTTGGCCCTGCTGCAAAAGCAGCCTGGCTTGGTGCAGTGTGGCGCGCACGCCTGCGCGGCTCAGGCGCGACAGTGGGCTGTCGTCGGGCGAGACATGCGGGGCCATCAGGCCCACGGGCAAACCGGAGGCGCCTGCGGCGGGGCCTTGGCGGTCCAGCACCGTGACTTGCCAGCCTCGCAGCGCCAAGCTGGCCGCGCAGGCCGCGCCGGCCAGGCCTGCGCCTATGACGGTGCAGCGGCCTGGATTTTGAAGGCTGGTGGGTCGGATCGCTTGCCGGCGGCGGGGCTGCCAGGTGGGCTCAAATTGAGCCTCCAGGGTTTGAAGCCCGAGCGCTTTGGAGACTATGCGAAAGCCGCAGGCCTGCAGCTGCTCGGCCCAGGTGCCCCCTGCGCGGCGCTCGCTGGCTGAGGGCCAGCTCAGCCTCAGCTGGGTGCCGCGCTTGCAGCAGCGCGCCAGCTGTTGCAGCCAGGGGCGGGTGTAGCCCTCGTCAGGGGCGTTTGCGGCCTCGGCTTCTATGCTGTCGAACTGCAGTTCTTGTTCGCGCAGCACCGTCCAAGGCTGGCCCACGCACAAGGTCAGCAGCACTTGGCCAGTCTCAAAGCTCAGGCGGTGCACGCCCGGCAAGATGCCCTGGCACTGCAGGGCCAGTTCTGTGGCCAAGGGAACCAGTGTGGGGGAGTGGACCTTGCTGAGCAGGTCTGGCGCATGGGGTGCGGCGTCGAGCAGACCCACCACATGCAGCAAGTCAGGCCTGGCCTCGTCTTGGCGCCAGGCGGCCCAGGTGTTTAAAAAACCCAGACCCCCACCGAAATCAGTTTGAAGGTGCTGCCAGGCGCGCTGAGACCGCCAGCCCGGGTGCAGCCCGGCGGGCGCGGGTGTCAATTCAATCGCCCACGCTCAAGCGATAGTCAAGGAATGCTCGCAAGCGCGTGTTCAGGCGCTGGGCGGCGGCACATAGCCGGCCACGGCGTCGGCACCGTCGCCAAAAAAGTGCTTTTCCATCTGCCGGGCCAGGTACTGGCGGGCACGCGCGTCGGCCAGGTTGAGCCGGTTTTCATTGACCAGCATGGTCTGCTGCTTGAGCCAGAGGGCCCAAGCCTCTTTGCTGACTTCTTCCCAGATGCGTTTGCCCAAGGGGCCAGGGTAGGGCGGGAAGTCGAGGCCCTCGGCTTCGCGACCGAGTGTGATGCATTTAACGAGGCGTGACATAAAGGTAGGTGCTGGGGGTGAGCCATTTCTTGAGGTGTGCTGATTCTAGGCAGCTTTGCCGCAAGTGGCCTTGGCGCGGGTTGGGGCCGAAGGCAGAGACACGGTTTTACATTCAGCGGTAAAATGAATGGTTTAGCTGATTCCGCAGGTCAATGCGGTGAACACCGCGCTGCACCACACACCCTCGGGTGCTTACTGAATAAAGGCAAATCCAGTGGCAAGAACTGAAACCAAAACCGCCGTTCTCCCGGACGGCCTGCGTTACAAATCCAAAGTATCTGGCTCTCCCTTTGTGGCCACCACCTCTTTTGGCAGTGCCACCATGTCGTGCTTCATGTGCGGCAAGCACCGGCCGCGCTCCATGATGGGCACCAAAAAAGTGTTGGGCAAGGCCCAAGCGGTGTGCGCGCCGTCTTGCAAAGAGCTCGACGAGCAACTCAGCAAAAAGTAAGGCTTGTGGAGCTGTAACTTTTGGCGCGGCCTTGATTCAAGGCACTTTTCCCTGCAGCGGCCGCCTTACAGCGGCCGCTTGCACTTTGCGCCCCTTGCTGAGTGAAAGTTGGTTTTCGGGTCTCCGCACTGTCGCTTGCAAGTACAGCCTCAGCGTGGCCGGCCTATGCCTAGGCGCGGGGCCGTCCACTTGAGCACATAAGCGCCAATCAGTGCCCCTGACAAATCGCCCAAGGCCATCATCAGCATTTGCTGCGTGGAGATCACGGATTGCACAGGCAACACGGCCCAAGCAAAGTGGTGCAGCAGGCTGTTGAGCAGGCAGTAAATCAGCGTGACCCAGGCCAAGTCAGCCAAGCTGATCAAGTTGACTTTTTTGCCGCGCAGGTGCTCGAAAGCCAGCAAGGCCAACAGGGGGCCGGCAGCCGAGCTCAACATGTGAGCCACATCAAGTTCTAGCGGGTTGTCTTGCTCGTCCACCGCGATCAGCACCACACCGCCCAGCAGCGTAGCCAGCGTGCCCTTGAATTTGCCCAGCACCAGCACGTTGAGCAAGCGCAAAAACGCTGGCATATAGATCAAGGACACGTTGGGTGACAGCTCAGCGAAAGAAAACAACCAGCCGTTGGCGGTGTGCACCACGGGGAAAAGCAAGCCCAGTCCAATGGTCAGCCAAATGTTCGACACTGTTGATTCATTTTTTTGATTTGTTTAAATTGTGCATTAACTTCTCACACCATGTGTTCGTAAGGCGGCCAAACATGGGACGTGCACTCTAGTTGTTGACCACACGTGCACCACACTGGTTTGGCAGGTGTTTAATTTTTTAATGCATTGATGCCCACCACCCTGACCGATCTGAAATGTTTGCGCGCCGCCTGCGCCGTCCAGTCATTGGGCAGCACTGTGCAGGCTGCCACGGTGCTGCGCGTGGCGCAGTCTTCCATCACTCGGGCCGTGCAAGAGCTTGAAGCCGCCTGCGGGCACGCGCTGTTTCACCGCATGGGCCGCGGCATGCAAGCCACGCAAGAGGGCGCTTTGTTTCTTGCTCGTGCGGGCAGGGCCTTGGGCTTTTTGGCGGTATTAGGCGGGCCTGAAGGCCGCACCGGCCTGCATGCCCTGTCTTGGCTGGTCAGCCGGTTTGCCACCGGGCTTAACCAGCGCCACATGCAGGCCATGTTGGTGCTGGGCCGCACGCTGTCGCTGGCCGGTGCGGCCAGCGAGTTGGGCGTGGGCACCTCGGCGGTGCACCAAACCCTGGGCCAGTTGGAGCATTTGGCGGGATCGGCCCTTTTTGTGCGTTCGCGGCGGGGTTTGCGCTTGACCGAGTCGGGCGAGCTGGCCTTGCATGCCGTCAAGCTCGCGCGGGCCGAGTTGGAGCAGGCCGAGCAGCACATCAGCTGGCGCCGCGGCACCTTGCGCGGGCGGCTGGTCATAGGCACGCTGCCGTTTTCTGCCGGTTTGCTGCTGCCCCAAGCTGTGGAGGCGGTGCTCAGCGCGCACCCGGGCATGGCCATCAGCATGGTGGACGGCACGCACGATGCACTGGTTCAACAACTGCGCGAGGCCGAGATCGACCTCATGCTGGGCGCGCTGCGGCCTGCGGCCCCTGCCGGGCTGCAGCAAGAGACTTTGTTTGAAGACCGCTTGGCCGTGGTGGTGCGGGGCGGCCATCCTTTGGCGGGCCACCAGCGCCTGGCCTGGACCGACCTGGCCGCTGCAGACTGGATCATGCCCATGCCCCACACACCCGCGCAGGCCGCCTTTGAGCAAGCGCTGGCCGCCGCAGGCCTGGCCTTGCCGCCCAGCCCGCTGCGGGTCAACAGTGCGCTCATGATGCAAACCTTGCTGGCCGAGACCGACCGGCTCGCGCTGATGTCGCCCCGCCAAGTGCAGCGCGAGTTGCGCGCCGGTTTGCTGGTGGAGTTGCCCGTGCAGGTGGTGCACCAGCCCCGGCCCATTGGCATGGTCTGGCGTGCCGACTACCTGCCGCCGCCGGGGGCAGCGCTCTTGATGGCGCAATTCAGGGCCTTGGGTCGCCGCTTGCGCGAGGCGGGCTGACAGGCCTGTTGGGTGCTTTGCATGGCCGCTTGCAGGGCATCCCAGGGTTTTCTCGGGTCTTCGTTCAGTCCCACGCATAGCTCGCACCAACAAGGCATTAGACTGGCCAGGGTATTTTTGACAAGATTAAGCAGTTACGGTGGGCTTAAGGGCCTGCCTTTCTTTATTCAATACCACACACCCTGCGGAGACCCCTTCATGGCCTTTTTTCAACACAAGCGTCAACTCCTGGGCCTGGCGGCCTCGGTCTGCCTCACGGCCGGCCTGTTGCCCAGCGCCATGGCGCAAGACAACACCTTCAAAATCGGCCTGATTGCCCCTTTGACCGGCCCCTTTGCCTCCACCGGCAAACAGCTCGAAGCGGCTGCACGTCTCTATATGGCGCAAAACGGCGACACCGTGGGCGGCAAAAAAGTCCAGCTCATTGTCAAAGACGACACCGGCGTGCCTGACGTCACCCGGCGCTTGGCGCAAGAGCTGTTGGTGGGCGACAAGGTGAACGTGCTGGCCGGCTTTGGCCTCACCCCCCTGGCCATGGCCACGGCACCCGTGGCCACGCAGGCCAAAACCCCCATGGTGGTGATGGCGGCTGCCACGTCCGTGATCACCGAGGCATCGCCTTACATTGTGCGCACCAGCTTCACGGTGGCGCAGGTGGTGACGGTGCTGGGCGACTGGGCCACCAAGAACAACATCAAGCGCGTGGTGACCTTGGTCACCGACTACGCGCCCGGCATTGATTCTGAAAAGTTTTTCAGCCAACGCTTTCAAAACAACGGCGGCGTGGTGATAGAGACCTTGCGCGTGCCCCTGCGCAGCCCAGACTTTGCGCCCTTCCTGCAAAAAGTGCGCGACGCCAAGCCCGATGCGCTGTTCACCTTTGTGCCCTCGGGCCAGGGCTCGGTGCTCATGAAGCAATTCACCGAGCGCGGCTTGGACAAAGCCGGTATTCGCCTGATTGCCGAAGGCAGCGTCACCGACGACGACATCCTCAACAGCATGGGTGATGCGGCGCTCGGTGTGGTCACCGCTCACCACTACTCTGCGGCCCACAAGTCGGCACTGAACAAAAAGTTTGTCGATGCCTTTGGCAAAGCCAACAACGGCATGCGCCCCAACTTCATGGGCGTGGGCGCCTATGACGGCATGCGAGTGATTTACGAAGCCGCCAAGACCACCAAAGGCGGCACGGGCGAGACCTTGCTCAACGCCATGAAAGGCCAAGTGTTTGAAAGCCCTCGCGGCCCCATGTACATTGACGCGCAAACCCGTGACGTGGTGCACAACGTGTACGTGCGCCGTGTCGAGAAGATGGACGGCCAGCTCTGGAACATGGAGATCCAGACCGTCACCGACGTCAAAGACATAGGCAAAACCAAGTAAGCAGGCGAGTCAAACCGCCCAGCTCAGCGCTTCAAAAGCACAGGGGCCCTGCTTAGGCAGCGGCCCTTTGTTTTTGTCGCACCCCTGTTTTTCCTCAACTTTTCAAGATTTCCCGCCATGAGCCTTCCCACCCTGGTGCTGGTGCCCGGCCTGATGTGTGACGCAGCCGTCTGGGCGCCCTTGCTGCCCAGCTTGTCAGCCCACCGCCACTGTGTGGTGGTGGACCACGGCGACAGAGACGACTTGGCCGGCATGGCCCAGCGCCTGCTGGCCGCGGCACCCGAGCAATTTGCCCTGGCCGGCCACTCCATGGGCGGGCGGGTGGCGCTGGAGGTGTGCCGGCTGGCGCCGCAGCGCGTGAGCCACTTGGCCTTGATGGACACCGGCCATGCCGCCCGGGCCACTGGCGCGGCGGGCGACGAAGAAGCCCGCAAACGCCAGTCGCTGCTGGACAAGGCGCGCGCGCAAGGCCTGCGCGCCATGGCCGCCGAGTGGGTGCAGGGCATGGTTCACCCGCAGCGCCTGACAGACCAAGCGCTGAACGCGGCCATTCTTGACATGTTCGAGCGCAAAACAGCAGACATTTTTGAGCGCCAAATCCGCGCCCTGTTGAGCCGGCCCGACGCCAGCGCTGTGCTCGAGCGCCTGACCATGCCCACCTTGGTGCAATGCGGCCGCCAGGACAGCTGGGCCAACGTGGCCCAGCACCAGGCCATGCAGGCGCTGGCGCCCCACGCGCAACTGGACATCATTGAAGACGCCGGCCACATGGCGCCCATGGAGCAACCCGCCGCCGTGGCTGCCTCGCTGCTGCGCTGGTTGGGGGTGCACGCATGAGCCCGCTAGAGAGCATGTTGGCCGAGCGCGAGGTGCGCCAGGTGGTGCTGGCCGCGGCCCGGCTGGTGGACGCGCAGCAATGGCAGGACTTTGCCGACCTGTTTGCCGAAGACGGGAGCTTGGAGCGCCCAGACGGCACGCTCTTGCAAGGCCGCCAAGCGGTGTACCAGGCCTACGCCGCGCGCAGCCCCGAGCGGCTGACCCAACACATCTTGACCAACCACGAAGTCACGGTCACGGGCGCCCACAGCGCACAGTCCCGCTGCCTGGTGCTCGTGTGGACCGGCCTTGCCAGTGATGCGCCCACGGCCAAAGGCCGGCCCGCCGATGCGGCCCAGCAACTCGGTGAGTTTGTCGACGAGCTGCGCCTCACGCCTGAAGGCTGGCGCCTGGCCAAGCGCCAAGCGCGCTTCTTGTTCCAACGCTGAGGGCGCAAGCTCACAAAGCGCGGTTGTTCTTACACAGCACTGGGCATACCTTGCGCCTTGTTGAGCTGCCTTTTAAAACCTCCAAATCCAAGCTATAATTTATGGCTCGATTCCTCAATAGCTCAGTCGGTAGAGCGCCGGACTGTTAATCCGTAGGTCCCTGGTTCGAGCCCAGGTTGAGGAGCCAAAAACGTGAATGAAATCAAGCCCTTGTGCCAAAAGCCCAGGGGCTTTTTTATGCCCATTCGTTGGCCACTTCTCCGTGCAGCCAGAGTCGCGTGATCCTTGCCAGCATGTCGTTTGGCGGACAAGAACATCAAATCCGTGGTGTACGACTTTTGCGAAAGCCGGGCGAGGGCCAACGCCAAAGTGCTCTTGGACAGATAGCGAGGATCTCTGGTGGATTATGACTTCAGTGGCTACAACAAACTGATTGATTGCAGGCTCGCTGCGCGCAGGCCAAAGAGCGGCGGCGGTGATGAGCTTGATCCAGTCGGCCAAGCTCCAAGCCATGGCCCGCATGCCTTCCTTAACGATGTGCTGACGAGACTAGCCTTGCCACTTTTTTTCATGGTGATCACTTTCTTGTATCTCCTGCTGAAAAATTAATCAGGCAAGTGGAACACCCTGGTCATTTTTGAGTCTGCCTCAACACGATCACAATTGGCCGTGGGATCGAGAGGGCCTCGGGCAGCCGAAAGCTCCACCGCCAAGCGTCGCTGATGACGTTGACAGTTGGTAGACGCAGAAACTCAATTGACAGAGTCAGACAATGTGGGCCACTGTCGAGCGACGTGAAGGACACGCAACACTCTCACCAGGTCGGTGGTCACGTCGTAGACCAAGATGTAATTTTTATGAGCCACCAGCTCGCGTGTGCCCGCTTCACGCCCAAGCCGCACCATCCCAGGGTGATCGACCAACCGTCCGGCCTTCTCTTCAAACAACTCATCGAGTGCCAATGCGGCGACAGGGTTGTCGGCCTCGATGTAGTCATAGATTGCTTCTCGGTCTTGTATTGCCTCATGCGTCCAGAACAGTTCCATCATTTGGCAGAGGGTTCAAGCCGCCGCAGCGTTGCTGCACGCTTGGACGCAAACTTGGCCTCGACCTCGGCCGATGGAATCAGATTACCGGCGTTTGCTGAGTCGAGGCCCACTTGCACTTGGCGGCGGAACCATGCGTCATGCTCGGCGGCCTCTTGTTGCTGCCGTACGAAGTCACGCATGAAGTCGCGCAAAAGCTGCGCTGCACTGCGGTCACGGCTTTTGGCGGCGTTGGAGAACTCAGACTTCAGCGCCTCATCGACCCGGAAAGTAAAGGTTGCTTCGCTCATGGTCAGACCCTCATGTGTTATTGAATAACTACGTTGTAACACATTGACCTACCTGCTATGCCGCCAGCGCAACAAGCGTCATCTGACGCTGTACCGCCAAGAGGCCATCTTTGGCCGCGCGGGTGTGGAGATTGCGAGATCCACGCTGGCCCAATGGGTGGGCAGCTGTGGGGTGGAGTTGCAGCCGTTGGTGGACGCTTTGAAGCGCGACATCCTTGGCCGATGCCCTTGGACAACCACTGGATCGAAAACCGGATCAGGCCGATAGCGATAGGTCGGAACAACTGTTGCAAGTGGCCCTGCAGAGCCTAAAATTAAAAAACACGATCCAAATTTGAAAAAATCATCATCATTGCAGGACCTAACGGCGCTGGCAAAACCACATTTGCCCGTGACTTTTTGCCTGCTGAAGCACAAACGCTGCGTTTCATTAACGCCGACTTGATCGCTGCCGGCTTAGCTCCGTTCAATCCAGAAACGGCTTCTTTTAAAGCTGGCCGACTGATGCTGGGAGAAATCGACGAATGCGTCAATGCTGGACACAGCTTTGCCTTTGAAAAAACGCTGTCGGGCTTAGCCTACTTGAAAAAGATCCCCTTATGGCAAGCCCACGGCTATCAAGTGAAGCTGTGGTTTTTGTCATTGCCCAATGAAGCCATCGCATTGTCAAGAGTCGCCCGCCGTGTTTTGCAAGGTGGTCACAACATTCCTGAGGATGTGATTCGCAGGCGGTTCAAAGCAGGCTTAGATAACTTCAATGAGCGCTACAGCAAGGTAGTTGATTCATGGGCATTCTTTGACAGCTATCAGCGGCACCCCATACTGATTGACTGGAGCAACAAATGAATCCCAAAGATATCCGCACCTCTACTGACCCAGATTTGGCAGGTTCATATGCAGCGATGCTTCGTGCAGCCAAGTCGGCAGAAGATCTTGCAATCAAGACCAACACCAGCATCCTTGTGTCACTTGATGGCAAAGATGTTGAATTGACGGCGGCTGATTTGATCAAGCTTCGTGACCAAGAAGCACAGCAGTCAGACCTTTAAGCTGTTTAGACACTCACCTACGAGCCAGCTTCGCGCTGGCTTTTTTGTGCGCCCTGCTTTCGCTCAGTTGATAAGTACATGATGCACACCTACCAAGCATCAGTTCGCGCCAAGGTCAATGGTCGCAGCCAAGTCATCAAAACGGAAATAAAAGTCCACGATAAGACCGTGGACACGTATCTGCTAGCCGGAACGGACAAGCGGAAATCTAGGTGGGATGGCCGGACGCATACCAGCATCGACTCACTTAGCTGGTCAGTTTTCGGTCGGCGTCAACAGGTGACGACGCTTTTGCTGTGGTGGTGCGGCCAGTTCTTCACGTATCACCTGCCGCACGGCATCGATCATTGAACGCTGCTGGATAAACGCCACCAGCGCGTCATTGATCAGGGTCTGATAGCTGCCACCCCCAGCGCGCTCCACTTGCGCGCGAAAGTCATCTATCACCTTGTTGTCCAGACGGATCGAAATTTTGGTCTTGCCTGCCTCAAGTGGGATGACCGCACCTTGCTTGGCATCGGTAAAGTCAATGTCCCGGTAGGGCTCAGCGACGATTTTTTTCATACATATTCCTTTGCGGTTTGTTGGCCTTCCAAGAGGAAATCAGTCTGTACACATCAGGATCACGGTGCGTGTAGACAAGCACCAACAGTGCACCCGTGGCGCTCATCCCCAGTGTGACAAAACGCTGTTCACCTTGCGCGTCTAGATCCTCACGCGTCAAGGCAAAGTCATCTTCAAGATCGGTCGCAGCTTCACCAAAATAAACGCCATGAGGCTGCACATTGACAGCCGCTTTTGCCTGATCCCACTCGATTTTCATGAATTTATTGTATGCACAAATGTCCACCCTTCAAATGTTGGCTATTTCAATGGGCACCAGTCCCCACACCGGGCTTGCTGGCCCAGGTGCTGGTGGCCACGCGACATCCTTGATCGGCGCGTGGTCCACGCCGACGAGACCCCGGTGCAAATGCTCCAACCGGGCAAAGGTAAAACGCACCGAGCTTATTTGTGGGCGTATGTGTGGGCGCATGCGGCAGGAGCCCACGAGAACATCAAAGCCGTGGCGTGCGACTTTTGCGAAAGCCGAGCGGGGGCCAACGCCAAAGCGTTCTTGGACAAATGGCGAGGATCTCTGGTGGTCGATGACTTCAGTGGCTACAAGCAACTCATGGGCGATGCGGCGGGCCAGATCACCGAGGTCGGCTGCTGGGCGCACGCCAGGCGCAAGCTCCGTGACTTGCACCTGGCCAGTCAAAGCCAGATAGCCGAGCAAGCGATCCAGCAAATCGCGCACATTTACGCTGTGGAGCGGCAGTTCAAAGGCCTTGGCAGCCAAGAGCACCTGCGCATGCGGCAAGAAAAAAGCCAGCCGCTGGTACAGACCTTGAACGAGTGGTTGATGCTCAACCGGCAAAAGGTGATGGCCTAATCCAGCAGGGCTTGGGCGAAGGCCGGATCTTTCTGTACACGCGCGGCCAAGGTCTCTTTGAAATCACGGGTCAGTGCCATGTTTACTTTCCTTGATCAGCAGACCTGTAGCCGCAGATTTTTGCCACACGCTTGTACGTAGCGACGCAGGGTGGCGACCGATGGTGAATGCTTACCCGTTGCCAGCGATTTTTCAAGGCGGGCCACCGCCGGCGCTTGCGTACCCATACGCGCAGCGAGTTCGGCCTGCGTCAGGCCCGCTTCCTGCCTGGCCTTGAGCAAGGCGTCGAGCAACTCGCCTTCTTCACGCTCGATGCGCTCAACCTCGGCCTTCACGCCGGGGCGCTTTATCAGGGCCTTGACCACTTCGTCATGGGTTTTCATGTTTCACCTCTTTCAAGCGACTCATCGCCGTGTCCAATTCGCGCGCAATACTTTCCGCACCTTTGAGCCGAAGTTCGAACAAGCCGTTCTTCATGGCCTTGGTGTGCGGCTCGCCCAGATTGGCGCCCAGCGCCACCATGCGCCGAGTAAGCACCACGTACCTGGCAGCCAGCGTGTCAGGCAAATTCAATATCTCATCCTGGACGGCTTCGCTGTAGTAGCGGATCTCGTATTCCATCGCCCGCATAGTAACAAATATGTTAATTTCACTCAAGCCTGCCTAATACGATCGCGCCCAAAGCGCGTGAATGGTCACTCGAACCCACAGGAATGACAGCACGGAAAAAAGATCCCACCCCCACACGAATTCACACGATCGTATGAGCAATTGTCCCGTGGCTGCGCTACGCTACCCACATGGACACTTTGATTCCCGCCTTCCTGCGCCGCCAGCGCAACCAGCGACGTCTGACGCTGGAGATGTTGTCTGCCAAGGTGGGTATGTCGCCGCAGCATTTGTCGGAGATTGAAAGCGGCAAGCGTGATCCACGTTTGTCGTCCATCGAGCGTATGGCGGAGGCGATGGGAATGACGGTGTTGATCGTGCCGGACGCCGTGGCGCCGGATCTGCGCCGCTATGTGGCCAACAACGGCCGCATCTATACCACCCACGCCGGCCAGGCCGCTGCCGCGCCCAACCACCCTGAAGCTCCAAATCCCGACCATGCCCAAGAAAAAACCTGACCCCGCCCCCACTCAGCCCTCAGCCCCAAGTCCTGAGTCCTCCTCCCTGTCCTTCACCATCGAAACCTTCGACGACCCGGAAACCGGCCAACCCACCCAGTACGGCCGTTTCAGCCGCCACTGGCAGGACGAAGAAGCTCTGGATGTGCTGATCGACAAGCTGGAGGCCGGCCAACTCAGCCACAAGCAGGCGCTGATGCAAGCGCGCAAGCTGGAAGCCACCACGCCCTACAACCTGGAAATTCAGAACTTCATTGCCAACCGACTGTGGGCACTGGGCCTGCAGGATGAAGCCAGTGAGGTGTATGAACGGGCCTACAAGCAGGCAGTGGCCCACATCCCCAAAGACTTCAAAGGCCAGGTCACCTGGGGTGAGGTGGACAACCGGCCCTTCCTGCGCTTGGCGCACGGCACCTTGTTGGGATTGATGCGCCGGCGGGACAAAGCAAAAGGGGGTGAAGCCGCCATGGCGCTGGCCAAGCAGATGCTGGCTTGGTGCCCCATGGACAACATCGGAGTGCACTTTTTGCTGGGTGACATCGCCTTGCTCCAGGGCGACCACCCAGCCGCCATGAAGGAATACCTGAAAGGCGCGCCCAATTCACCAGGGCACTGGTATCAGGCCGCGCTGATTGCGTTTCGGGAGGGGGACTATGTGGCGGCCTGCACCTACCTGCGGCGGGGCATTGCCGCGAACCCCTACATTGCGGAGGGGTTGACCGGGCGCACGGTGCTGTCAGAACACCTGTACTGGCACGTCAGCAACGTGCACGGCCCGGAATGGGCAGTTGACTACCTCGACTCCGCCGCCAGTGACTGGTCGCCGGAGGAGATTGACTTCGTCGACTGGGTGTTCAATGCATCGCCCGTGCTGAAGGAGCGCGCAGAGATGATGGTGCTCCATGAGGGGATGACTTACGAGCGAGACGCTGAAAAGCGCGCAGCCTACGCACAGCGATCACTGGATTTCATCGACCACATCACCAACACGCTCTCCCAGAAGATGGTGCAACAGGTCAAAAACCGCTGGGGCGATGAGATCTGGCCGTGGGATCGAGAGGGCTTCCGGCGGCCGATGACCGTGCGGCGAAGCTCAAAAGTTCAGCGATAACACGGACTCATACATCGAAAGCGTATGCGCTCGCAATCCTGCCCATGGCTTGCACCTGTTCGGGGCGATTGAATTCCACGACAGCCATGGCAAAAGCCAATAAATCGGCTTGTAGTTTTGCGGGCAACTCAATGACCTGACCCGGCTGCAGCAGAGCTGACAATTGGACGATGCCATTCAAGTGCTTATTGATTTTTTTGGAGTCAATTGCCTCACCCTGACGAACCCGCTCAGTCATTTCCAACCAGGTCACAGCCTTGAGGGGAATCAGACGATCTTCACCCACCCAGGACGGCATGCCGTGCTTGCTCTTGCGGCCAGCGAGCACGAATCGGTAGTACTCATCATTCAGCAATATGGCTGACAAACTGGAAATCTGCTCATCCATCGGGATGGGTGTGAGATGGCCAGGTGGGACAAAGCTCAAACCGTCTGGCACGCGAGAGAACAGCTCCAGCATGTGCGGGAAGTCTTCGTCCTGGGGCTTTTGGAACCTGTACAGGCAGGGCTTTTGCTCAGGGTCGCCCTCCTTTTGCTGGTAACTACCGGCCCGCACGAACTCCCAGAATTTTTGGCAAAAAGCAGGCGTCAGAGCCTCCACATGCAAAACGATATCCAGGTCCTTGGTGCCCCGAAATGGCAATCCCGCCTCCGTCATGGTGATGGACGCTGCTGTCCCGCCGATCAGGACGTACTGGTTCTCGAAGTCCTTGAACCACGCCTGGAAAATCGACAACCCTCTCACCACGGGAACTTCTCCTCAATCTCGTCGAGCGCCATCTGAATCCGGTCATCAGGGTTGACCTCCAGGCTAAGCCACAAAGACAAGGGATCCACAGTGATTTTCTTCGCTTGCATGCCGGGCTCATAGCGCCACACCTGCACGGCAATGCCATCGGCGATTGTTCGTGGCTCAAAAAAGATGCCAGTCTGCCGGGCCCGCTGCTCTGCCTCAGCCGTCATGGCAAGCACTTGCTGTTGAGGCTCATTGAGCATGGACAGGCGCGCCAGTGCGCTCTCGCCAGCCCAACGTACGCCTCTCACTTCAAGAATATGACGATCGTAGGTCCACAGGGTCTTCAGGACCGGTGTACGCAGGTGAGGCTTTGCCCTCTCCCAAAGATCACGGCGTGTGCCATTGAGCTTGAGGTATTTGGCCCGTCCTCGCACCTCCAACTCAAAGAGCTTGAATTGCAGCAACTCCCGAATGGCCCGGGTGGCCGTCATGCCTGCATAACCAAGGGCAGCGGCGTCTTCAAACGGATGCCAGGTCTCAGTGAGCGGATGCTGATTCAAAAACCAGATCAACAGTGCCTGAGTGGCAGGGCTAACCAGTTCTTGCTCCCTTCGGGGCTCAGCGCCAAAACGCTCGGTCAAGATCATCCCTATCTCAGGTGCGAACAGTTGTCTGTCCGGAACCACGAATGCCACACCGTGTGCAATCAGCTGTTTGCGCTCACCGGGGGTGGTGGCTTTCAAAGCGACGATGACCGGTGCCTGCAACAAGTCACGCAATCGCTTGGCATGTTGGTCCACTTGATGAGCGGCCAGTGGCTGGTGACCTTTAAGACAAGCCAGTGTGATGGGCCGTCCCAGCAGTTCGCATAGCAAGACCTCATAGGTATCCTGAAGAAAGTACGGCAGTTGGTCCGTCCTTGCGCTGAGAGCCACACGCACGCTTTCCCCTCCGAACACCTGGTTCAGGTACCGGACAGTTTGCTGGGGAAGAGTCTTTTCTAACATAGAATTGAATTCTAACATTTTTTATGTTAGGCATAAATTTCAATGTTAGATAGTGCCTCAAGGCACCGTTTTCCTGCGCCGTCAGCGCAACCAGCGTCGTCTGACGCTGGAGATGTTGTCTGCCAAGGTGGGTATGTCGCAGCAGCATTTGTCGGAGATTGAAAGCGGCAAGCGCGATCCGCGTTTGTCGTCCATCGAGCGCATGGCGGAGGCCGAAATGTGGGAATGATTGGATGACGGTGTTGATCGTGCCGGAATCCATGGCACCCGATCTGCGGCGCTATGTTGCCAACAACGGCCGGATCTATACCACCCACGCCGGCCAGGCCGCTGCCGCACCCAACCACCCCGAATCCTCCAAACCCGACCATGCCCAAGAAAAAACCTGACCCGGCCCCCACTCAGCCCTCAGTCCCAAGTCCTGAGTCACCTCCCTGTCTTTCACCACCGAAACCTTCGATGACCCCGAAACCGTCCAACCCACCGAGTACGGCTGTTTTAGCCGCAACTGGCAGGGCGAAGAAGCCCTGGATGTGCTGATCGACAAGCTGGAGGCCGGCCAACTCACCCACAAGCAAGCCCTCATGCAGGCGCGCAAGCTGGAAGCCACCACCCCGGACAACCTGGAAATCCAGAACTTCATTGCCAACCGGCTGTGGGCGCTGGGTTTGCAGGATGCAGCGGCCGAGGTGTAAAAACAAGCCTTTCGCCGGGCGCAGGCACAAGTCCCCAAGGGCTACACCGGCCAGATCACCTGGAGTGAAGTGGACAACCGGTCCTTCCTGCGCCTGGTGCATGGCACCTTGCTGGGCTTGATGCACCGACGGGACCAAGCAAAAGGCGGCAAAGCCGCCATGGCACTGGCCCAGCAGATGCTCGCGTGGTGCCCCATGGTGCAACATCGGCGTGCGGTTTTTGTTGGGAGATATTGCCCTATTCCAAGGCGACCACCGCGCCGCCCTGCAGGAGTACCTGAAAGGCGCGCCCAATTCACCGGCGCACTGGTACCAGGCGACGCTGATTGCGTTTCGGAAGGGGGACTATGTGGCTGCCTGCACCTACCTGCGGCGGGGCATTGCCGCCAACCCCTGCATGGCGGAGGGGTTGACCTGACGCACAGTGCTGACGGAGCACCTGTACTGGCACGCCAGCAACGTGCACGGCCAGGAGTGGGCCATCGACTACCAGGAACCTGCCGCCTGCGACTGGACAACAGAGGAAATCGACTTTGTGGATTGGGCCTTCAACGCCGCGCCCGTGCTCAAGGAGCGGGCCGCTTGAATGGCACTGAACGAGGAGCTGACCTGTTCGTGGGACGTTGTGGGACGCGCACCGTATGCGCAAAAGTCAATGGCATTAAGCGACCGCATCACCGACACCCTGTCCAAGAAAATGGTGCGCAAGGTCATGAACCGGTGGGCAGAAGAGATCTGGCCTTGGGACCGCGAAGGATTCAAGCGGCCTTCAAACCGATACTCGCACTGACTCAAGCAAAGGCATCCGCTTCAGCCAAAACCTTGCCTGCCGCATCCTTGGCCGCCAGCATCGGCGCGCCATCCACTGGCCATTGAATCCCAACGGTCGGGTCATACCACAGCAGGCTGCGCTCATGCTCGGGGTACCTTCAATCATGCGCTTTGCCATGTCGCAGCTCCTTTGCCAGCGCCTCTGCTAGCCGCAACGGACAAGCGGAAATCTAGGTGGGATAGGCGGACGCTTAGGGGCAGATTGTGGCGCAGCCCTGAAAATCATAGGTCTGATAGGCGGTAACACTTCATGCTCTGAGATGACATTGGCCTCATGGGTCATGTCAGCCCGCAGTTGACCATTCGGCCGCAGCGCTTGCCGAAAACGCTTGGCGTCTCAATGGCCATGTGTTTCATGGAACAAGAACATCAAGGCGGTGCGCAGCTCCTGTAATGTTTGTTCCAAAGGCACGGCCGTCAGTTGATTGCGATTGATAAAGGCTGCCCATTGCATGAGCTTGTGTCGATCGCTCGAAAATTGCTCGCTCAGGCCAATCGGGATTCCTAAGGGCTTTCTTGTACCGCGGCGATTCAGCGTAGCCTCGACCGCCTGCGCGAGAATGTCTCGGTCCAATTCAGCGTCTCGCAAAATGACCCACAAGTCGAAGAAATCTTTCATGCGACTGTTGGCCATACCCAGGGAAATGATGGCCTCGAGCTTCTCGGCCACCACCGTATACCGTGGATAGACCCGTAAGGTCGGTGCTGGCATGTCACCAAACATCACCGGGTAGCGCGCCGACTCGGGCGCAGGGGTGACCGCATCACCGTAACCGACGTCGACCTGAACGGGGCAACGGGCCCCATCGATCATGCCGGTCAGCGTCAATCTGATCCCCGCGTAGTTGGCCTCCTTTCGGATTTCGTCTGCCCGTATGGATGCCGAATCAAATGCCATGCCATCGTCAACTTCAATCGCGCACATTCCTTCAAAGGCGGCGACAAGGAGAGGGATTTCCGCCAGTCCAAAACCCAGCAGATCGATGTCCCGCGTTGGACGTAACGGCACGTCGAACCACAGGTCAAACAGCAATGCGCCCTTCAAAAGAAAGTTGTCACGCTCGCGGGATACGCTCAGGCGGTACAGCAATCGCTCCAAACCGTATCGGGTGAGCAATAACTGAAAGTCCACACCGTCAGCCCGCGCCTTGTTGAGCAGTCGCGCACGCACAGACGCGGCCCGATTGGGCGACGTCATACCAGGCTCTCCAGGTAGGGGCGCATGACATTGGCCACCCGGCAAAGCTGGGCCGACTCCCACAGCTCATCCATGGTGACCTTTTTCCGCAGCCAAGCGTCCCTGAGCGCCTCAAGCGCGATGTCCAATCCGATCTTGTTCCGGAACTTGAAGCAGTCCGCTACGGTCTTGGCGACCGAGGTCACGGGAATACGCACGACACCGTTGAGCGATATCGTCACGACCTGCATGTCCGGATCAGAGAGCCGAACGATGCGAAGCGGCGGATAACTCACCTGAGGCGCCCGAGCGTTGGGCGAGATCGCCACCCAGACTTCATGAGGAGCCTGCGTGGTCAACCCATGGATCTGGAGCGCGGTCAGCAGGCAAAACACCATGTTGGGGTGTTTGATCGCCAGCTGTGCCAGCTGATCATGCTCGTTCATCGCTCTGTCTGGCGCCGTATAGAGACCCCGACGAATCCGGACGAGGGCGCCACTTCGCAGAAGCTGCTGGAGTGTCTGGCCCGCTACACCGATCCGGGCGAGCTCATGCGCACGAACCATCCCCTTTTCTTGGAGAAGTTCAACGGCAAGGTTGGAACGCGTTGGGACCATGCCGACATTTTATGAAAATGTTGGTGGTTGTCAATAAGTACGTGCTTTTTGATATAACCATGCGAACATCCGACTGCTTGCCCAGCTCGAAGATGAGCGCACGCCCCCCGTGAGGTTCGAAATGTCTCGTGACTCGCCGACAAAACCGCACAGGGGCATCACCTCACACCAACATTCGCCGTTAGGCCAACTCCTACAAGGTGAGGAGCATCTTGTAATTGAATTTGTATACATGATGGATGACCTGCCCACAACTTCATTGCCAACCGGCTGTGGGCGCTGGGTTTGCAGGATGAAGCAGCCGATGTGTATGAACAAGCCTTTCGCCGGGCGCAGGCACACATCCCCAAGGGCTACACCGGCCAGATCACCTGGAGTGAGGTGGACAACCGGTCCTTCTTGCGCCTGGCGCATGGCACCTTGCTGGGCTTGATGCACCGGCGGTACCAAGCAAAAGGCGGCAAAGCCGCCATGGCACTGGCCCAGCAGATGCTCGCGTGGTGCCTCATGGACAACATCGGCGTGCGGTTTTTGTTGGGAGATATTGCCCTGCTCCAGGCCGACCACCGCGCCGCCCTGCAGGAGTACCTGAAAGGCGCGCCCAATGCACCGGCGCATTGGTACCAGGCGACGCTGATTGCGTTTCGAGAGGGGGACTATGTAGCGGCCGGCACCTACCTGCGGCGGGGCATTGCCGCCAACCCCTACATGGCGGAGGGGTTGACCGGGCGCACAGTGGTGACGGAGCACCTGTACTGGCACGCCAGCAAGGTGCATGGCCCGGAGTGGGCCATCGACTACCTGGAATCTGCCGCCTGCGACTGGACGACAGAGGAAATCGACTTTGTGGATTGGGTCTTCAACGCCGCGCCCGTGCTCAAGGAGCGGGCCGCATGGATGGCACTGAACGAGGAGCTGACCTGCTCATGGGACGCTGTGGAACGCGCCCCGTATGCGCAAAAGTCAATGGCATTGACCGACCGCATCACCGACACCCTGTCCAAGAAAATGGTGCGCAAGGTCAAGAACCGGTGGGGAGAAGATATCTGGCCTTGGGACCGAGAGGGATTCAAGCGGCCTTCAAACCGATACGCGCACTGACTCAAGCAAAGGCATCCACTTCAGTCAAAACCTGGCCTGCCGCATCCTTGGCCGCCAGTCTCGGATCGCCATCCACTGGCCATTGAATCCCAACGGTTGGGTCACACCACAGCAGACTGCGCTCATGCTCGGGGTACCAGTAGTCCGTCGTCTTATAGAGAAACTCCGCCGATTCGCTGGTGACCACAAAGCCATGCTCAAAACCTGGCGGTGTCCATAGCTGACGCTAGTTGTCTGCCGACAATTCCACACCACCCCATTTGCCAAAGTTGGGCGATGCCGACCACATGCCGCTGTACCGAAACGCCAGGTCAAGGGCATTGGCAGCCAAGAGCTCCTGCGCATGCGACAAGAAAAAAGCCAGCCATTGGTACAGACCTTGTACGACTGGTTGATGCTCAACCGGCAAAAGGTGCCCGAAGGCTCGGCCACGGAAAAGCGATCGACTACACCTTATAGCGCTGGAAAGCGTTGACGCGATTCTTGAAAGACGGGCAATTGCCCGTAGACAAAAACTGGATCGAAAACCAGATCAGGCCGACAGCAATAGACCGGAACAACTGCATGCTTGCGGTCTCACTGCGCGCAGGCCAAAGACCGGCGGCGGTGATGAGTCTGATCCAGTCGGCCAAGCTCAACGGCCATGACCCGCATGCCTACCTCAAAGATGTGCTGACGAGACTGCCCACGCACATGAACTGCCGGATCGACGAGCTGCTGCCGCACCGCTGGTCACCGGCTTAGCGTCTACGTGTCAACGATAAGACCGTGGACACGTATCTGCTAGCCGGAACGGACAAGCTGTAATGTAGGTGGGATGGTTGGATGGTAGGATGGTTGGATGGTAACGGTAAACTGGGCTGTCTTCAATATCGGATTTAAGTACCCTGATGCCGCGCTCAATTTCGGCCTAGCTCTCGTAGCGGTGCACCATCTCGGCGGCCGTCGTATCCGTATTGGTCACCAGCAACAGTTTGCCGTCGAGCAACTCCAGATAGTGCTTCTTGTCCTCGTCAGACGATGCGTAAGTCACCCAGCAACGTCGAATTACCAATCACAACTTACTCTTAACTCGACGAAGAACATACGGAACAAGACGCCTATACCAAGCAAACAAACTAAATTTATCTACGTAAAAATCAAGTACTGATTTATCCTCAAACACATCTATCGTATGAGGCCCGCTTGCGTCGTTAAAGCACAAAGATCCGACAATTTTTTCTTCATAATCGTAGCTGGATAGCTTTGTAATTTCACAAATAGAGATGCCATCACCATAGCCATAGGAATTATTTTGGCCAAACCGGTAAAGACGTCCATTGTGACGAATAACTCTTCCGCCCATCCTTGCTCTTGAAGGATCTATGACAATTGGATTAAGAGGATGAGGCTCGAATTCCTTATCGTATCCTTCTGCGCAAAACAAGTATAAGCAATCAGAGGCGCTTGAATTCATGCCGCAGAACAAATAGATACGACCCTCTTCTTCCATTATAGTTGAATCAACTATCCTAAACTTTTCCAAACCCCTTAAAAGCAGCTTGTCATTATCTTGAAAGGGCGCAGGCAGAATATAAGGGGAAGAATGTGAAGCAACTTCAGGAATTAAAAACTCTTTGTTACCATTCAAAAAAGAGAAAGGATATGAATAATGATCACCTTTAAGAAAAACATTGAGTAATGATAAATTTTCAGCATCAATCTCAACAATTTCCCCCAAACCGTTTCTCAAGTTAAGAGCCTCAAGTCGAATCTTTGAACCGTCAACGCTAAAAAATGGATCGGCATAAAAACTGTATTTAGAAGAAACATTTGCAGTCTTTATATCAACAAGATTGAATGACAATCGATCATTAATTTTTATCCTTCCTGCTGTGCCAACATTCCACTCTTTCTCGTAAAAAGCACCGTATATGAGATGATTTAACTTCCGCGCAAAAATCACAGCTAGAAACTTAATGACTAACAAATTGCCGGGAAGCTTATAGTTTTTTCCATTTGGCATAATATCAATGGGATTATTTCTTGATAAATTTAGAAGCGCTTTTCTTAGTAAAAATCGAGAATTAGTGTAGAAATTTATTGCCGTTTTTTTATAAGAATAGTGCAAGATTTTAGAGTGACATATTGCCCAAACTTTCCCGGCATCAAGTTTATTGGAAAGCTCTTGAACGATAACTCCAACGGAATTTGCCCTAGTTAGAAGCTCATAAAAACCAGCGGGACGACCTCTAAAATAAGCAGGATCTCCGTGATGGAATGACAAAATTTTCGACTTACTCAACGCTTCATCAATTCTAAGCAATGACATGCCAAATTTAATAACTATATCAATATTTGAATCCGAAATCTCTTTTGATACACAAGAAGGAATCTTTTGCCAGCTACCCTCGTATATAGAGTTGAATTCAATAAGCGGAACTCCTTTTTGGTCAATTTGAACCTTTCGAGTGAGGCGGTTCTTAAGAGCAAGGACGTTGAGAACGTA
The DNA here is from genome assembly GCA_945878995.1 of Polaromonas sp. YR568. Taxonomy (GTDB): domain Bacteria; phylum Pseudomonadota; class Gammaproteobacteria; order Burkholderiales; family Burkholderiaceae_C; genus Polaromonas. The sequence continues at coordinate 14,343 of CAMCUN010000032.1, read as the reverse complement.
GTATAAAAAGTTCTTAGTTAGATTTTTTTTGGTGCGTGTGTTAGTACAGGATAAGACAAGCTTAATTTCAAGCAAATCACCCACAGCGTCTAAGGCATCTTTTTGCCACTGCGTGACTTCTGTTCCATCCACAATTAGTGCGGCTCTCAACATAAAGTAATTCTTTTTCGTAGACCGAAGTCACATATTGATTGTAAAGCAGTAAATAAGCAGTAGCGATAGACGCGGGAACAAAGTACCAAGTCCGTCTATCTCTCGTCTTTAGTCAATAGTGTCTTGCTTACTGTCTGTTGCTGAGTGTACCTACTTGCCAATCTATGGCCGTTGGGTGCATCGTTTCCAGTGCCCGAAGGCTTTTGGTACTTAACCAACCGATCAGCGCTTATAAGGCTTATCGCACCCAACCCACAAATTTATCCATATCATAGCAAAGTTATCCAAAAAAATCTATGAAAAATTAGCTTTTAATAGATTTCAAAGTTTGAGCGTTGAAATCATTGAAGAAAAAAACCACCAAAAAGTTATCCGCAGCCAGTTAATTTCTTCCTGCTCTAGCCCAGAAACCTATCACTTTGGCGGGACTCAGGTTGTCCGGATAAATATATGTAAACACATTGCAATTAACGTAAATACTTGATTTAGGGGATAACACCATGGCACAAGCAAAGACACTGACAACTGCTGAAATTGAGCGCTTGTTCACGCATATCAACTCGCGTAAGTACGCAGCTCGTAACAGATCAATGATGAAGCTCATACACTGGGCAGATTTAAGAATAGGCGAAGTAGCCTGCTTGCGCTGGAGCGATGTCGTAAACACAGAGGGCGAAATTAAAGATGAAATCCGCTTGCTGCCCGGCATGACCAAAGGCCACCATGCTCGTACTGTGTTTGTAAGTGCCAAGCTAAAATTGGAATTACAGGGCTATGCACAGCAAGCCAAGTGCGTTGATCGCAGCTACCCATTCTTTGCAAGCCAAAAAAGCATCCGGGCTGGTTTTAACTCAAACAGCTTGGCTCAAATTTTTGCCCTGCTGTACTCAGGCGCTGGACTTGAAGGTGCCAGCAGTCACAGTGGCCGCAGAACTTTTTTGACAAACCTGGACAACAAAGGGACTGCGATACACATTTTAAAAACGCTTGCTGGTCACCGCAGCATCAGCACTACCGCTGCGTATCTTTACAGCAGTCCGAGTCAGTTAAAGGCAGCTGTCAAACTAGTTTGATAGCCTAGTCGAAATTCTTCAAAAAATCTAACTTTGGCTCCACGCTGCACACAAGTAACTGGTCTCTGGCGCTGGACAGGCTACATAAAGGAGATGGCGCTCTGTGTTGAAAATCTCTTCCAAACAGTTATGCACCAGTACCTTCATACGGTTAGCGCTGTTTATCGAGAGGATTACCGATGAGGTTTACGAAAAGAAGGTAAAGAAGATTCGGAATAGCTAAAGCGTGGAGGTTTTGCCGAAAGCGCGGGCGTCAATCCGATAATTGCCGTACCGCCAGCGCCGACTTCTGCCGTTCAATAACTAATGCAATCGCGTCAATATACTTGCCGATCACAATCTTTTCATCAAATTCACGCTCTACTTTTTCTCTCCCGCGCAACCCCATCGCAGCGCGCTCAGCGAGCGACATCGCCGCCATTCGCTCCATCTTGTCCGCCAGATCATCAGCATCCCGGGGCCGACACAGGTAACCATTCATCCCATCATCAACCACATCGCGACAACCCACGGCATCGGTTGTGATAATCGGTCGACCCATTGCCGCCGCCTCCAGTAGAGTGCGCGGAGTGCCTTCTCGGTAGGAGGGTAACACCACACAATCGGCTGCCGCAATCATGGCGCGCACGTCATCGCTCACGCCCAGATAGAGGACAACACCTTCCTGTACCCAGAGATCCATCTGCTTGCGCGAAATCGCCGCCGGGTTTTGTACATCCAAAAAGCCGAGCAGGCAAAAGTCGGCGTTGGTGCCACGGCGCTTGAGCAGGCCCGCAGCCTCGACGAACTCCCCAACGCCCTTATCCCACAACATCCGCGCGATCAACAAAAAGCGAGTTGGCGATTGGCTGGGCAAGATTACCGGGGCGAACTTGTCCAGATCAATCCCCGAGCCAGGCAGACGGTCGGTCACTGCCTGACCGACCAACCCACCAGAGACAAACATCTGCCGATCATCATCATTCTGGAAAAAAACCTTGGCGGATCGTGACAAGGCCAGACGATACAACCCACGTACCAATCGTGTCAGCCAACTATCCTTGATAAACACCGCGCCCAAGCCAGCAATATTGTTGATGACCGGGATACCCAGCGCGTGGGAGGCCAGAGAGCCATAGATATTCGGCTTGACCGTATAACCCAAATAAACACCGGGCCGCTCGCGTCTCAGTACTTGATAGAAACGCCACAACAGCAACAAATCCCGCCCGGGATGTGTGCCCTTGTTGTCCATCGGCAAAGGTACAAAGCGACAACCCAAGGCAGCCAAGCGCGACGCATACTCGTCTGGCGGTGCTACTGCTACGACTTCATACCCGGAATCTACCAACGCGCGGATGAGCCCAGAGCGAAAATTCACTAAGTTCCAAGCGGTATTTAGGGCGATAACGACTTTCGGCATCGGGCTATTGATCCTCCAACCACGCCTGAAACATCAGTACATCCCACAGGTGATATTGCCAATTACGCTTACCAGAAAGGTGTTCCGCCCATTTGATACGAATCGGTGCTGGGTTGAAAAACCCCTCGCGCCGCAGTCGCCCTTCATCAAGCAGCGCTTCCGCCCAATCCTTGAGCGGGCCACGCAACCACGTATCAATGGGCACGCCAAAGCCCATTTTCGGTCGTTCAATCAGCTCCTTTGGCACATGGCGATATAGGACCTGACGCAAAATCCATTTACCAACACCATCGCGCAGTTTCATCGCCTGCGGTACGCGCCAGGCAAACTCCACCACCCGATGATCCAGGAACGGCACTCGTCCTTCCAGCGACACGCCCATCGCAGCCCGATCTACCTTGACCAGAATGTCATCCGGCAAATAGGTCATTGCATCTAGCGCCATCATGCGTTGCACGGCATCCAGCCCCGGGAGTAACAACGGGATACCGTGCAGACTAGTCGCCGGCTCTTGTCCATCGATTACAAAGCCGTCCGGTTCCCAATGCGACACCAGTTCCAAGTACAAACTATCGATACTTTTTGCGTGCAACACACCCGCGCCCTTATGCAACTTGTCGCCAATATTTGCCTGACGTAACGTTGCTGGTGCAAAAGCCTGAACTGGGCCCAAAAGCGTATTCCAAGCATCAGGGGATAGCGAACGGATAGCGGATTTCGCCATCAAACGCACCCCGAGCGGCAGGCGCGAAATCCCGCCCCAGAGTTTGCTCGCCAGCACATAGCGGTTATACCCGGAAAACAACTCATCCCCGGCATCGCCGGAAAGCGACACCGTTACCTGCTGACGTGCCAGTTGCGAAACAAGAAAGGTCGGAATCTGCGACGAATCGGCAAACGGCTCGCAATACAAGCCAGGCAACCTTGGAATCACATCCAGCGCCTGCTGCGAAGACACATACATTTCGGAGTGATCAGTGCCCAGATGACGCGCCACCGCTTTGGCATGTACCGCCTCGTTGTAACCCGCTTCGCTGAAACCGATGGTGAAGGTTTTAACCGGTCGATCCGACTGCGCCTGCATCAACGCCACAACGGTCGATGAATCGATACCACCAGACAAAAACGCCCCCAGCGGCACATCCCCCATCATCTGCTGACGCACAGCGGATTTGAGCAAGACCTCCAGTTGATCCACCATCGCTTCAGGAGAACTCACCAGCGGTGAGCGATTGCCAGCCACGGCCACTTCAGCCAGAGACCAATAGCTTTCAATAATCGGTTCGCGCCGCTCCAGCGAAACCGTCAGCAAGCTGCCCGGTTGCAGCTTATAAATGCCGCGGTAAATCGAATGTGGTGCTGGGATATAGTTGTGCCGCATCAACAGACAAAGCGCATCGCGATTGATCACTGCCGCAAACGCCGGATGTACCTTGAGCGCCTTCAGTTCCGAACCAAACAGGAAACAGGAATTGTCTCCCCGCCCCTGCCAGCCGTAATACAGCGGCTTTTCACCAAGACGATCACGCCCCAGTGTAAGCACCCGTTCCTTCCTATCCCATACGGCAAAGGCAAACATACCGGTACAGCGTTGCACCGTCGCCTTAATGCCCCATGCGACAAAACCAGCCAGCAAGGTTTCGGTATCAGAATGGCCACGCCAGCCCCCAACCCCCGTACCGTCAGTGCCGACTTTTGCCAGTTCGGCACGTAAATCGAGGTGGTTATAAATTTCGCCGTTAAAGGCTATTACATAACGATCAGTGGCACAGGCCATGGGCTGATGGCCTGCGGCTGAGAGATCCAGAATTGATAAGCGCCGGTGTGCAAGCCCAACTCCCGCATCGTTTGCCCAAACTCCAAAATCGTCCGGCCCACGCGACACAATCGTATTAGCCATGCGCTCTAACACGCACGACGCTGCTTCTTGGCTACGCCAAGTACCTACCACTAAAAAGCCAGCAATACCACACATCAGAGATCACTCCTTGCGAAACCAACCGCGCACCAGAACGGAATATTTTCGCTGAAGACAATGCGCTCCAAACCCGCAGACTCCATCATCTGCTGAATCTCAACTCTTGAGAAGCGTTGCTCCAATCGTGTACCAAACCGATCTAAGGCATCAGTGCGCATTACATAAAATCCTAAATGCCGATAAGGTGCGAGTGGAAAGTTTTTTACATCAAACCCAATCAATTCCGCCAAGCCAGCAAAACGGGCGAGTGGCCAATAGATCAATGCGGCAATTATTTGGCTCATGGCATACCGCAAACCATATGGAAGACGCGACACAAGCGCGCGAATCAATTCACTCATTTGCCAAAGCAATCGAAACCATGCGGGGCGATTATCGAATTTATAATACAGATACAAAAGAAAAGGCGCGCCGGGCTTTAGCTTGGCCACACACGAGGCAAGTGCATATTGAGTATCGGGTATATGGTGCAGCACTCCTAAGCTAACACCAAAATCCATCGAAAGATCCGGCAGAGGAATCTCATCCACGCCAGCATGGTGAAATTCACAATTACTCATGCCCTGCAAATTCTTACGTGCCACTTCAATCGCAATACTTGGATCAATACAGTGCAATTTACCCACACGCGGAGCAAGCAATTTGGCCCAACGGCCACTCCCGCAACCAAGATCAAAGCCCTCTGCATTCTTTGGCAAATCACTCCAAGGAAAAACTGAAAAATAGCCCTCAAAAAGTCGCTTGGTGTCCTCATCCGACATGCCAGCCTGATCAAACCGCGTCCATTCATCTCCAAAACCATCTACAGTTTTTGAATCAATATTATTTATAGATTTTTTATAGGTCATTTTTTCTGTAGAGCCAAAATTTTTAAAAAAAGGGTGGATTCAAGCACGAAGTGCAACTTTACATAACTGATGGTTGGGTGGCTGAGGATGTTTAGAATTCAAGTCTACTTGACCTGGCAGTCGAAGTTACCCATGACCTACAAAAACCTCAGCCAAGCTGAAGGATATCAGATTCACGCCCTCATGAAAGCCGGACACGATCAGTCTCAAATAGCCAAACTGCTGAACCGGCAAACTCTACCATCAGTCGGGAATTGAGCCGCAACACTTGCTCCCGCGGTTACCGCCCCAAGCAGGCTTGTGAGTTGACTTCTGATCGAGAGCAGAACAGCCGCAACGCCAATACGGTGCCAGCATGGGTGAATGAACTAGCTCAGTTGCTGCTGCAATTGCAATGGAGCCCGGAGCAGATTGCGAGACAGCGGCCCAACAACCATGAGACGGTTTACAAGCGTGTTTATACCGACAAAACTCAAGAAGGGACGCTTTGGAGGAACTTGCGCTGACAGATGCAAAAGAGTAAGCGTTATGAAGGTGGCCAGGACCGGATAGAAAAAATCCCCAATAGACGGCCTTCCTTTGATCGAGCGGCCCTTGCACATTGAAGCGGGGAAATAAGTGGGTCATTGGGAATGCGACACCGACATTGCTGTCAGACACAAAGGGGCTGTTATGACGATTGTCGATCGCAAAAGCGGGTATGCCGTGATGGCCAAGGTATCCAATAAAACCTGCGAGTTGGTCGCCTCATCCATTGTTAACAAGCTCCAGCCTTTGGCGGCAAGGGTGAAAACGCTGACCTTTGACAACGGCAAAGAGTTTGCAGGGAATGCCTATATTGATCAACAACTTCAAAGCACGGCTTACTTTGCCAGACCATTTACATGTTGGGAACGGGGCAGCAATAAAACCTCAACTGCATGACTCGCCAATACATTCCAAAGAAACGAGCCATGTCCACAGTCAGCGACGAGAAAATTGGAATGATTAAAAACAGATTGAATAAAAGACCAAGAAAAAATTTGGAAAATAAAAAACCCGCAGAGTTTTTCCATTAATTACTTAAGCATGATGCGCTTCGAACTTGGATCCGCTAAAATAACAATAAAAGTCACCAACTATTCAACTTTCCCATACTAGATGATAGTTTTCAACCATTTTTTCGATGCTAAACCTCTCAAGGATCCGTTGGCGAGCATTCGATTTTCGTAGCGCCCATGCATCTGGGTTTTTTTGTTTTTCATCCATTGCAAAAGAAATTGAACGTGAGAGGTCAAGCGGTGTATTTATTGGAACCACCCAACCCGTTTCACCAATGATCAGGGCTGAGTCACCTACATCAGTAGCGATACAAGGTGTACCGCAGGACATCGCTTCGCAAAGTACATTTGGAAAAGCTTCGCCAAAAGCTGACGGAAGGATATGCAGATCCAACATATTCATAACAACTGGCACATCATTACGTTGTCCGAGCAAATAAACTCGCTCACGAACCCCATACAAATCAAGCCAAGCCAAGAGTTCAATATTGTATTCATTCATTCCGCTCCCAATCAAGACGCAGAAAAAAGAGTGACCGCTTTGCTTTAGTAAACCCAAGGCTTTTATAAGATTCAGGTGATCCTTCTGAGGGTCAAATCGAGCCACCATTCCCAACAGGGGAATACCATCAGGAATTTCAAGGGATAACCTAAGTGTGTGACCAGCTTCTGCATCAGGAGCAAATTGGTGCAAATCATAGCCATTTGGAACAACACTGAACTTATCCTTTCTATAGCCAAATAATTGGTGAACTTCCACACCCTTTACGGAACAACTTATAATTTTTTTGGGCACTAAGAACGAAAGCAATGCATTCAGTTTTATCACAATCCTCGTCGAACGGTTAGTTTCATCAGCAAACAAATTCGTGCTGCGCAACCCCCAATAAACTCTACGAATGCCGACAATCCTTGCAACTATCCCACCAATAAAGTCAGCGTGATAAAGCCAAGTTTGAACCAAATCCGGACGATGGCTGCGAATTAATTTGCCGAGCTTCCATAAATCACTAAGCCTTATCTTGCCCTTATCCATTTCCAAGCAATGAACGACCACCCCAAGAGTCCTCAGAATCTCACCGTATTTGCCTAAGTCCCGTAAAGAGATCACAAGATGCCTATTTCTAGTATCTGCTACACATAGACGAAATAAAACGGACTCCGCCCCACCATCGGTAAGACCAGTAATAACATGCAAAACTAACATTTATTTTCCTAGAGTAGAAACGAAAAGGTAGAGATACACAGGAAGAAATTAAAAAAATATAAACAAGTAAATATTACAGCGACTCTATTACAAAAGGAAACACGTCTGCCTTGGCTCGCAGCGAAATCAGACAGCGGTCAGGGTAGAGAATATAAAAACAATATTTAAAATTCGGAAAAGCCAAAAGTTGGCTGTCCGACTCGCATTATCCACATCAATACCATAAATATAAGCATAGAAGATTGATAGACCATTCGTCGCCAACCATTCAATGCCAGCCCTGCCAGAAGAACCAACAATAGGGCACTATCAAAAACTCTCGCAGTTACTGTAGTGAAAAAATAGGCGCCCAAATAAAAAAGTAAAAATGATATTTCAAATAAATATCGCCTAACGAAGTTTCGCCCTTGACTCAGAAATAATACACAAATCAATGACCAGAATATAAATCCAAGGCCGCTGCTTGTGGCGTCTATCGATGCATATTCTTCTGCTTGTCGCGCGCCAAGTAAAGACGCCAAGAACATCAGCGTAGTACCTATTATCCCTCCTGCTGCGATAAAGATAGGTATAGTAATATCCGCGCCCAACCTAAATTTCTTAAATAATTTACATAGAGCAGTCAAAAATATAATAAAAAAAAATGATGAGTGGATGAAGGAGGATAAAGTAATCAAAAATATTCGCGAATTTCTGCTAACAGAAAACCATCCTAATAAAAAAATAGCAATTGCTGCACCCTGCCGAAGATGAACTAAAAAATTCTTTACAATAGGATAATAAAGTAAAATTAGGAGTAGCCATATCCAATTTTTTGGGTTAGAGCGCAACGTCACATGTGCGACCACAAATGCGGACAGAAAGATAATTAACCGGACTATATCTTCCGGTTCAAAGACAAGAGCTAGCAGTGTGTTAATCAACAGCCAAATCGGTTCATTTGACAAGAATGGTAAAAATCCCTCATTTATTATCTTCAGCAAAGAAACCGGTGCGAATTCGGCAACAACCAAATAATTATTAAAATCGTGGAATGAACTATTTGGCAGTTTGGATAATACATATCCATATGCTACTGAGAAAATAAAGACGGAAACTTGATTCCATGTTGAACCAGATCTGTATGTCGATATTCTGCCTGCGCCAGGAAAAGCTGGCGGTAACAAGTGACTATCTGATTTCACAATTGTCTCCGCTAGGCAACAAGACTGCCAAGTAACTAGCAACCGCCCGCTCAAGTTCAAAATATGCAGCTCGCTTTCGTACGTCGGGCAACTGGGCGCGGGGAGTAGCGAGCGCCGTATCAATGGCTTTGACTAACGCATCGTCATCGCCAACAGGGACAAGACTTCCCCAGCGCCCGCCCTCCAGAATTTCATGTGGCCCACTAGGACAATCAGTTGCAACGACCGGTGATCCGCACGCCATCGCTTCAATAAGTACGCCGGGTAATCCCTCCCAGCGCGAAGAAAGCACAAATACTCCGCAGTGCGCTAGATACGCAAACGGGTTGGCTAAAAAGCCCGGCATTTGTATATCGTCTATTGTCAGGCCGCATGCGACTCCCTGCGCCTCTAGCTCTGATCTCAATTCGCCTTCCCCAAGAATTATTAGTCGCGCCGGACGACTCTCACGAAGTCGGGCGAAAGCACGAATTAAGTTCGAAAAATCTTTTTGCTCTGTCAGTCGGCCAATGGCCAAAACTACCGGTGGTTGTCCAGCGGCAAACCAGTGGTGTGTAAGCGGCGCTGCTGCCAGTATTTTAATACGCTGAAGATCAAAGGGATTATAGATAGCCTCGACACTAGCTGCCGCTAATCCAGCGAAACCGACAAGATCGTTAGCGGACGCCTGCGATACGGCAACAATCCCATCGGCACGGGGATAAAGCAGTGGAACTAAAGCGTAAAGCAGGCGCGCCACGACTCCGTGGGCCATACATGAATCAACGGTGATGGTTGAACGCTCAGAAACCACAAGCCTGGTCGGGACACACGCCAGCTCCCTGGCAAGAATAGCCACTACATTGGAATGAGTCATTGCCGAAAGCATGGCAACCGGCCGTTGGCTACGCAAGTAGCGCAGCAGCGGCCATAAAGCCATTATCACCCGACCGGCTTTGAGATCGACAATACGCACAGAGTCTGACAATTGGCTCAAATACGGGCCTTCAGCCACTGCCAAGACCAAATCAACAGCAAAGCCCCTGGCGGCAAACTCATTCGCAAGCGTCATCATCACCCGCTCTGCCCCGCCCCCTAGGAGCGTCGGGACGAAAATTGCTATACGAGCAATACCGTTATGCTTATGATTTAATAAATACAAACTCATTACACCCGTGCCGACCACGACAAGTTTTCAAATTATTCAGTACGAAACCTCTGTTCCTGAAAAAAAACAGCATTTGCTCAGGGGTTGCCACTTCGAACGGGTAGCCACCCAGCCAATCCAGCATGTCGAACCAAAGCGACATGCCTCGCTCAACATTGAGTCGCCCAGAGAGCAGGCGAACCACATAACGCGCGCAAAAGAGATAAGGCAAATGCAACAAGATCATCGATAATTTACCAATGAACCCACTGTTATAAAAGCGTTTAACTGACGTCCAATAGTGACTACCCAAGCCCTGATCGTTATAGATAGCAATGAACAAGCGCCCCTGTTCCGCAACTAAAGGAACAACATGCTCCAGCGCCTGCCACATCGCCCCGGTGTGATGCAATACACCCCAAGAATAAACCACATCGAACTTCCCTAGCCGTTGCAGATAGGCTGTATCAAGTACCGAACCTTCCTCGACAACCCAGTTGTTATCGTTTGGAAAGAAACGCTGTTTTAGTTCTGCCGTGCAGGCAACAGATTGTGGGTCGTAATCAAACGAATGGACGCTTGCCCCCAAGCGCCGTGCCGCCAGACTGAACAAGCCGCTTCCAGAGCCAATATCAATAAAACGCTTTCCCTTCAGGTCATCGACGCCAAGCATTGATTTAAGCGATGCATCAGCTAGTGAAATCCGTTCATCGTTCAACACCGATAAAAACTGAGCCCAATTCGCCCCAAATTCGAAACGCTGGCCACTCTTAACTTCAGATTTATGTTCGCTCAATTTTTTATACCTATTTTATAATACAAAATTCGCATCAATTACAAAATGTTTAGGATCTTTTAAACTTAAAATCATTTTAATTGGAACTTAAATACATATGCTTGGCAAAAAAATAATTACAAAGCAGAAATGTGATTGGATTTGAAAGTCAATACCCTTATGGCTTAATGAATATAAATTCATTACACCCTAACCCGCCGCCACATGTCGTTAATTTGTTTAGCTGAAAACCACTACCATGAAAAAAATCAAACACCTCTTCTGGTTTAGAAACTTCGAATGGATAGCCACCAACCCAATCTACCACGTCACGCCAAGGCGACATGCCTCGGCCGCTCAATGTGGCATAGGTGCGCCAAGTCCGCCCAGGGTCTCCCGCTATTATATCCCGAACACTGGTTGGGCCCCATAAACGCAACATGCATAAAGCAACAATTAATTTCTTAATTAAATTTGGGGCTGCGCAATAGACTTTCTTGATTCTATTCCAAGTGATGCTCTCCCGGCCCTGATCATTATAGATAGCAATGAACAAGCGCCCCTGTCCCGCAACTAAAGGAATCACATGCTCCAGCGCCTGCCACATCGCCCCGGTGTGATGCAATACACCCCAAGAATAAACCACATCGAACTGCCCCAGCCGTCGCAGATAGGCTGTATCAAGTACCGAACCTTCCTCGACAACCCAGTCGTTATCGTTTGGAAAAAAACGCTGTTTTAGCTCTGCCGTGCAGGCTACCGATTGTGGGTCGTAATCAAACGAATGGACGCTTGCTCCCAAGCGCCGTGCCGCCAAACTGAACAAGCCGCTTCCAGAGCCAATATCAATAAAACGCTTTCCTTTCAGGTCATCGACGCCAAGCATTGATTTAAGCGATGCATCCGCTAGTGAAATCCGTTCATCGTTTAATACGTTTAAAAAATGAGACCAATTAGCCCCAAATTCGAAACGTTTACCAGTCTTTACTTCGGAATAAAAATCGTTCATTTTTTTCTTTCAATTTTAAATAATAACTTTTAGTCACTGGGGGTATATTCCCCGCCCCTTGGGGCGTAACGGTAATCTTGGGAGATGAGCGAATACATAAACAGGAGCCACAACGTGACGGTGCTGATGAACGATTTGCTATTTACTGCGAAGTATCGAAGAGGGGTATTTGACAAAGATGTTGACGATGTGCTCAAAGAAATCTGCCTCAGCATAGAGAAAAGATATGAGGTCGAATTTCTGGAAATTGGCACCGACAAATATCATGTTAATTTTTTTGGTGCAATCAGTTCCGCTCTAATGCGAGGCCAAGCTAGTGAGGATTATCAAAAGTGTGACGGCAAGTGAGATTTTCAAGTGTTGCCCACAAGTGAAGACGAAGTTGTGGGGTGGGGAGTTTTTGACTGACGGGTATTTTACCAGCACAGTGGGTGGGAATGCACGGAGATGAAGCCAAGATCGGCAAGTAAGTGAAAAATCAAGGCAACAGATAATAACAATTACATTCAGAGTCGAAGCTTGGGATGTTATTAATCCCCCCCTACTTGGGTTGGGATTTTTCTTAACTAATATTTTAATTTTCACTTTTTTGAAATTATTTATTATACAAGCGTCGCTTAAACATTAGCTTCAAGAGAATTCTGTCAGCCTCCGAAAACAAGATCAGCCAACCTCCGACTATGGTTAGTAATAACATTACGCCTGTGAACAGATTACCGACAAGCATCCCGTAATGCTCGGTAATCCACGCGGTTGCAAAACCACTTAACAAGGTTATTGACATTAGGACTACGACAGGGGCGTAGTTCCACGGCAGTCGGTATGCATGTTGACCCAACCAAGATGCAAATAATACTTTGGCGATTTGCCCGGAAAGAACACCCAATCCGACGCCAAGTAGTCCAAAAATTGGCGTGAAGAGCAGAATACCGCCCAACGTAAAGAGAATAGCTACACCAAAGGCATATAGATTAAGGTAAGAGCGCTTGGAAATACCAATCCCTATTTCCGTGATCCAACCAGTTGCCTGTATGGCCAGTCCCATCGCAAGCGGAAATACCACAACTGCCGCACCAAGATAACGTTCCGATGCCAATAGCACAATTATAAATTTTGCTAACAGTCCAAGCGACAAGGCAGCAATACACACAGCAAGCGCAAATAATTTAAGTACCCAGTTATATGTATTAACGGCGTCAGTTTTTTTATAAATTGATAGATGGAATGGTCCCCATGCTATTTGAAATGCACTAACTAAAAGTCCCATTAACATGGCAACCTTTGTGCCAGCGGCATATAGGCCTAATGAATCTGCTCCCAGTAAAAATTCGGTAAATGTACGCTCCAAGGTCGGCAAGAGCGCACTAATGATACAGACTATCCCAATAGGGATCGAATAGGTTAACATCTCTCGAATACGACTTAAGTCTTTAGGACAGACCAGCCACTTGCGTACAAAGAATAGGCCCAGTATCCCTAATACAGTGCTACTCGCTAGACTGACCACCAACACGCCCATAATCCCAACATCAAAAATTTGAATCGCTACAACAAGTAAACTGGTTTGCACTACTGTAAAGCCTACTGATATTATGAGAAAGCGTGTTCGGGCAAAGGTCCATTTGAGAAGATTTTGAGAAAAGCTTATCAGTAATAGGGACGGTAACTGTAACAGTACCAATTTAAAGAGTTCAACACGGTCAGGCGCTGCAATCATGAAGGTTGTGAGCCACTCGGCACCTAGCCAGAGCATCGGTAACAATAAAACCAATCCCAATAATTGAAATAGTAAAGACTGAGAAACTAACTGCTGACGAATTTGTGTTTCTTCGTATTCATAAAAAAAGCGTGCAACCGCTGAATCCTGACCAAAAATGAAAAAAATTGAAAGAAAGCTTCCTAAGACAAGAAAGTAATCAAGGACTCCATATTCTTCAATGGATAAGTGTCGTGCAAGCAAAGGAAAAGTAATCAGAGCCATTGCTCTGCTAATTGCAGTTGCGCCACCATATATTATCACATCCTGAAATAAAAAATTAAGCCTGCCGCTTTGGGATAAATTGCTGACTGGTTTACATTGTGACAAAGAAGTCATGGATTACCAAATGTTAGAATCGTTGCATTGTGAATTTCTAGAGATATGTCCGCAATTAATAATAAGAAATTTAAAGTACACTAAATTATTTAAAATTTAAATTTTTTTTAGTTCTAGCGCACGTTTATAAATAAATTTACAATATTGTTCTAGTGTTTTTTTTACATTCCTCTCTTGGTACCAAAGCAGACCCTCCAACCCCATTTCTTTCCCTTGTGTCCGGTTGGCAAGATAATTTTCAAGAGAAGCGGCGATTTCTTCTGGTGTATTGGCATTATAAATTGGGTAAAGATTCTCTTGATCGGAGTACTGATCAGGATCACGCCAGGTAAGTAATGGCTTAGCCGATGCCAAGGCTTCAAAAATAGTACCATTTGAAATCCAGGATATTCCAAACTGTCCGCAACACACATCTACAAAAGACAAGCCAACCATGAGATCTGTTCGATACAT
>CAMCUN010000031.1 GCA_945878995.1 Polaromonas sp. YR568 | reverse complement strand
TGCCCTCACCCCAGCCATCCCACGGAAACTGAGCTGCGGCCACCCACGTCTTGGCTGTCACAGCATCTCCAGCGCCACCGCCGTGCCCTCACCGCCGCCTATGCACAGCGTGGCCAGGCCCCTCTTCAAGCCCCGCGCCTTGAGCGCGTACAGCAGCGTGACCATGATGCGCGCGCCCGAGGCACCAATCGGGTGACCCAGCGCACAGGCACCGCCATTCACATTGACTTTGTCGTGCGGCACTTGGAGCTCGTGCATCAAGGCCATGGGCACCACAGCAAAGGCTTCGTTGACTTCCCACAGGTCCACCTGGTCCACCGTCCAGCCGGCCTTGGCCAAGGCTTTTTGGCTGGCGCCTACGGGCGCGGTAGAGAACCACTCAGGCTCCTGGGCATGCGTGGCGTGGCTGACGATGCGGGCCAGTGGCGCGCAGCCCAGGCGGTGGGCCGTGCTCTCGCGCATGAGCACGAGTGCGGCGGCGCCGTCGTTGATGGACGAGCTGGCTGCGGCGGTGATGGTGCCGTCTTTCTTAAAAGCAGGCCTGAGCATGGGGATTTTGTCGACCTTGATCTTGCCTGGCCCTTCGTCGGTGCTGACCACGGTCTCGCCAGAGCGGGTCTTGACCGTGACCGGCGTGATCTCGGCGGCAAAGCCGCCACTGGCAATGGCGTTTTGCGCGCGCGTGACCGAGGCCATGGCAAAGGCGTCTTGCTGCTCGCGCGTGAAGCTGTACTTGGCCGCGCAGTCCTCGCCAAAGGTGCCCATGCTGCGGCCGGCCTGGTAGGCGTCTTCCAGGCCGTCGAGCATCATGTGGTCAAACAGGCGGTCGTGGCCCATGCGGTAGCCGCCTCGGCCCTTGAGCATGAGGTAGGGCGCGTTGGTCATGCTCTCCATGCCGCCGGCCACCAGCACCTCGTGGCTGCCGGCCAAGAGCATGTCGTGGGCGAACATGGCCGCGCGCATGCCCGATCCGCACATCTTGGACAAAGTCACGGCGCCCGCGCTGGCCGGCAGCCCTCCTTTGAAGGCGGCTTGGCGGGCCGGGGCCTGGCCCTGGCCGGCCATCAGGCAGTTGCCAAACAACACTTCGCTGACCAGCTCAGGCGCGATGCCTGAGCGCTCCATGGCGGCCTTGATCGCCGCGCCCCCCAGGTCGTGGGCTGACAGGCTGGAGAAATCCCCCTGAAAGCTCCCCATGGGGGTGCGGGCTGCACTGACGATGACGACGGGATCAGACATGAGGCTCTCCTAAAAGCTGAAATGTTCAAACGGTGGTGGACTGCGGCCGGTTGCGTTCTTGTTCAGCCAAGCGGCAGATGTCATCGACAAAATCAGGGTCTTCACCGCTAAGGAACAGCGGCAAGGCGCGCTGGAAGTCCTCGCGGCGGCACCATTAGTCGTCCCAAGCACTCCATCACCCACCCACCTTCACCGTGGGGGCAGGGTGGC
This sequence comes from Polaromonas sp. YR568, assembly GCA_945878995.1. Lineage (GTDB taxonomy): Bacteria > Pseudomonadota > Gammaproteobacteria > Burkholderiales > Burkholderiaceae_C > Polaromonas. The sequence continues at coordinate 42,610 of CAMCUN010000031.1, read as the reverse complement.
GGGCCACGCAGGAGTTCAGGCGTTGGGGGTGCATGACAAGAGGGCTTGAGAGCTTGAAGCCTCAAGTTTGAAGCCAGCGTGCCTCGGCTTTGACCGCTTCGGCGTAAGTCGATTCAATGTCTTGCGGACCATCGAGCGAGATGTGCAAGTCTTTAAGCAAGCCGTCTGACAATCCATACACCCAGCCGTGCAGCGAGAGTTTTTGGCCCCGGCTCCAAGCGTCTTGCACAACAGTGGTGCGGGCCACGTTGACCACCTGCTCAATGACGTTGAGCTCGACGAGCAGGTCGGCGCGCAGGCGCTCTGGCGCAGCGTTGAGCAAGGGCCGATGGCGGGCGGCCACGTCTTTGATCTGGCGCAGCCAGTTGTCGGCCAGGCCTATGCGCACGTCGTTGAGCGCGGCCAGCACGCCGCCGCAGCCGTAGTGGCCCACCACCATGAGGTGCTCGACCTTGAGCTGGTCCACCGCGTACTGGATGGTCGACAGGCAATTGAGGTCGGTGGGCACCACCAGGTTGGCCACGTTGCGGTGCACAAACACCTCGCCGGGCTCCAGGCCGGTGATCTGGTTGGCAGGCACGCGGCTGTCGGAGCAGCCTATCCACATGTAGCGTGGGTTTTGCTGGTGCGACAGGTTGGTGAAAAAGCCGGGTCGCTCGGCTTCCATTTGGGCCGCCCATTGGCGGTTGTGACTCAGGAGATGACGCAATGGCATGGGGTGCCTCAAGCCATGGTTTCGGCAAACAACTCGCGGCCAATCAGCATGCGGCGAATCTCGCTGGTGCCCGCGCCAATTTCATAGAGCTTGGCATCGCGCCAGAGGCGGCCCAGCGGGTAGTCATTGATGTAGCCGTTGCCACCAAAAATTTGCACGCCCTCGCCGGCCATCCAAGTGGCTTTTTCGGCACACCACAAAATCACGGAGGCGCAGTCTTTGCGCACCTGGCGCACATGCTCGCTGCCCAGCAGGTCCAGGTTTTTGCCCACGGTGTAGCAAAACGAGCGGCCCGCCTGCAGCACGGTGTACATGTCGGCGACCTTGCCCTGGATGAGCTGAAACTCACCAATGCTCTGGCCAAACTGCTTGCGGTCGTGGATGTAGGGCACCACGTTGTCCATCACGGCCTGCATGATGCCTATGGGCCCGGCGGCCAACACGGCGCGCTCGTAGTCCAGGCCACTCATGAGCACGCGCGCGCCGCCGTTCAAACTGCCCAGGATGTTCTCGGCCGGCACTTCCACGTTCTGGAACACCAACTCGCCTGTGTGGCTGCCACGCATGCCCAGCTTGTTGAGCTTTTGCGCCACTGAAAAGCCAGGCATGCCTTTTTCAATGAGAAAAGCCGTGACGCCGCGTGCGCCCAGTTCGGGCTCGGTCTTGGCATACACCACCAGGGTGTCGGCATCGGGCCCATTGGTGATCCACATCTTGGAGCCGTTGAGCAGGTAATAGCCGCCCTTGTCTTGGGCCTTGAGCTTCATGGAGATGACGTCCGAGCCCGCGCCCGGCTCGCTCATGGCCAGCGCCCCCACATGCTCGCCCGACATCAGCTTAGGCAGGTACTTGCGGCGCTGGGCCTCGCTGCCGTTGCGCTTGATTTGGTTGACGCACAGGTTGGAGTGCGCGCCGTAAGACAAGCCCACGGAGGCGCTGGCGCGGCTGATCTCTTCCATGGCCACCATGTGCGCCAAATAGCCCATGCCCGTGCCGCCCTGTGCCTCGGGCACGGTGATGCCCAAGAGGCCCAGGCCGCCCATCTTGGTCCACAGGTCCATGGGAAATTGGTCGGTGGCATCGATCTCGGCGGCACGGGGCGCGATTTCAATTTGCGCAAACTCCTGCACGGCGTCGCGCAGGGCGTCTATGTCTTGCCCGAGCTGAAAATTGAGTCCTGGCAGGTTCATGGCGGTCTTTCTGGGGGCGTGGGGTGGGCTCTGACTGTTTGTCGTTCAGCGCGAGGTCAGCAGGTCGAGGTCAGTAGGTTTTGGGCACGGGCATCAAGGTCTGCTGCATGGTGGCGCACAAGGTGGTTTTATCGCCTTGCACATGCAGCACCTCGGCCGTGGTGACGATGATGCGCTTGCCCGCTTTGAGCACCCTGCCCGTGGCGCGCAACTCGCCGCCCTGAAAGGCGGCCAGAAAGTTCACCTTGTATTCCACCGTGGTCACCTCCATGCCCTCAGGCGCCTGCGTCAAGCCAGCATAGCCGCCCGCAATGTCGGCCAGCGCGCCCATGGCGCCGCCATGAAAACCACCTTGCTGCTGCGTGACTTTGTCGGAGTAAGGCAGCGCCAGTTCGCACTCGCCAGGCGCCACACGCAGCAAGCGCGCGCCCAAATGCTGCATCATGCCCTGGCGCACAAAGCTGGTGTTCACGCGTTCAAAAAGCGCGGCGGCGCTGGCATCGTCAGGGTGGTTCATGGGTGGGGTGTTCAATGGTTGAAAAAGCCAGCCTCAGCTGGCCTTGCGTGAAGTGACCAGCTTCTCGGCCTTGGCCAGCAAGGAGCGCGACTCTTTTTCGTGGACCTTGATCTCTTCCAGGTTGGCCTGCAGGTCGGCCATTTGCTCTTCAATTTGGCGCTTGTGGCCCTCAAGGATGACCAAAAACTTTTTGAGCTGCGGCGCGGTGTCGCGTGGGCCCTCGTAGGTGTCAATGATTTCTTTGGCCTCGGTCAGGCTCAAGCCTAAGCGCTTGGCCCGCAGCGTGAGTTTGAGCCGCGTGCGGTCGCGGGCGCTGTAAATGCGGTTGCGCCCGCCCGGCCCTTCGCGCTGGGGCTGGAGCAGGCCCATGTCCTCGTAAAAGCGCATGGCCCGGGTGGTGAGGTCGAACTCCCTGGCAAGGTCGCTGATGGTGTAGGTCGTGGCCATAAAAAATCGTGCAAGAGCGGCAACACCCGCTGGCGAGGTGGCAGGCAGAGCCTGCGGGTCCGTCTGCCTACAATGGGCCAGGTGACGTTTACGTAACGTCAATACCCATTCTGAATATAACGCACTTCCCAGGCCCACTCCACCCATGAATTTACTTGAAGAGGCGCTGCACTACCCCCTGGAAAAGCAGCTTCCAGACTGGGGCCGCAGCCTGGAGTTGGCGCCGGGGGTGCGCTGGCTGCGCATGGCCCTGCCCTTTGCGCTGGACCACATCAACCTGTGGTTGCTGCGCGACTGCCTGAACGGCCGTGAAGGCTGGACCGTGGTCGACTGCTGCGTGGACAGGCCCGAGTCCAGAGCGCAGTGGCAAGCCGTCATTGAGCAAGAACTGCAGGGCCTGCCCGTGCTGCGCGTGCTGGCCACCCACATGCACCCGGACCACTTGGGCCTGGCGCATTGGCTGTGCGAGCGCTTTGCCGCGCCCCTGTGGATCAGCCTGGGTGACTACCAAAGCGCCAAACTCTCAGCGGCCAGCCAAGACTCTTTTGGCGGTGCGGCCACGGCAGCGTTTTTCAAGCTGCACGGCGTGAGCAGCACGGAGGTGCTGGCGGAGGTGGTGGCCCGCAGCGGTTATTACGCCAGCATGGTGCCGCAAGTGCCCCAGCAGTACACCCGCTTGCTGGACGGGCACGTGCTGCACATTGGCGGGCGACCATGGCGCTGCATTTCAGGCTACGGCCACGCCCCCGAGCACATGGCCTTGTTTTGCGACGATGCGGCACTGGGCACGCCTGTGCTGATCAGCGGGGACATGGTGCTGCCGCGCATTTCTACCAACATCAGCGTCTACACCATGGAGCCCGAGGGCAACCCCTTGCGGCTGTTTCTGGATTCGCTGGACAAGTTTGCACCCTTGCCCGCGCACACCCTGGTGCTGCCCTCCCATGGCAAGCCCTTTGTGGGCTTGCATGAGCGCGTGGCCCAGTTGCACGCCCACCATGCCGACCGCTTGGCCGAGGTGGTGCAAGCCTGCCGCGGGCAGCCGTGCTGCGCCATGGACATCTTGCCCGTGATGTTCAAGCGGACGCTGGACGTGCACCAAACCACGTTTGCGGTGGGCGAGGCGCTGGCGCACCTGAACCTGCTGTGGCTGGCAGGCCAGCTGGGGCGCCAGCTTGATGCACAAGGCGTGTTTCGATTCAGCGCGGCTTGAAGCGACAGCTCTGCACGTTTCTTACCAGCTGGGAATCGGCAAGTCCTTGAGCTGGCCGCGCAGCTCGTCGTAGTTGGGCACCACGGTAGCCACGGTGTCCCAAAAGCGGGGGCTGTGGTCCATCACACGCAGGTGGCTGAGCTCGTGCACCACCACGTAGTCAATCACGTCCTGCCCAAAGTGAATCAGTCGCCAATGCAGGCGGATGGAGCCGTCAGACTTGGCGCTGCCCCAGCGGGTGGCTGCGCTGCTCAAGGACAAGCGGCTCCAGCTCACCTGCAGCTGCGGGGCGAAATGGTTCAGGCGCTGCTCAAACAAGGGCTTGGCCTGGCGCATCAACCAGGCTTGGGCCGCATCCCTGATTTGCTCGGGCGTGGCGCTGCGGGGCAGGCCCAGCAGCAGGCGCTGCGCGCCGGGCTCGCCCACCAACTGCGTGCCCGCGCCCTTGAAATGGTGGCCAGGGTCCAGCTCTACCGTGAGCAGCTGGCCCAGGTAGGGCAGCTGGGCGCCGTCGCGCCAGTCCACGCGGGTGGCGTCAATGCGGCCCTGGCGTTCGCGGGTTTCTTGCAGCTTGCGCAATATCCACTCGCCCTTGCCCTGCACCGCCTTGTCCACCTCATACAGCGGCACCCACTTGGGCGCACTCACGGCCAAGCCCTCGGCGCCCACTGAAAACCCAATGGTGCGGCGTTTGCCGCGTTTGAAGGCGTAAGCCACATGCACGCCCGAGAGCATGAGCTCGCGCGTGGCCTCGGGGTGGCGGTAGCTCACCGGGGTAAGCACCTGCGCCAAGGACACGGCGGGCGCAGAAGGTGCGTCCTCCCTGACCGGGGCCGCCTGCAAGAAAGGGGCGGGCACGGTGGACCACAAATCCGCTGCGGGCAGGGTTTTGCGGGGGACTTGGCGCCGTTTGGGGCGCACGGGCCGGCGGGCCTGCGGGCTGGAGGCAGGCGTGGAGAAATCCAGAGAAAAAAGATCCAGCGTGAACTGAAGCAGACTGGTCATGCGAAGCAGTGTAGGTGCAGGACGCGATGGTGTGAGCCGCTGTTTCAGCCTGTTGCCAGGCTCAAATGGTGGTCAAGTGGTGGTCAAGCGGGTGGCAAGCGAGGCTCAATTTTGGCCCCAATTCAGTTCAAGAGCGAGGGGGCTCAGCGGTCCCCGCGGCGATTGCCTGCCTGGTCTGGCACAGCGGCGTCTGGCGGGTAGGCCTCGGGGTCCAGGCGGCGCATTTCGGCCTCAATCCAGGCCTCAACCTCGGCCATGAGCTCGTCGGGCTTGCGGCCCACGCTGGAGATCGCCGGGCCAATGGACACGTCCACCACGCCCGGCCGCTTGATGAGCGCCTTGCGCGGCCAGCATTTGGCCGAGCTCACGGCCACCGGGATCACGGGCGCGCCGGTCTCAATGGCCAGGCGCGTGCCGCCGCTTTTATAAACGCCTTTTTGACCGCGCGCAATGCGCGTGCCTTCCGGGAACATGATGACCCACACGCCTTGGCCCATGAGCCGCCGGCCTTGCTGCACCACCTTGGCAAAGGCTTCGTTGCGCTTGCTGCGGTCAATGTGGATCATGTCCATGCGGCTCATGGCCCAGCCAAAAAACGGCACCTGCAACAGCTCTTTTTTGAACACATAGGCCAACGGGTGTGGCATCAGCGTGGGCATTAAAAATGTCTCAAAGGTGCTTTGGTGCTTGAGCAAGAGCACAGCCGCACTGGTCTGGCCCGTGGGCAGGTTGTCCCAGCCCGTGACCCGGGTGCGTATGCCCAGCAACCAGCGTGCACCGGCCACGGCCAGCCGCAACCAGCCTGCACACAGCCAGTAAATGCGCGTGCTGCTCATGAACAGGGAACACAACAGCACCACCAGCGCCCAGGGCACCACGGTGATGCCCATGAACAGCAAATGAAGGAGGGATCGGATCAGGGCCATGGCGTGTTCAAGCGGCAGCAAGCACAGGTTTGACCGGGCTGCGGCCAAGCAAATAATCTGCGAAGGCGGCCAGGTCGGCGTGTACCCGCGTGCCCTCGGGCAGGCCATGGCTGGCCTGCTCGGCAGGCAAACCGGCCGATTTGCCGGTCAGCACCAGGTGGGGCTCGCAACCGACCGCGCTGCCTGCCTGCAGGTCGCGCAAGGAGTCACCAACGGCGGGCAGGCCTTTGAGCGAGACCCCAAAACGGGCGCCGATTTGCTCGAACAAGCCAGACTGGGGCTTGCGGCAGTGGCACCCATCTTCAGGGGCGTGCGGGCAGTAAAAAATGGCGTCAATGCGGCCGCCCACCGCGGCCAGTTGCTTGTGCAATTTGTCGTGCATGGCGTTGAGGGCAGCCACGTCAAACAAGCCCCGGCCCAAACCCGACTGGTTGGACGCAATCACCACATGCCAGCCCGCGTGGTTCAGGCGCGCAATCGCTTCGAGCGCCCCTGGCAAGGGCTGCCATTCCTCGGCGGACTTTACAAAGTCGTCGCTGTCGTGGTTGATGGTGCCGTCCCGGTCCAGGATGACGAGCTTGAGGTGGCGGTCGGCAGGCATGGTGAGTCAGCCGCTCAGCTCGCCAGGCGCGAAAGGTCGGCCACGCGGTTCATGGCCTGGTGCAGCGCGCTGAGCAGGCCCAGGCGATTGAGGCGCAGGTCCAGCTGCTCGGCATTGACCATGACGCCGTCAAAAAAAGCATCCACCGGCTCGCGCAGGGCGGCCAGGGTTTGCAGGCTTTGCGTGTGGTCACCGGCGGCAAACTGGGCGTCGGCCTGCGGCAGGATCTGGCCCATGGCCAGGTAGAGCGCTTTTTCAGCGTCTTCTTGCAGCAGCACTTCGCTGACGTGGGGGTCGACTGCGCCATCGGCTTTTTTCAAGATGTTGCCAATGCGCTTGTTGGCGGCCGCCAGGGCGGGCGCCTGCGGCAGTGCCGCAAAGGCGCGCACAGCCGCCAGGCGCTGGGCCACATCGGCCAGGCGCTGGGGGTGGAGCGCCAGCACGGCGTCCACCTCTTGGGCGCTGTAGCCCTGCTCGCGCAGGTTGCCCGACAGGCGGTCGTAGATGAAGGCCGAGAGCGCAGCGCGGGGGTCTTGAATCTTGTCGCCAAACACCGGCACCGCCATGTGCAGCAGCGCATCGAGCTGCAGGGGCAGCTGTTTTTCAATCAAGAGCCTCACCACGCCCAAGGCATGGCGGCGCAGCGCAAAGGGGTCTTTGTCGCCTGAAGGCAGGTTGCCAATGCCAAACATGCCGACCAAGGTTTCTAGCTTGTCGGCCAGCGCCACGGCCACGCCGACAGCGTTGGCAGGCAGGTGGTCGCCCGCAAAACGGGGGCAGTAGTGGTCGGAAATCGCGTTGGCAATGTCCTCACCCAGTCCGTCGTGGCGGGCGTAGTAATTGCCCATGATGCCTTGCAGCTCTGGGAACTCGCCCACCATGTCGGTGAGCAAGTCGGTCTTGGCCAAGCGCGCGGCCAGCTCCGCTTGGCGGGCCTGCTCAGCGCCGCCCAGCTGCTGGCCAATGGCCTTGGCCATGGCACACACCCGCGCCATGCGCTCGGACTGTGTGCCCAGCTTGTTGTGGTAAACCACCTTGGCCAGGCCTTCGACGCGCGACTCCAAGGTTTTTTTGCGGTCTTGGTCAAAAAAGAACTTGGCGTCGGCCAAGCGCGGGCGCACCACGCGCTCGTTGCCGCCCACCACGGCCGACGCATCGGCCGGGCTGATGTTGCTCACCACCAAAAACTGGTGCGTGAGCTTGCCCGCGGCGTTGAGCAGCGGAAAGTATTTTTGGTTGGCCTTCATGGTGAGAATCAGGCACTCTTGCGGCACTTGCAAGAATTCAGGCTCAAACTGACAGACCAACACATTGGGCCGCTCGACCAAGGCGGTGACTTCGTCGAGCAAGGCGTCGTCCTCAATCGGGCGGGCACCCTGGCCGACTTGGGCCGCAGCCGCTTGAAGCTGACGCACGATCTCGGCGCGGCGCTGGTCAAAGCTGGCGATCACAGCGCCGTCTTTTTCCAAGGTGGCGGCATAGCTGTCGGCATCCAAAATCACCACGGGCGAGACTGCCGCTTCAAAGCGGTGGCCCTGCGTGCGGTTGCCAGACCTCAGGCCCAGCGCTTGCACATTCACCACTTGGCTGCCATGCAAAGCCACCAAGCCGTGTGCAGGGCGCACAAAGCTCACGCTGCTCCAGCCGGGCAGCTCGCAGTCGCTTTCAAGCTGGTAGCTCATGACCTTGGGGATGGGCAGCTTGGCAATGGCATCCAACAAGGCTTTTTGCAAGCCTTCGGCCAAGTTGGCGCCTGTGACCAGGCTGTCATAAAACAGCGCCTCGGCCTTGCCGTCTTGCGCGCGTTTGAGGCCCGCCACGGCCGATGCGTCAGCGCCCAGGGCTTGCAGTTTTTTCAGCAATGCGGGCGTGGCCTGGCCCGCCGCGTCCAGGCCCACGGCCACCGGCATCAGCTTTTGCGAGACGGGCTTGTCTGCGGCTTGGGAATGCACGGCCGTGATGTGCGCGGCCAGGCGGCGTGGCGAGGCATAGGCCGTCAGCTGCGAGTCGGCTGTGCACAAACCCTGGGCTTTGAGCTGCTCGAACAGCACGCCGGCGAAGGCATCACCGAGTTTTTTCAGGGCCTTGGGGGGCAGCTCTTCCACAAAGAGTTCGAGCAGCAAACTGGAGGTAGAGAGGGTCATGGGACTTATGCGGCCTTCTTGGTCAAAGCGCTGAGTTGCTCGACCCATTCGCGCGGCGCCATGGGGAAGCCCAAGCGCTCGCGGCTGTCGCAATAGCTTTGCGCCACGGCTCGGGCCAGGTTGCGGATGCGGCCTATGTAGGCGGCGCGCTCGGTCACGCTGATCGCGCCGCGCGCGTCGAGCAAGTTAAAACTGTGGGCGGCCTTGAGCACTTGCTCGTAAGCGGGCAGCGCCAGTTGCGAAGCGATCAAGTGCTTGGCCTGCTTTTCATGGGCCGTGAAGGCGGTGAACAAGAAGTCGGCGTCGCTGTGCTCAAAGTTGTAAGTCGACTGCTCGATTTCGTTTTGCTTGTAAACGTCACCGTAACTCAGGCCCGCTGTCCAGGTCAGGTTGTAGACGTTGTCCACGCCTTGAAGATACATAGCCAGGCGCTCTAATCCATAGGTGATCTCGCCAGTGATGGGCCTGCAGTCAATGCCGCCAACCTGCTGAAAGTAGGTGAACTGCGTCACTTCCATGCCGTTGAGCCAGACCTCCCAGCCCAGGCCCCAGGCGCCCAGCGTGGGGTTTTCCCAGTCGTCTTCCACAAAGCGGATGTCGTTTTTCTTGAGGTCAAAGCCCAGTGCTTCGAGCGAGCCCAAGTACAGCTCCAAGATATTGGCAGGCGCCGGCTTGAGCACCACCTGGTACTGGTAGTAGTGCTGCAGTCGGTTGGGGTTCTCGCCGTAGCGGCCGTCCTTGGGACGGCGGCTGGGCTGCACATACGCGGCGCGCCAAGGCTCAGGCCCCAAGGCACGCAAAAAAGTGGCGGTGTGCGAGGTGCCTGCACCGACCTCCATGTCGTAGGGCTGGAGCAAAGCGCAGCCCTGCTTGTCCCAGTAGGACTGCAGCGTCAAGATGATTTGCTGGAAGGTGAGCATGTGAAAGCGCGAACAGGCGCGAGGCCCCAAAGAAGATGGCTCCGACCCCGGAGCAAAACTCTGCATTCTACTGAGCCGCTTGTGCGCAGGCCAGGCTCATCAGCACCCGCTCATTGCCGCCGCCGTTGGGCCCACCAAGCGGTGAGCAGCGTGGCCAGGCCCAGCACCAGCCAGGGCCACAGGCCCAGCACCGAGACCCAGCGGGCATAAGGACTCAGGCCCTGGGTGCCTTGCACCTGGGCCTCCAGCACGCCCCGGGTGTGGCGCGGCAGGGCGTGCGTGACTTGGCCTTGCGCGTTGATGACCACGGTGGCGCCGGTGTTGGTGGCCCGCACCATGGGCCTGGCGAACTCCAAGGCGCGCATGCGCGAAATATGCAGGTGCTGGTCAATCGCCACCGTGTTGCCAAACCAAGCGATGTTGCTCAGGTTCACGAACACGGTGGGGGCCGTCTGCGGGTTGGCAAAGCGTGCGCCCAGTTCCTCACCAAACAGGTCTTCGTAACAAATGTTGGGCGCCAGGCGCTGGCCTTGCCACTCAAACGAGGCCTGACCCACGGCGCCTCGGTTGAAGTCTCCCAAAGGAATGTTCATCAGGCGCACAAACCACTTGAACAGCGGCGGGATGAACTCGCCAAAGGGCACCAGGTGGTGTTTGTCGTAGCGATAGGCCTGCTCAGCACCGGGCTTGAGGCCCAGCACCGAATTGGTGTAGCCCTGGCCAGGCTCACCCCAGGGCATGCCAATGAGGGCGGCTTGCTCGCCTTTAGCAAAACGCGCCTCAATGGCGCGCCAGTAGCCTGGCGGCAACTGGCCAGGCAGCAGGGGGATGGCGGTTTCAGGCAAGACCACCAAGGACGAGCGGGTTTGGCCGAGTTGTTCGCCGTAGTAGCGCAGGGCGTTGGCCACGCCTTGGCCAGGGATGAATTTTTCGTCTTGGGCAATGTTGCCCTGCACCAGGGTCAGCGTCAGCGGCGGCTGCGCCAGGGGCTGGGCCACAGGGGCGGGCAGTGCGGCCAGCCCTCCCGCGAGCAGCACCAGGCCGGCGGCCACCAGCCAACGCTTAGGGGCGGACCGCACCAAGCAAGCGGCCACGGCCGCCGCCCAGAGCGCGGCCAACCAGCTCAGGCCGTGCACCCCCATCCAGCGCGCCAAGGGCTGGGCCCAGCCGTCCACATGGGCGTAACCCGACTCGCCCCAAGGAAAGCCCGTGAACAGCCGCACCCGGGCCAACTCGGCCAGCAACCAGCAGGCCGCAAATAAAAATGCGCCCGCCCAGGGCGAAGCAGGCCGCCAAGCCGCGTACAGCGCCCCTGCCAGCGCGTAGTAAAGCGCCAGTGCCGCCGCCAGCAGCAACACGGCCAGGGCGGCCAAGGGCGCAGGCATACCGCCATACACATGCATGGAAATGAACAACCACCAAAAAGTGCCGGCCAGCATGGCGGTGGCAAACAGCCAGGCCGCCCAGGCCGCTTGGCGCACGCTTTGGCAGCGCTGGAGCTGCCAGACCAGGGTCGCCATGGCCGCCAATTGAAGCCAGGCCACCGGCTGGCCGGGCTCCAAGCCCCGCGCAAACGGCCACGCCAGGCTCAGGGCGTGGGCGCCGCCGGCCAGCACCAACACCGGCGCAGTGGTCCAGCCAAGGCGGCGGTTGGCAGAGGCACCGAGCACGCGCGCCAGTTGCATCACAGCTGCACCGGCGAGACCTTGAACCAGCGTACCGCGCCACCCCGGGTGAGCAGCACCACAAACTGCAGGCCGCCCAACACATGGCTTTCGCCCCGCTTGGGTACATGGCCCATGGCGTGCGCCACCAGGCCGCCTATGGTTTCAAGCTCTCCAGCAGGCAGGCTCACGCCAAAGGCCTCACTCACCCGCTCAATGGCGGTGTCGCCGCTGACGCGGTAAGTGCGGTCGGTGAGCGCGAAGATGTCGCCTTCGTCCTCGGCGATGTCGAACTCGTCTTCGATCTCGCCGACGATTTGTTCCAACACATCCTCAATGGTGATGAGGCCGGCCACGCGGCCAAACTCGTCAATGACAATGGCCAAGTGGTTGCGGTTGCCCCGAAAGTCACGCAGCAACTCATTGAGGCCTTTGCTCTCAGGCACAAACACTGCTGGCCTCAACAATGCGCGTATGTTCAGCTCGGGAGCGCGCTGGAGCTTGAGCAAGTCCTTGGCCAGCAAAATGCCAAGAATATTTTCTTTGTCGCCCTCGTAAACGGGAAAGCGCGAGTGCGCGGTGTCAATGACCAGGTGCAACAACTCGTCGTAGGGCGCGTCGATGTCTATCACGTCCATGCGCGTGGCGGCCACCATCACCTCACCGGCCGTCATGTCGGCCATGCGGATCACGCCTTCGAGCATTTCACGGCTCTGGGCGCCAATGACGTCGTTGTCCTGGGCTTCCACCAGCGTTTCGATCAACTCGTCTTTGGAATCGGGGCCGGGATGCAGCATCTCGGCGAGTTTCTGAAGAAAACCTCGTTTGTCTTCCGTGCGTGAAGACTTGGGGGGAAGGTCGGACACTGAGGGTGTGCGGTAGTGATGAGGAGTCGAAGAATAGCCTATGGAGGTGTCAGGGTTTCAATTTCGCCCCTGGATGAGCTCGCCAGCTTCCGTTTTGCAACGACCCCAAGGCCGTGCTGCTGCGCGGATCAACGCCGGGCAAGCCAGTGAGCCCACACCCTGATTGTGGTCAAGGGCTGGTCTGATCGCGGGCCTCGCGCACGCCCAGACGCACCTCTTGCACCACCTTGAGCAGCTCGCGGAACTGGCTGGCTTGTCGCTTGAGGTGATAGTCGGTTTGGGCCATTTGCTCTTCAAACAACTCTGACATGCGCGAGTCCATGTCGGCCGGCGGCAGCTGCAAGTGGCATTCGCTGTCGGGGCCGTCTCGCACCGTTTTGGCGCCCGCTTTGCGAGCGATTTTGAGCATGGCTGTGTTCTCGCTCAGTGCATGCACAAACATCAGGCTCACACCTTCGTTGCGGGCATGCATGGTGGCGCGCTCAAACAGGCGCGCGCCATAGCCCCGGCCCCGCACCTCGGCCCGCACGGACACGCCAAATTCTGCGCAGCTGTTGAATTGAGGGTCCACCGAAAACGCCAGGTGGGCCATGGCCAGCAGCTCAAGCCGGCGGTTGTAAATGCCAAAAATCTCGTCACGCTCAAAGTTCAGCCCTTGGACGTAGTTCGCAATGTGAGCGTCATTGGCGGCGTAGCCAAAGCGCAGGTAGCGGTCGCCGGGCGACAAGCTTTGCAAATGCGCCTCTATGCGTTTCGCGTGGGCAGGCCCTAAGGAGCGAATGGGCACCACCGCCAGCGCATGACGATGGCGCTGCACTGGCCACGAGAGGCTGAAGAAGCGTCGCCACGCCTGCCATGAGACCTGGAACAACTGAGCTGGGCGGAACATGCACCCAATATAAGGGTTTTCCCGAATTTATGCCCAAGTTTTTACACATCGTGACGCAGCTCGGCTGTCCATGCCCATTTCTACAAGCCTGACACTGAGTCAGTCGGCGTGCTCTTTAAGGGGTGTGCGCAGCTCTGCCAAAGGGGTGCCTCCAGCAATGCCAGCACGGCGGCCATCACGGCGGGCGCATGGACCATTTGCACATGGGCCAGACCAGGCACAAAGCGGTTGTCAGTCCCTTCCAGCATGGCGTGGCAGGCGGGAAAGACGATGTTGTCGGCGTTGGAATAAAAACACACCCAGTACCTGTGCCAGGCGCGCGGGCTGTCTTTATCTAAAGCCTCCAGCCAGGGACTGCCTATGCACATTTGCTGAGCGTTGCGTGTGTGGCCCCATTGCGCCAACCAGGTGCCTCGGTGGGGCGTGCCCAGCGACACCAGGCGATGAACGCGCTCGGGTGCGCGGGCTTGCCGCAGCCAAGCTCTCAACACCAGGCCCCCCATGCTGTGACCCACCACCAAAGGGGCCAGGCCGGTGGCGCGGGTCATGCGCGTGATGGCCTCCTCGATGGCCGCAGCGTGAGGGTCTATCTCGCCAAAGACCGGCGCCAGGTTCAGAGCCATGAAAGGGCGTCCTTGCTGGGCCAAAACCTTCATCCAGCCATTCCAAATGCCCCGGTTGCACATGTAGCCATGGACCAGCACCACCCCCCGCTGGCCACCGTGCTCAGGCCCCAACTGGTCTGCATACCGTCTGGAACAAAACGGCTGGTGCCAGCAAAAAGTCAGCCACGCCGCCCATAACTCGCCAGCCCAGGCGCACCAAAGTTGGGCTGCGCTGGCAGTGGGCACACGCGGGGTGCGGCCAAACCGGTGCAGGGCCAAAAACTCCAGGCCCAGCACCATGGCGGGGCCCAGCACCAAGGCGCTGCCACCTGTCCAAGCCAAGACGGGTGAGACATAAAAATAAACGCCCACAATGGCCAGCGCCGAGGCCAGCCAAAGCAGAATCAAAAGCGCCTGAAGGCGGGCAAGTTGCATGCAAAATGATATCTCTGTGGCAAGGGTCAATAATTGAGGCATGAGCCCATCCCTTCCACCCGGCCTGCAGGTCATTGAACGCGGCTGGCTGTCGGCCAACCTGGTGATCGCCAGCGGCGAGCATCCGGCCTTGGTGGACAGCGGTTACGCCAGCCATGCGGCGCAAACCCTGCAACTGGTGCAAGCGGCCCTGCCCGGCCAAACGCCGGCTTTGCTGGCCAACACCCACATTCACAGCGACCATTGTGGCGGCAATGCCATCCTGCAAGCTGCGTTTCCGGCCATGCGCACCTTGATCCCGCCGGGGCAGGCCCAGGTGGTGACCGACTGGGACGAGCAGTCCTTGAGCTTTCGCGCCACCGGCCAGCACTGCCCACGTTTTGGCTTTGACGGCCTGCTGCGCCCGGGGCAAGACATCACCTTGGGCGAGCTCGCCTGGCAGGTGCATGCAGCACCCGGGCACGACCCCCACAGCGTGGTGTTGTTCGAGCCGGCCAGCCGCACCCTGATCTCGGCCGACGCCTTGTGGGAAAACGGCTTTGGCGTGGTGTTCCCCGAGCTTGAGGGTGAGCAGGGCTTTGACGAGGTCAGCGCCACCCTGGACCTGATTGAAGCCCTGGCGCCCCTGACCGTGGTGCCTGGCCATGGCCCGGTGTTCAGCTTCAGCAAGGCGGTCATGGGGCGGGCAAGGCAAAGGCTGGACAGCTTTGTCCTGGACCCGGTGCGCCATGCCCAGCACGCGGGCAAGGTGCTGCTGAAATTCAAATTGCTGGAGGTGCAGCAGCAGCAGCGCCCAGACTTCATGGCCTGGGCCCTGTCCATGCCCTACATGGTCAAAGTGCACCAGCGCTTTTTTGCGAACACCGACCTTGAATCTTGGCTCAAACGCCTGCTGGCCGACTTGGTGAAGTCCGGGGCTGCAGAAACATGCCAAGACTGGGTGCGCAACCGTTGAGCTTGTTTCTGGTGAGAAAAAATCAGTTTCTGCGACATCGCTATTCTGGGTGATTGAGCTGCACAGCCTGTGACAGACCACTTAGTCAGCTCATGCAGGCTGACTTTGGCTCGCGCTAAAAAAAAATTATCAGTTAAATACAAGGGTTTAATCCTAGGAAAGCATGTTAAATGGTTCAATTAGTCAATTAAAAAAGGCATTACCCAAATATTTGTAAATTTTTTGCAACTTATCATTACTTAGTGGCTAATAATACAAACTGGTCATTTTTTGATTGAAGTCCATTGTGGTTAGGGTCATCGTTGAATGGATAAACGCCATTTATTTATCAGTTTTTATAATTTATGAACATTCTTTTGGTTGAAGACTACCAAGAACTGCAACTGGCCATGACCGAGACGCTCAAGCGTCAAAACCACCAAGTGGTGGGTCTGGCAGCAGCAGAAGATGTCGATGCTGCCGTGGTCGCGCAAGTGCCAGATTTGGCGCTGATCGATCTGGCTTTGCCCAAAGAAGACGGCTTGAGCTTGATCAAGCGCATGCGCCACGCCCACCCGGTGATGGGCATTATTGTGATCAGCGCTCGCAACAGCACCATGGACCGGGTCAGCGGCTACCAAAGTGGTGCAGACATTTACCTTGCCAAGCCCGTCGCCAATGAAGAACTGGTGGCGGCCATCAATGTGTTGGCACGCCGCCTGGACATGCAACCCAAACAAGAGCCTTTGGCGCCTGATGCACGCGCCATCGAATTGAACAGCAGCACACTGCAGGTGAGCGGCCCGCAGGGCACCGCCAGGCTCACCACCACCGAGTATGCGCTGCTGGCCGGTCTGGCCAGAGCCAGAGACCGCACGCTGGAAACCCAGCACATTTATCAAATGCTGGGCCGCGGTGACGGCAAAAAATCGGCTCTTGAGGCCTTGGTTTACCGAGTCCGCCGCAAGATGGCAGAAGCGGGCGCGGGCGACAACAGCATTCGCTCGCACCGGCTCAAAGGCTACCAGTTGTTTTGCACGGTGCGCATCACCTGAGCGCTCAAGTTTGAAGCCTGAGGCCTCAAGCACCAGGCCTTGAGCACCAGGCATCAACCAGCCCAAGCCAAGACGGCTCAGCCGTGTTGGCGTCTGCGGTCCATGTAAGCCTGCAACTCGCCCACCACGCCCTTGCGAAAGGTCATGACGCAAATCACAAAAATTGCACCAATGATCACCGTCACCCAAGAGCCGACCTTGTCAGCCAACAGGTTTTGCAGCGCAATGACGATGCCTGCACCCAACACCGGGCCGAACAGCGTGCCCACCCCGCCCAGCAAGCTCATCAAGATGACCTCGCCCGACATGGACCAGTGCACGTCTGAAAGCGTGGCAAAACCCATGACCAAGGTTTTGAGCGAGCCCGCCAGCCCGGCCAGCGCCGCCGACAGCACAAAGGCCAAGAGCTTGTAACGGTCCACCTCATAGCCCAGGGACACCGCGCGCGGCTCGTTCTCGCGGATCATCTTGAGCACCTGGCCAAACGGTGAGTTGACAATGCGCGCAATGCCCAGGTAACAGGCCAAAAAGATGGCGGCCACCACGTAGTACATGACCGTGTCTGACATCAAGGACACGCTGCCCAACAACATGCCGCGCGGCACCGCCTGCAGCCCGTCTTCACCACCGGTAAAGGGCGCTTGCAAGCAGATGAAAAACACCATCTGCGCCAGCGCCAAGGTGATCATGGCAAAGTAAATGCCCTGTCGCCGTATGGCCACCAAGCCGAACACCGCCCCCAGACCAGCACCCGTGACGGCGCCGGCCAACAAGGCCAACTCGGGCGACCAGCCCAGCACCTTGATGAGGTGCCCGGTGACATAGGCCGAAAAGCCAAAAAAGGCCGCGTGGCCAAAAGACAGTAGGCCGGTAAAGCCCAGCAGCAAGTTGAACGCACAGGCGAACAAGGCGAAGCACAGCAGCTTCATCAAGAACACCGGGTACAGGCCCAAAAAGGGCGCCGACAACAACAGCGCCAACAGCGCCATTTGAGCGGCGAAAGACAAACGTTTGAACATGCTCACGCCTCCTTGCCAAACAGGCCGGCAGGCCGCAGCATCAGCACAATGATCATCACCACAAACACCACCACGCTGGAGGCCTCGGGGTAGAACACACGGGTCAAGCCCTCAACCAGCCCCAGCCCCAAGCCGGTCAGGATGGAGCCCATGATGGAGCCCATGCCGCCAATCACCACCACAGCAAACACCACAATGATGAGGTTGGACCCCATGAGCGGCGTCACTTGAATGATGGGCGCGGCCAGCACGCCAGCCAAACCGGCCAGCGCCGCACCGGCCCCATAAGTGAGCATGACCATGACTGGCACGTTCACACCAAAGGCCTGCACCAGCTTGGCGTTTTCGGTGGCCGCCCGCAGGTAAGCGCCCAGCCGGGTGCGCTCAATCAGGTACCAAGTGCCCAGGCACACCACCAAGGAGGCCAGCACCACCCAAGCGCGGTAGTTGGGCAAGATCATGAAGCCCAGGTTGGTCGCGCCCGCCAACTGCTCTGGCACTTGGTAAGACTGGCCGGAGACGCCGTAGAGCTCGCGGAACACGCCTTCCAAAATGAGTGCCAAGCCAAAAGTCAGCAGCAGGCCGTAAAGCGGGTCCAGCCCGTACAGCCTTTTCAAAAATACACGCTCAATCACCACCCCCAGCGCACCGACGAGCAGCGGCGCGAGCAGCAAGGCGTACCAGTAGTTCACGCCAAACTTGTCAAGCAAAATCCAAGCGGCAAAAGCGCCCAGCATGTAAAGCGCGCCATGCGCAAAGTTGACGATGTCGAGCAGGCCAAAAATCACCGCCAGACCCAGGCTGAGCATGGCGTAGAACGCGCCATTGACCAGGCCCAGCATGAGCTGGCCCAAAAAAGCCTGGTGCGGTATGCCGAAGATCTCCATCGATCTCTTTCTTCTAAGTTGTCAATTCAAACCGCACCACCGGCAAAAAGCGCCGGTGGTGCAAATCGAGCAGCGGCTGCAGCTTGACCTGGCAGCCGACCAAGGGTTTACTTCTTGACCAGCGAGCAACGCGAATCGGCCAGGGAGGTGAAAGCTTGGTCACCAGGCACCTTGGTCACCAACTTGTAGTAATCCCACGGCGTGGTGGACTCTTTGGGGGCCTTCACTTGGTAGAGGTACATGTCGTGAATCAAACGGCCATCGGCACGGATGGTGGCGTCCTTGTGATAAAAATCATTGATCTTCATCTTCTTGAGTTCAGCCATCACGCGGTCGGCGTCGGTGGAGCCCACGGTCTGCACGGCCTTGAGGTAAGTCGTGGTGGCCGAGTAGTCGGCGGCCTGAATGCTGGAGGGCATGCGCTTGAATTTCTCAAAGAAACGCTTGGCAAAGGCGCGGCTGGCGTCGTCTTGGTTCCAGTACCAGCTGTCGGCCAATTGCAGGCCTTCGGTGTTGTTCAAGCCCAGGCTGTGCACGTCGTTGATGAAGACCAGCAGGCCGGCCACTTTCATGGTCTTGTTGATGCCAAACTCGCGCGCCGCCTTCATGGCGTTGATGGTGTCACCACCGGCATTGGCCAAGGCCAAAATTTGCGCCTTTGAGCCTTGGGCTTGCAGCAAGAAAGACGAAAAATCCGACGCATTGAGCGGGTGACGCACCGCGCCGGCCACCGAGCCGCCGTTGGCTTTGACCACGGCCGAGGCGTCCGCTTCCAGCGAGTGACCAAAGGCATAGTCGGCGGTTAAAAAGTACCAGCTTTTGTTGCCTGCTTTGACCATGGCCGAGCCCGCCACCTTGGCCAGCGCCACGGTGTCGTAAGCGTAGTGCACGGTGTAGGGCGAGCAGTCTTCATTCGTCAGGCGCGAAGAGCCCGCACCGATCACGATGTAGGGGCGCTTTTTCTCGGAAGCCACTTTGGACATAGCAATAGCGGTGCCCGAGCTGGTGCCGCCCAGCAGCATGGACAGACCGTCTTTGTCTATCCATTCACGGGCTTTGGAGCTGGCCACATCGGCCTTGTTCTGGTGGTCGGCCGACAGCACCTCAATGGGGCGGCCCAGCACCTTGCCGCCAAAATCTTGCACGGCCATCTTGATCATTTCTACGCCGGCCGGGCCATCAATGTCGGCGTACAGGCTGGACATGTCGGTGATGAATCCGATCTTCACGGGGACGGGGGCTTGGGCCTGGGTGCTGACAACGCCCAGTGAGCCCAAGGCCAAGGTGATGGCTGAGGCCAGGGTTTTGAGTTTCATGGAACTATCCTTTGGTTGGTGAATAAAAAAGCTCAGACGCCCAGGTATTCCTGGAGCATTTTCATGTTGCCGGCCAGCTCGCTTTGGGCGAACTGCTGCACGATGCGGCCGTGCTCCATGACGTAAAAACGGTCGGCCAAGGGAGCGGCAAAACGAAAATTTTGCTCCACCAGCACCACGGTGTAGCCGCGGGCCTTGAGCAGGCGAATGGTCTCGGCCAGCTTCTGCACAATGACAGGGGCCAAGCCTTCGGAAATCTCGTCCAAAAGCAGCAAGCGTGCGCCCGTGCGCAAAATGCGGGCCACAGCCAGCATTTGCTGCTCGCCACCCGACAAGCGCGTGCCCGGGCTGTTGGCGCGCTCTTGGAGGTTGGGGAACATCAGGTAGATGTCGTCCAAACTCATGCCGCCAGGGGCAATGGTGGGAGGCAGCATGAGGTTTTCTTCGGCCGACAAGCTGGCAAAAATACCTCGCTCTTCAGGGCAGTAGCCAATGCCCAGACGCGCCACCTTGTGAGGCGACATGCGAATGGCCTCTTGCCCTTTGATGCGCACCGAGCCGGGGCGCGCGCCGGTCAAACCCACCATGGCACGCAAGGTGGTGGTGCGGCCGGCGCCGTTGCGGCCGAGCAGGCACACCACCTCACCTTCGTTCACCGTCAAGTTCACGCCGTGCAAGATGTGAGACTCGCCATACCAGGCGTTGAGGTCTTCAATGCACAGAAATTCACCGGCCATCAGTGCGCCCCTGCCAGTTCGGTGTCGTGAGTGCCCATGTAGGCCTCGATCACCAGCGGGTTGCGCGAGACCTCGTCGTACGTGCCATCGGCGATCACCGCGCCGCGCTGCAGCACCGTGATGCGGTCGGCAATGCGGGCCACCACGCTCATGTTGTGTTCCACCATCAAGATGGTGCGGCCGCTCGATACTTTCTTGATGAGCTGGGTCACTCGGTCCACGTCTTCGTGGCCCATGCCCTGGGTGGGCTCGTCGAGCAGCATGAGTTCAGGCTCCAGCGCCAAGGTGGTGGCCAGCTCCAGCGCGCGTTTGCGGCCATAGGGCAAATTGACGGTGAGCTCTTGCTCAAAGTCTTGCAAATCCACGGCAGCCAGCAACTCCCGGGCTCTGTCGTGCAGCGGCCACAAGGTTTTTTCAGAGCGCCAAAAATGAAACGAGGTGCCCAAGTTGCGCTGCAAGGCAGCGCGCACGTTGTCCAGCACCGTCATGTGGGGAAAAACCGCCGAAATTTGAAACGATCGCACGATGCCGCGCCGCGCCGTCTGCGCGGGCTTTTCATGCGTAATGTCTGCGCCGTTGAAGCTGATGCTGCCCGCACTCGGCGGCAAAAACTTGGTGAGCAGGTTGAAAAAAGTGGTTTTACCAGCCCCATTGGGGCCAATCAAGGCGTGGATATGGCCGCGCTTGACCTGCAGGTCTACCTGGTTGACGGCCACAAAGCCCTTGAACTCTTTGGTCAAGCCACGGGTTTCAAGAATGATCTCTGCCGACAAGACGTGGCCTTTCAAAAGCCCAGCCAGGACATGCCGGCGTGGGTTGCACATGCTAGGCGAGCTTGATGCGCCTGGCTGTAGGGGTTATGGAGAATTTAGTATTTTCACTTAAAAGCGCGCAAGGCGCGATGGTCTACACCAGACACCACAGGCCCAGGCACCAGCCCAGCCACCACTGGGCCAAGGCATCGAGCAAACTGCCCAGCGCCAGCACAGGCACGGCCAAATACAGCATGCACCACAGGGCGCCGGCCAAGGTCAGGCGAGGTTTGGGCAAATCGTGGCCCAAGATGACTGTGGAGTCCGACTTTTTCATGAAGACACGCATTGTGCGGCAAGTCGCCAGCGCCACACACGGGCTTCGTATGATGCATCCCCATGAGGCTGAGCTGGAACCAACTGGAGCGCGAAAACTGGCAAGACTTCCATGCCCGCCATGGCGGCTCTCTACAGCAGTGCTGGGCCTATGGCGAGGCCATGAAAACACTGGGTGTGCAGGTGCACCGCGCCTGCATTGAAGACGCGGGCCAGCTGCGAGGCCTGGCCCAATTCATTTGCCGCCGCGTGGCGGGCTACCTGGCTTTGTCGTCATGCACACGCGGGCCAGTGTGGGCGCCTGAGGCCACGGCCGAATGGCGCCAACAAGCGATCCGCCTTGTGCAACGCAGCGTGCCCATGCGCCCGCTGCGCGTGACCTTGTTGTCGCCCAACGTCAGCGCCGGCGAATTGCAGAATCGCGAAATGAGCGGGCTGACCCGTGTCATGACCGGCTACTCCACGGTGATGCTCGATTTGCGGCAGCCTCTGGTCGAACTGCGCCTCAAGCTGGAGGGCAAATGGCGCAACCGCCTGGCCAAGGCAGAGGCCGACGCCAGCTTGCGTGTGCAGGTACAGGCCGACCGGCAAGCTTGTCAGCTGCTCCTTGCGCGCGAGGACGAGCAGCGCCAAAGCCGGGGCTTTCACGGCCTGCCCACCCAACTGGTCCCGGCCTTCATTGACGCCCACGCCAAACCCTCCCAGGCCCTGCTGATGAGCACCGCCAAACAAGGCAAAGACACCGTGGCCGCCATGCTTTTTTTGCTGCATGGCCGGGGCGCGACTTACCACATGGGCTGGTCCAACGAAGCGGGCAGGAAGCTCAACGTGCACAACCTCTTGCTGTGGCGAGCCATGGCACAGCTGCAGGCGCAAGGCGTGGAGCAGCTTGATTTGGGCGGCGTGAACACCCATGATTTGCCCGGCATTTCGCGCTTTAAGCTGGGCACGGGCGGTCAGGTGATGACGCTGGCGGGAACTTTTTTTTAGGGCCTGGTACGCCCTAAAAAGCCAGCCACAAAGCAAAACGCCTGAACACAAGGTCCAGGCGTTAAGTGAGGGGGCTGCAAACTGAGAGCCCCAAAATTTGGAGCGGGAAAACGGGTTCGAACCGTCGACCTATACCTTGGCAAGGTATCGCTCTACCAACTGAGCTATTCCCGCATTTTGGTGGCCTGGGGCGGAATCGAACCACCGACACAAGGATTTTCAATCCTCTGCTCTACCGACTGAGCTACCGGGCCAGGAAGAGCACTATAACAGATGACCAGACCCAGCCTCTCCCAGAAGGTCCCTTAAAGCCCAACCCTCAGGCCACGCGTTTACCGCGCGAGAGGTCCACACCCAACTGCTTGAGCTTGCGGTACAGGTGGGTGCGTTCCAGGCCCGTGCGTTCGGCCACCCGGGTCATGGAGCCGCCTTCTTTGGCCAGATGGAACTCAAAGTAAGCTTTTTCAAATTCATCGCGGGCATCGCGCAGCAGCTTGTCTAGCCCAAAGCTTTGCACAGGCTGTGGGCCTGCGCTCTGACTGTCAGCTTGGGCATGCAAAGCAGCCACTTGTGCAGAATGGTTGGGTGAGCTGATCACCCCCAGCATGACAGAAGCTGTTTTTTTGGCGCCTTGGCGACTCAAGCCCTGCTCCACAGCCTGCAGCAGCTTTTGCATGGTGATGGGTTTTTCAAGAAAAGCCATGGCACCTATCTTGGTGGCCTCGACGGCGGTGTCCACCGTGGCGTGGCCGCTCATCATGATCACGGGCATGTTCAACAGCCCCAAGGTAGACCATTCTTTGAGCAGGGTGACGCCGTCGGTGTCTGGCATCCAGATGTCCAGCAGCACCAGGTCGGGCCGAGCGCGTTGGCGGGCAGCGCGGGCTTGCGCGGCGTTTTCTGCGAGTTCGACCTGATGGCCCTCGTCATTGAGGATTTCAGACAGCAGGTCGCGTATGCCCAGTTCGTCGTCGACCACCAGTATGTTTGCCATGAGCCCGATCTCGCTGTTTACCCGTTGTTGGTCTGGTGAGTTGCGGTTGCGCGCAAGCTCTTCAGGGGGCTGTTACCCCCGGGAATGATAGCGAGACTTGGGCACCCAGCACCACGCCCTCGCTGACCCGGTTGCTGATGTCTATGCGCGCACCGTGTTCATCCACAATTTTTCGCACCACCGCCAACCCCAAACCCGTGCCTTTGACCTTGGTGGTGACATAAGGCTCAAAAGCGCGCTTGAGGATGTTTTCAGGAAAGCCAGAGCCGTTGTCCCAGACCACCAGCCGCACGCGTCGGCTGCCAGCGGCGCACTCTGTTTTGATCACCACGCAAGGCGGCGGTCCACCGACTGGGACCACCTTGCCCTCGTGTGCGTCCTGGGCGTTTTGCAGCAGGTTGTGTATGACTTGGCGCAGCTGCTGCGCGTCGCCCGAGACCCGCGGCGCCTGGGCATCGAGCTCGACATGCAAGGGCACGGCAGCACCGCCTTGGGGGTAGAGCTGCATGACGTCGCTGACCAAGGCGTTGAGGTCCAGCGGCTTTAGATCTGCCGCAGGCAAGCGGGCGTAGTCGCGAAACTCGTTGACCAAGCGCTTCATGGCGTCGACCTGGTCGACGATGGTTTTGACCGACTTGGTGAGCACCTGCTGGTCTGCGCCTTCTAATTTGTGGGCCAGCTTCATTTCCAGGCGCTCGGCCGACAGCTGTATGGGCGTGAGTGGGTTTTTGATTTCATGGGCCAAGCGCCTGGCCACCTCGCCCCAGGCTTCCACGCGTTGGGCAGAAACCACGTCAGACACGTCATCAAACACCAGCAGCCAGTCTTGTGTGCCAGGCATGGAGGCGCCGCGCGCAATCAAAGTGATGCGGTGTTCGGTGGCACCGCTGCCACTGCCGGACAACTCAAAGGACTGCTGCCAATGCTCCAGGCCGTGCACGGCTTGCTCCGATAAAAAGGCTTGGAACTGCGCCTGCACGCCCTGGCCCAGCGCCTGCAGGCCGGGCACTGCCGTCAAGGGCTGTCCCACAAAGGCGGCCAAGGGGGCGCGCAAGATGCGCGTGGCACCAGGGTTGCACGACAAAATGCGGCCCTCGGCGTTGAGCACCATCACACCGGCGGTCAGGTTGTCCAAGATGGTTTGCAAACTGGCGCGGGCTGCATCGACTTGGCTCATGCTGGTTTGTACTGCCGAGCGGGCCTCAAAGAGCTGCTGCGTCATTTGCGCAAAAGAGCGTGTCAGGCCACCGAGCTCGTCCCGGGTTTGCAGCGCGGCCTTGGGGCCCAAGTCGCCACGCGCCACTTGGCGAACGCCTTCGGCCAAGAGCAACAGCGGCTTGGCCAGTTGGGTGCCCAGCAGCACCGCCAGCAACACAGCACTGAACACGGCCAAAAAGAGGGCCAAGGTGAGTGTGCCTATGTACATGCGCTTGAGGCCGCCTCGGGCCAGCGCGCGCTCTTGGTATTCGCGGTTGGCTTCTTGCACCGCCATGGCGTTGCTGACCAAGTCGGCCGGCAGGTCCTCGCCGAGCTGCAAATAGCGCACGCCGCCTGACAACTCCAAGCTGGCGGAGTTGACCACGGCCAAGGCACGCAGGCGGGCCTGGGGCAAAGCCGCGCCTGATGTCACGATGTCATCCAGGCCATCAATCTGCGTGGACACGCCTTGGGTGCGGGCCTGGCGCATCTGCGCGCTGTTGGGCCGCTCGGCCTGTGCCATCAACAAGGCGCCACCGCTGGCGCTGGAGAGCAGCTGACCCGAGGCGCTCCACAAAGTGATGTCGCGCACGCCCAGTTGCTCGCGCAGTCGCTCCAGCGTGAGGCTGCCAGCGCCATCGGAGGCCTCACCGAGCTGGCGGGCCGCCGAGCGGGCGCGCAGGCCCAGGTCTGCGGCCGTGCGGTCCAGCGTGAGGCGGCCCAGTTGCAAACCAGCGTTCAAAGCGCTCTCGACCCTGACATCAAACCAGCTTTCAATCGAGCGGTTGACGAACTGGAAGGACACCACGTAAATCATCACGCCCGGGAGCAAGCCGACCAAGGCAAAAATGGCGGCAAGTTTGACCAGCAGCCGACTGCCAAATTTACCCTGGCGCAAGCGCACCGCCATGCGCAGCACCAGCCAGACAATGACGGCCAGCAGCAAAGAAGCCAGGGCCACGTTGAGCGCGAACAAGACCGCGTAGTAGCGCTCGTAGAGTTCGCGATTGCCGGTGGCCTGGGCCAGCATGAACAGCAGCACCAGGCTCAGGGCCGCGACCACCCCCAGGCCCACGCCCACTGCCCAGCGAAAGGCGCGGCTGGTGCGCAAGGGCGGCAGGAGTTCAGGGGCTGACATGGCTTATTTGTCGGCGGCTTGAGGATAGTCCCCGCGACGCTCTAGCCGCAGGCGCTGGCTGCGCTCCAGGGCAATTTGCCATTCGCGTTGACCAGCCATGCCAATTTGAAATGGGCGCGGCAGTTGGCTGAGGTCCAGCCGAAAGCGAAAGTTCAAAAAATGCTCGCTGGCGTCGACCTCGCTGGACTCGGCGATTTTCCAGCTCGAGATGCGCTCTATAGCACCCTGGGCCTCGGCCAGGGAGTCGTAACTTTGGGCCAAGGCCACGCGGGGGGCGCTGCTGCCATCGGCCTGGCTCAGCCGCCAGCGGCGGGTCAGCGGCTGGTAGGCCAGGCGCAGACTGCGCGACGCCAGGGCCACGCGCTTATCGGTCCAGTACCAGCGGCTGCGGTAAATCTCGGCCTCGGCCACAAAGATCAGGGGGATGCCCTTGAGCAGGGCATCTTCGACCACGGGCGACAGCTCAAATTTCACCGTGGCGCTGAGGTAAATGCCGTCGTCTTGGCGTTCAGTGCGCAGACTGCTGAGCTCAGCAGCCCCAGCCGCAGCCCAGCCAGCGAGCAACAAGGCGCAGGCGGCCAGCCGCAAGCCGACCATGCGCGACCAGCCGGCCAGGCGTTCACGCCCCCAGTTTGACCAAGCGCGCGTAATAAAAACCGTCGTGTTCACCCCGTTGATTGTCCGGTAACTGTGGCTCTACACCGGCCGCAAGCGGCAGCAAATGACCGGGCGAGGGTCGCATTTGTGCATCGGTGTGGTGCGCAAGAAACGTTTGGATCTGCGCCTCACCCTCGGCCTTGAACACCGAGCAGGTGCAGTACAGCAATTGGCCGCCCGGCTTGAGCAGCGGCCACAAAGCCTTGAGCAAGCGCGCTTGCTGCGCGGCCAGCTGAGCCACATCGGTGGGCCTGCGCAGCCAACGCACGTCGGGGTGGCGCCTCACGATGCCCGAGGCGGTGCAAGGGGCGTCCAGCAAAATGCCGTCCCAAGCTTGGCCATCCCACCAGGCCGCAGTGTCTGCCGCATCGCCGGCCTGCACCTGCGCGCTCAAGCCCAGGCGGGCGAGGTTCTGGGTGACGCGCTGGCAGCGCACGGCATCCACGTCCAGCGCCAGCACATGGGCGTGGGCCAGTTCCAACAGGTGTGCGGTTTTGCCCCCAGGGGCGGCGCAAGCGTCCAGCAGACGCAGTGGGCCAGCCGTGGTCGGCAAGCCCTCCAGCAGCAATGGCGCCGCCAGTTGGGCGCCCGCGTCCTGCACAGAAAAATGGCCTTGGGCGTACCCAGGCAAGGAGGGCACAGCAACCGAGCGCGCCAGCACCACGCCTTGCGCACCCACCGGCCGGGCGTCCAGGCCCACCGCAGCCAAATCGGCCAGGTACTGCGCTTGGCTGACTCGCCGGGGGTTGATGCGCAGTGTCAGGGGGGCTCGGCTGTTGTTGGCCTGCAAAATACCTTGCCAGTGCTGCGGGTGGTCTTGGCGCAAGCGCTTGATCCACCAAGCCGGGTGGTTCCACACGGCCTGTGGCTGCTGGCTGGCCACCTGCATCAGTAAGGCTTGCTCGCGCAAAAACCGCCTGAGGCAGCCATTGACAAAGCTGGCCTGGTGGCAGGTGCCCGGCGACTGCTTGGCCGCCTCCACCGCTTGGCTCACCAGGGTGTGCAGCGCTTGGTCTGCGCCTTGCCCCTCTTGCGGGCGGGCGGCCAAGGCCAGCGCCGTGCACAGCAAGGCGTCGACCTCGGGCGAGGGCAGTCGGCTGGCCAATTGCGAGCGCAGCGCTTCGGCCAAGCCCAGCCAGCGCAAAGCGTGAAACGACAAGGCCTGCACACCGCCGCGCAAACCGGGCTCCAGACGCTCAAAAAGGGCGGTGGTCGAGCGGCCAGCGCGCACGGCCGCCACCACAGCTGCGGCGGCTTGCAGCTGCCGCCACAAGGGTGGAGAAAGAGAGGGGGACAGCGCCGTGGGAGAAGACAAAGAAAAGTGGGGAAAGTGGGGCCACGGACAGTCAAGTTCAAACCAGGACCGCCTTGCCTGAACATCGGCGGTCCTGGCTTGTCAGGCCAAGGTATCGGCCCAGATGTTGCTGGCCCAGCTCAAGGCGTAAACGCCTTCCAACTCCGAGGGGGCGGCACTCACGCCGCCAGAACCGGCCACGGTTTTGAAGGTTTTTTCAGCCGCCACGTACGCGTGCACGCTGGCCACGTGGATGGAGTTTTTGGGATCAATGAAGCTGTAGCAAGTGTTGGTGAGCATGGGCGCGGGATTGACGGTCCAGCCCGCCATTTCGGCGACGATGGCCGCTGCCGCCACCTTGGCTTGGCTGTTGGCCATGTGGCCGCTCTTGGGCATGGCCGGTGCGGCCAAAATAGCGTCGCCCAGCACATGCACGTCCTTGGCCGCTGTCGACTCAAAGTTCAGGTAGTTGACGCCGCACCAGCGGTTGTTGGCCTGGTTGTTCAGGCCCGCTTGCACCGCAATGGCGCCTGCACGCATGGCGGGCAGCACATTGAGCACCTGGGCTTTGACATCGTCTTGCACGTCGAACTTGATCACACCGGCCTTGGCGTCCACCGCAGTGACGCGGTGCTGGGAGCGGTACTCCAGCATGCCCTTGTACTGCTCGGCCCAGACCTTTTTGAACAAGGCCCCTTTGGAGATGACATCGGGGTTGGCGTCAAGAATGAGCACCTTGCTGCGCGGCTTGTGGGCCTTGAAGTAGCCGGCCACCACCGAGGCGCGCTCGTAGGGGCCGGGCGGGCAGCGGTAGGGCTGCTCGGGGATGGTGATGGCGAACACGCCACCGTCGGGCATGGCTTCGAGCTGGCGGCGCAGGGCCACGGTCTCGGCGCCGGCCTTCCAGGCCTGCAGGATCTGGCCGTCTTGCTGGGCTTGTTGCAGGCCCTCAATGCCGTTGAATATCAAATCGATGCCGGGCGAGACGATGAGCTTGTCGTAGCCAATCACCGGGCCATTGGCCAGCGTGACGGTTTTGGCGCGGGTGTCCACGCTTTGCGCGCGGTCACGCACCACGGTCACGCCATGGCGGCGGCTCAAGGAGGTGTAAGGCGTGGTGAGGTAGTCCATTTGCTTGACGCCAGACAGCACCAAGTTGGACATGGGGCAGGACACAAAAGCCTCTTGAGGCTCAATCATCACCACGTCAATTTTGTAGTCCGACAACCAACGCAGGTACTTGGCCGCGGTGGCGCCACCGTAGCCGCCGCCAATGACCACGACCTTGGCGCGTGAGGGAATGGAGGTGGTGGCGCAAGCGCCCAGGCCCAACAGGCCCAGGGCAGCGGTGCCGTGCAGCACCGCACGGCGTGACAAAGAGGCAGTCATGGTGCGTTCCTTATTTTTTCTGGGCCGCAAAGTAGGCGGCCATGGTGTCGATCTGGGCGTCGCTGTAGCCCTTGGCCAGCTGGTGCATGACGGTGGCGGGCCGCGCGCCGCTTTTGAAGGCCTTCATTTGCGTGACCAAGTAATTCTTGTCCAAGCCAGCCAGCGAGACATTGGCAGAACCTGCCACAGCCTGGCCTGCCGTGCCGTGGCAGTTGGCGCAGGTGGCGGCCAAGCTCTTGATGAACAGTGCGTCTTGGCCTGCGTTGACCTGGGCCGCAGCAGCGCTTGCGCCCAAGCCAGCGGCCAGGGCCAAGATGACGGCCCCCATGCGATGCGTCATGATTTCTCTCCTAAAAGTAATTCAATCGAGGTTCGACACCAATTTGTCAAGGTGGTCGTCGACACGGTGGCCGAAGTGGTGGCCGGGCACGCAAGGCGCCTGCGTCAAGTCAGGACTATAGCGCCAGGGCGCCAGTTTCACAGCCCAGCAGCCCGCGCCGCCGCCGCGTCGTCCTGTTGGCGCCCCACCAACAGGGGCCGCGCTGCTGCGCGGGCTGCACCATGGGCGGCCAAAGGCAGGCCAGGCAAGGCCTTGATGCTGGCCAGCTGAGCGATCAGCCAAGCCGGGATTTCACGCACAGCCTCGTTGAAGTCCTGCACCGCCTGGTTGTAGGGCTGGCACACCTGTTCCAGCCGGCCCTCCAGCTCCACCAGGCTCAAGACCACCTGGCGCAAGGCCGGATCACCCCTCACGGCTTGTTGAGTGGGCTGAGACTGCCACACCTGCGCCAGCGCTTGGTCCAGTGCCTGTTCAGCATGCGCCAGTGCAATGGCTTCCCGGCTGCCTGAGGGGCGAAGCCGGGCTTGGTCCATGACCGCGCGCGCCTTGCGGCTGCAGCTGTCCAGGTGCGAGAGCAAGCCATCGTCGAGCTTGTCACCCACGGCCTGCAATTGAGCCAGCAGTTTGTGGCGCTGCAGCAGCATGGCGTCAATGGTGCCGTACTCCCGACCCACGACGTTTTTCAGCCGGACCAGACGGTTGTGGGCGCCCACAGCCCAGAACACCAGCACGGCGCCCAGGGCAATGTAGATCAGGGTGTCTGAGGACATGGTCTTGCGACAGGAAGTAAGACTTCCACTTTAGCGCAGCCGAGCTGGGGCGAAAAAAAACCCCGCGCCCTTGTCAAAGTGCGCGGGGCTTTTCAAGCCTAGAGGCCAGCCCACAGATCTGAATCAGCGGGCCAGTGCCTGCGGCGTGGACTCAGAAGGTCGTGCTTTGTGCACCTTCACTTGTTTCCGTGGCTTCAAGCAACTCAGCGGCTTCCGTGTCCGCAATGGCGCGGCGCTCGGCGTCGTCCATAGACTCCTTGGCCTTGCGGGCTTCGTGGTAAGCCATGCCCGTGCCTGCGGGAATCAGACGACCGACGATGACGTTTTCTTTCAAGCCACGCAGCTCGTCGCGCTTGCCCATGATGGCCGCCTCGGTCAACACGCGGGTGGTTTCCTGGAAGGACGCCGCGGAGATGAAGGAATCGGTGGACAGCGAGGCCTTGGTGATGCCCAACAGCAAGTTGCTGAAGGTGGCAGGCAGCTTGCTCTGGCCGCGCAGCAGGTCGTTGTTGTCCAGCAGAGCCGAACGCTCGACTTGCTCGCCCGCGATGTAGGTTGAATCCCCCGGGTTCTCGACCACCACGCGGCGCAGCATCTGGCGAACGATCACCTCGATGTGCTTGTCGTTGATCTTCACACCTTGCAAGCGGTAGACGTCTTGCACCTCGTCGACGATGTAGCGCGCCAGCTCTTCCATGCCCAGCAAACGCAAAATGTCTTGCGGGTCGGCCGGACCGTCGACGATGGACTCGCCCTTGTTGACCACCTGGCCCTCGTGCACCAAGATGTTCTTTTCCTTGGGCACCAGCTCTTCCCAGACCTTGCCTTCAGGGTCGGTGATTTGCAGGCGAACCTTGCCTTTGGTTTCCTTGCCGAAGGAGACGGTGCCCGTCATCTCGGCCAAGATGCCTTTGTCCTTGGGTGTGCGGGCCTCGAACAGCTCGGCCACACGCGGCAGACCGCCGGTGATGTCGCGCGTCTTTTGACCTTCCACCGGGATGCGGGCCAGCACTTCGCCGGGGCCTACGTCCTGGCCGTCACGCACCTGCACCAAAGCGCCTATGGGGAAACCAATGGTCACGGAGTGGTCGGTGCCGGGGATCTTGACTTCTTTGCCAGAGGCGTCGATCAGCTTGACCTGCGGGCGCACCACCTTGGTCGAGCCGCGGCGCTTGGGGTCGATCACCACCAGCGTGGACAGGCCAGTCACCTCGTCGAGCTGCTTGGCCACGGTCACGCCTTCTTCCACGTTCTCGAAGGCCACCTTGCCGGCGAACTCCGTGATGATGGGGCGGGTCAGCGGGTCCCAGTTGGCCAGCACGGCGCCGGCCTTGATGGGCTGGTCGGCCTTGACGGTAAGAATGGCACCATAAGGCACCTTGTGGCGCTCGCGCTCACGGCCGTGCTCGTCGTGAATGACGATCTCGCCAGAGCGGGCAATCACCACCAACTCGCCGCGGCTGTTGGTGACATAGCGCATGGGCGCGTTGAAACCGATCACGCCATTCGATTTGGCTTGCACGCTGGACGCCACTGCAGCGCGAGAGGCCGCGCCGCCGATGTGGAAGGTGCGCATGGTCAGCTGCGTGCCGGGCTCGCCGATGGACTGTGCGGCAATGATGCCGACCGCCTCGCCGGTGTTGATCTGGCCGCCGCGTCCGAGGTCGCGGCCGTAGCACTTGGCGCACAGGCCAAAGCGCGTGGCGCAGGTCAGCGCGGTGCGCACCTTGACTTCGTCCACGCCTGCGAGTTCGAGGTCGTCGATCAGGTCTTCATCGAGCAACACGCCGGCCTGCAGAACCAGGGCGCGTGTTTCAGGATGGATCACGTCTTCGGCGGTGGTGCGGCCGAGCACCCGGTCGCGCAGGGACTCGATGACCTCGCCGCCCTCAACGATGGCGCGCATCAGCGAGCCTTCAACGGTGCCGCAATCGGTCTCAGTGACCACCAGGTCTTGCACCACGTCGCACAGGCGGCGGGTCAAGTAGCCGGAGTTGGCAGTTTTGAGCGCCGTGTCAGCCAAGCCTTTGCGGGCGCCGTGCGTGGAGATGAAGTACTGCAGCACGTTGAGGCCTTCACGGAAGTTCGCCGTGATGGGTGTTTCAATGATGGAGCCGTCGGGCTTGGCCATCAGGCCGCGCATGCCGGCGAGCTGACGGATCTGCGCGGCAGAGCCGCGGGCGCCGGAGTCGGCCATCATGTAGATGGCGTTGAAGGACTCTTGTGCGACCTCGTTGCCGTGGCGGTCAATGGTCTTTTCTTTGGCCAACTGGGCCATCATGACCTTGGAGACTTCGTCACCGGCCTTGCCCCAAATGTCCACCACTTTGTTGTAGCGCTCGCCAGAAGTCACCAGGCCAGAGACGTACTGCTGCTCGATTTCTTTGACCTCTTTTTCAGAGCGTTCAATGATGGCGCCTTTTTCCTTGGGCACCAGCATGTCGTCAATGCAAATCGAGATGCCCGAGCGGGTGGCCAGGCGGAAGCCGTTTTGCAGCAGCTTGTCGGCAAACACCACCGTTTCCTTCAATCCGCATTTGCGGAAAGAGGCGTTGATGAGCTTGGAGATTTCCTTTTTCTTGAGCGCTTTGTTGATGTTCGAGAAAGACAAGCCCTTGGGCAAGATCTCGGACAACAAGGCACGGCCCGTGGTGGTTTCCCACACTTGGGTGTTGGAGACAAACTCACCGGTGGCGCGGGCACGGATGTGCTCGGTCAAGCGCACGTTGATGCGCGCGCTCATGTCCACTTGTCCGGCGTCAAAGGCGCGCTGCACTTCGCTCACGTCCGAGAAGATCAAGCCTTCGCCTTTGGCGTTGATGCGGTCGCGGGTGGCGTAGTACAGGCCCAGCACCACGTCTTGCGAGGGCACGATGGACGGCTCGCCGTTGGCGGGGAAGAGGATGTTGTTCGACGCCAGCATCAGCGTGCGCGCTTCCATTTGCGCCTCCACCGACAGCGGCACGTGAACGGCCATTTGGTCGCCGTCAAAGTCAGCGTTGAAAGCCGAGCACACCAGCGGGTGCAGCTGAATGGCCTTGCCTTCAATCAAGATAGGCTCAAACGCCTGGATGCCCAGGCGATGCAGCGTAGGGGCGCGGTTGAGCATCACGGGGTGCTCTTTGATCACCTCTTCCAAGATGTCCCACACCACCGGGGTGCCAGATTCAACTTCTTTTTTGGCCGCCTTGATGGTGGTGGCAATGCCCATGGCTTCGAGGCGCGAGAAGATGAAGGGCTTGAACAACTCCAACGCCATCAGCTTGGGCAGGCCGCACTGGTGCAGCTTGAGCGTGGGGCCCACCACAATGACCGAGCGGCCCGAGTAGTCCACCCGCTTGCCCAGCAAGTTCTGGCGGAAGCGACCGCTCTTGCCTTTGATCATGTCGGCCAGCGACTTGAGCGCGCGCTTGTTGGCGCCCGTCATGGCCTTGCCACGGCGGCCGTTGTCCAGCAAGGAATCCACAGCTTCTTGCAGCATGCGCTTTTCATTGCGGGCAATGATCTCAGGGGCCTTCAACTCCAGCAAACGGCGCAGGCGGCTGTTGCGGTTGATCACGCGGCGGTACAAGTCGTTCAGGTCAGAGGTCGCAAAGCGGCCGCCGTCCAGGGGCACCAGCGGACGCAAGTCCGGTGGCAACACGGGCAAGACTTCCAGCACCATCCAGCCGGGCTTGATGCCAGACTTTTTGAACGCTTCCATGAGCTTCAAGCGCTTGGCGTTTTTCTTGATCTTGATCTCGGAGCCGGTCAAGTCATTGCGCAGCTTGTCGATCTCGACGTCCAGGTCCAGCGCCTCGAGCAGTTCCTTGATGCCTTCGGCGCCCATCTTGGCGACGAACTCATCGCCGTACTCACGGCGCTTGGCGTCAAAGTCGTCTTCGGTCATGATCGCGAACTTTTTCAGCGGGGTCATGCCGGGGTCGGTCACCACATACGCTTCAAAGTACAACACGCGCTCGATGTCGCGCAGCGTCATGTCCAGCACCAGGCCCAGGCGCGAAGGCAAGGACTTGAGGAACCAGATGTGGGCACACGGTGCGGCCAGGTCGATGTGGCCCATGCGCTCGCGGCGCACTTTGGTTTGGGTCACTTCCACACCGCATTTTTCGCAGATCACGCCGCGGTGCTTGAGGCGCTTGTACTTGCCGCAAAGGCATTCGTAGTCTTTGATGGGGCCAAAAATCTTGGCGCAAAACAGACCGTCACGCTCGGGCTTGAAGGTGCGGTAGTTGATGGTCTCAGGCTTTTTCACCTCGCCAAAAGACCACGAACGGATCTTTTCGGGCGAGGCCAGGCCGATCTTGATGGCATCAAAGTGCTCATCAGGGGTGAATTGCTTGAACAGGTCGAGTAGCGATTTCATGAGTCAGATCCTTTTTTAATCAGTGGAAGACAGCGCAAATTTGCTGCGCAAATTTGGGCCTGTCCCGCCATATTCCAGGAGCATCAGTTGCGTTCGAGTTCGATGTCAATGCCCAAGGAGCGGATCTCCTTGACCAACACATTGAACGACTCCGGCATGCCGGCCGTGATGGCGTGCTCGCCCTTGACGATGGACTCGTACACCTTGGTGCGGCCCTGCACGTCGTCGGACTTGACGGTGAGCATTTCTTGCAGCACGTAGGCGGCACCGTAGGCTTCGAGCGCCCAAACCTCCATCTCGCCAAAACGCTGGCCACCAAACTGGGCCTTGCCGCCCAGCGGCTGCTGGGTGACCAAGCTGTAAGGGCCGGTCGAGCGGGCGTGCATTTTGTCGTCCACCAAGTGGTGCAGCTTCAAGAAGTGCATATAGCCCACCGTGGTGGTGCGCTCAAACTGGTCGCCGGTGCGGCCGTCATAGAGCTGAGCCTGGGTGCGGGTGGCGGTCAGGCCCTTGACCTTGGCCCGGTCGTCCGGGTAGGCCAGCTGCAGCATGTTCATGATGTCGGCCTCAGAGGCGCCGTCAAACACCGGGGTGGCAAAGGGAATGCCTTCTTTGAGGTTGCCCGCCATCTCGATGAGTTGCTCGTCGCTCAGTTGCGACAGGTCTTCCTGGCGGCCGGTCTGACCGTAGACCTGCCCCATGTACTGGCGCAGCTCAGCCACGCGGCTTTCGGCCTGCAGCATGTCGCCTATGCGCTGGCCAATGCCTTTGGCGGCCCAGCCCAGGTGAACTTCGAGCACCTGGCCCACGTTCATGCGCGAAGGCACGCCCAGGGGGTTGAGCACGATGTCGCAAGGTGTGCCGTCGGCCATGTAAGGCATGTCTTCCACGGGCACGATCTTGGAGACCACGCCCTTGTTGCCGTGGCGGCCGGCCATCTTGTCGCCAGGCTGCAAGCGGCGCTTGACGGCCAGGTAGACCTTGACCATCTTGAGCACGCCTGCGGGCAGCTCGTCGCCTTGGGTGAGCTTTTTGCGCTTTTCTTCAAAAGACAGATCAAAGCTGTGGCGGGTTTGCTCCATGGAGTTCTTGATGGACTCCAGCTGCGCGGCCACCTCGTCGTCGGCGGGGCGAATGTCAAACCAGTGGTACTTCTCGACGTCGGCGAGGTAGGCCTTGTCGATTTTTGTGCCCTTGGCCAGCTTCTTAGGGCCGCCGTTGGCGGGCTTGCCGTCGAGCAGCTTTTCAATGCGGTCAAAGGCGTCGGCTTCCACAATGCGCAGCTGGTCGTTCAGGTCCAGGCGGAAGCGCTTGAGCTCGTCGTCAATGATTTGCTGGGCGCGCTTGTCGCGCACAATGCCTTCGCGGGTGAAGACTTGCACGTCGATCACCGTGCCCTGCGAGCCTTGGCTCACACGCAGCGAGGTGTCTTTGACGTCAGAGGCTTTTTCACCAAAGATGGCGCGCAGCAGTTTTTCTTCAGGCGTGAGCGTGGTCTCGCCTTTGGGCGTGACCTTGCCCACCAGCGTGTCGCCGGGTTGCACTTCAGCGCCCACGTAAATCACGCCCGACTCGTCCAGCCGGTTGAGCTGCTGCTCAGACAGGTTGGGGATGTCGCGGGTGATCTCTTCGGCACCGAGTTTAGTGTCGCGCGCCATCACCACCAGCTCTTCAATGTGAATGGAGGTGTAACGGTCTTCGGCCACCACGCGCTCGGAGATGAGGATGGAGTCCTCAAAGTTGTAGCCGTTCCAGGGCATGAAGGCGATCAGCATGTTTTGGCCGATGGCAATCTCGCCCAAGTCGGTGGAGGCACCGTCAGCGATCACATCACCCTTTTCCAGCTTGTCGCCACGCTTGACGATGGGCCGCTGGTGGATGTTGGTGTTTTGGTTGGAGCGCTGGTATTTGATGAGGTTGTAAATGTCCACGCCCACTTCACCGGCCACGGTTTCAGCGTCGTTCACGCGCACAACAATGCGGGTGGCGTCCACATAGTCCACCACACCGCCACGGGTGGCCGTGACCACGGTGCCCGAGTCCACCGCCGCCACACGCTCAATGCCGGTGCCGACCAAAGGCTTTTCAGGGCGCAGCACAGGCACGGCCTGGCGCGACATGTTGGCGCCCATGAGCGCGCGGTTGGCGTCGTCGTGCTCCAAGAAGGGCACCAGCGATGCGGCCACCGAGACGATCTGCGCAGGCGAGACGTCCATGTACTGCACGCGCTCGGCGCCGCACAAAATGGATTCGCCGTTTTCACGGGCAGACACCAACTCGCCGGTGAGCTTGCCTTCTTTGTCCAAAATCGCATTGGCCTGCGCGATCACGTACTTGCCTTCTTCAATGGCCGAGAGGTAATCGATTTTGTCGGTCACCTTGGCATCCACCACTTGGCGGTAGGGCGTTTCAATGAAGCCGTACTCGTTCAAGCGGGCGTACAGAGCCAGCGAGTTGATCAGGCCAATGTTGGGGCCTTCAGGCGTTTCAATGGGGCAGACACGGCCGTAGTGGGTGACGTGCACGTCCCGCACTTCGAAGCCTGCGCGCTCGCGGGTCAAACCGCCCGGGCCAAGGGCCGAGACACGGCGCTTGTGGGTGATTTCGGCCAGCGGGTTGGTCTGGTCCATGAACTGCGACAGCTGCGAGGCGCCAAAGAATTCTTTGAGCGCGGCCGAGATGGGCTTGGAGTTGATCAGGTCGTGCGGCATCAGCGGCTCTTGCTCGGCCTGACCCAGGCGCTCTTTGACCGCCTTTTCAATGCGCGCCAAACCGGTGCGGAACTGGTTTTCGGCCAATTCACCCACGCAGCGCACGCGGCGGTTGCCCAGGTGGTCGATGTCGTCCACTTGGCCTTTGCCGTTGCGCAGGTCCACCAAGATTTTGACCACGGCCATGATGTCGTCGTTGGTCATCACCATGGGGCCGGTGGAATCGGGACGGCCCACGCGGGCATTGAACTTCATGCGGCCCACACGCGACAGGTCGTAGGTGTCCGGGTTGTAGAACAGTCGCTGGAACAGCGCTTGCACGGCGTCCTCCGTAGGGGGCTCGCCAGGGCGCATCATGCGGTATATGGCCACGCGGGCGGCAAACTCGTCGGCCGTCTCGTCCATGCGCAGCGTCTGGCTGATGTAGGCGCCTTGGTCGAGTTCGTTGGTGTAGAGCACCTGCAAATCAAGCACGCCGGAGGAGCGCAGCTTTTTGAGCAGCGCTTCGGTCAACTCGTCGTTGGCCTTGGCAATGATCTCGCCGGTTTCAGGGTCAATCATGTTGCGCGCCACCACGCGGCCGATGAGGAAGTCCTCAGGCACGCTGATGGAGCTGGTGCCGCTTTGCTCGAGTTCGCGGGTGTGGCGCACCGTGATGCGCTTGTCTTTGGCCACCACCACTTGGCCCGACTTGTCGGTGATGTCAAAGCGGGCCACCTCGCCACGCATGCGCTCGGCCACAAATTCCATTTGTGCGCCGCTGTCCATCAGGCGGAAATTGTCGAACACAAAAAAGTTCGCCAAGATGGACTCGACGTTCAGGCCAATGGCCTTGAGCAAGATGGTGACCGGCATTTTGCGGCGGCGGTCTACGCGGAAATACAAAATGTCTTTGGGGTCGAACTCAAAGTCCAGCCAAGAACCGCGGTAAGGAATGATGCGGGCCGAAAACAAGAGCTTGCCCGAGCTGTGGGTTTTGCCCTTGTCGTGCTCAAAGAACACGCCTGGCGAGCGATGCAGCTGCGAGACGATGACGCGCTCGGTGCCGTTGATGACAAACGAGCCTTTGTCGGTCATGAGCGGCACTTCGCCCATGTACACCTCTTGCTCTTTGACTTCTTTGACCACCTTGGACTGCGGTGTGGAGGACTCGCGGTCGTAAATGATGAGCTGCACCTTGGCGCGAACAGCCGAGGCAAAGGTCAGGCCACGGGTTTGGCACTCGCGCACATCAAAGGCCGGCTTGGCCAAGTTGTACTCGAGGTATTTCATCTCGACAAAGCCGTTGTGCGAGACGATGGGGAAGGCATTTTCGAAGGCGGCCTGCAGGCCCTCGTTCTGGCGTTTTTTAGGAATGGCGTCTGCTTGCAAGAAGGCCGTGTAGGCGTCTTTTTGCATTTGCAGCATGTAGGGGACTGTCAACACGCTTTCGCGGCTGCCGAAGCTCTTGCGAATGCGTTTGCGTTCGGTGTAGGAATAGGCCATGAGTTCTCCGCTTGGGGTCAGGAACGAGATGAAAAACGCTAGCGTCTCTGGCGACTGTCGTGAGCAAAAGCTCCACAGCATTGCTCAGACTTGGCGGTTGGCCACTACCAACCTATGGCGGACGGCGATGCATTGCACATCGCCCGAACCAAGGCGTCTTCCGCAGTCGGGGTCAGAAGACACTTGAAAAACAGCTGTCAAAGAA
Source organism: Polaromonas sp. YR568 (assembly GCA_945878995.1). Classification (GTDB taxonomy): domain Bacteria; phylum Pseudomonadota; class Gammaproteobacteria; order Burkholderiales; family Burkholderiaceae_C; genus Polaromonas. The sequence continues at coordinate 3,901 of CAMCUN010000031.1, read as the reverse complement.
ATGCTTTTCAAGTGCGCTCTGAAAGCGCAAATGGCTGGAGGCACGGCGAGGCGCCTCCAGCCTTGGGCCCACCAAGAATTACTTGATCTCGGCCTTGGCGCCAGCTTCTTCGAGCTTCTTTTTGGCGGCTTCGGCATCGGCCTTGGCCACGGCTTCTTTGACGGTCTTGGGAGCGCCGTCCACCAGGTCCTTGGCTTCTTTGAGGCCCAGGCCGGTCAATTCGCGAACTGCCTTAATGACGGACACCTTGTTGGCGCCGATTTCGGTCAGGATCACGTTGAACTCGGTCTGCTCTTCAACAGCAGCGGCGGCCGCGCCACCACCACCACCAGCGGGCGCTGCCATGGCAGCGGCGCTCACGCCAAACTTCTCTTCGATGGCTTTCACCAGGTCGTTGAGCTCGAGGACCGTCATGCTGTCAAGCGCGGTCAGAAATGCGTCTTTATCGAATGCCATTTTGATTTCCTAACAATTGTTGATGACACGGCTGCGCTTTAAGCTGCAGCCGTTTCGCCTTCTTTTTTGGCCGCCACAGCACCCAACACCACTGCGGTGCGGGAAATAGGCGACATCAGCAAGCCGCACAGCTGGGCCAACAACACTTCCTTGGAAGGTACGTTGGCCAGTTGCTTGACAGCGTTGACGTCCAAGGCCTTGCCACCGAATGCACCAGCGCGTATGACCAATTTGTCATTGGTCTTGGCGAAGTCGGCCACCACCTTGGCGGCGGCCACTGCATCAATGGAAAAACCGTAGATCAGCGGGCCAGTCATCTGGTCGGCAACAACTTCGAACGCGCTACCGGCCACGGCACGGCGAGCCAGGGTGTTTTTCAACACGCTCAGGTTCACGCCTTTGTCACGGGCTTGGCTGCGCAGCCGAGTCATGTCAGCGACCGTGATGCCACGGTATTCCGCCATCACAAGCGTCTGAGCACTGGCGGCGAGGGAGGTCACTTCTTCAATGACCGCCTGCTTCTCACTGCGATTGAGACTCAAGGTCTACTCCTTCAAAAATATGCCCCTGGCCGGGATGGCTGGGGACACGCCTTTCTTCAGCGACCAACTGTTTCGGATTCAAAAAATCAAAAAGCAGCGGGACCGCCATCTGCGCTGGCTGTCGCGATTAAGTGCCGTCTTTAAAAAAGGGGCACGCCAGCGGTCTTGGATGACCTGCCAGGCCTTGCGGCTTGGCAGCCCACCACACCGGGGCAACTTCCGAAGAAGCTGCCCCAATTTCTGTTGTCAGGCCGTCAAGGACTGGGTGTCCACGCGAACACCCACGCCCATGGTTGACGACACCGCAATCTTGCGCAGGTACACACCCTTGCTCGATGCCGGCTTGGCTTTGGTCAGTGCATCCACCAGCGCGGCCAGGTTGCCCTGGAGCTTGTCGTTGTCAAACGAGCGACGACCGATGGTGGAGTGAATGATGCCGCCCTTGTCAACGCGGAACTGCACTTGACCGGCCTTGGCGTTTTTCACGGCCGTGGCCACGTCAGGCGTCACGGTGCCCACTTTGGGGTTGGGCATCAGGCCGCGCGGGCCCAAGATTTGGCCGAGCGTGCCGACCACGCGCATGGCGTCGGGCGAGGCAATGACAATGTCAAAGTCCATCTTGCCGGCCTTGACGTCGGCAGCCAGGTCGTCCATGCCCACAATGTCAGCGCCTGCGGCCCTGGCTTCTTCAGCCTTGGCGCCTTGGGCAAACACAGCCACGCGCTTGGTCTTGCCCGTGCCATTGGGCAGCACCACGGCGCCACGCACCACTTGGTCGGACTTCTTGGCATCCACACCGAGTTGAACGGCCACATCGATGGACTCGTCAAACTTGGCGTTGGCGCACTCTTTGACGATGACCAGGGCATCAGCCAGGGCGTACAGCTTGTTGCTGTCGACCTTGCCTTCAAAGGACTTTTGCTTTTTCGTCAGCTTGGACATTTACACGCCCTCCACAGTCACGCCCATTGAGCGGGCAGAACCGGCGATGGTGCGCACAGCGGCGTCCAAGTCGGCGGCAGTCATGTCTTTCATTTTGGTCTTGGCGATTTCCTCGAGCTGAGCCCGGGTGATCTTGCCGACCTTGGCCGAATGCGGCGTGGGTGAGCCCTTGTCGAGCTTGATGGCCTTTTTGATCAATACCGTCGCAGGCGGGGTCTTGATGATGAAGGTAAAGCTCTTGTCTGCAAAAGCCGTGATGACCACTGGCAAGGGCAGTCCGGGCTCGACACCTTGGGTCTGGGCATTGAATGCCTTGCAGAACTCCATGATGTTCAGACCACGTTGACCCAAGGCCGGGCCTATGGGGGGGGACGGGTTGGCCTTACCAGCTGGCACTTGCAGCTTGATGAAGCCGACGATTTTTTTCGCCATACTTTTCTCCTTGCGGGTTCAAACGCCAATGATCAACACTGGCTCCCCGGGGTGATGCCACTCGTCCATTTAACGCGCCGAGTGGCAATGCGCGACAGGCCCCGTGGCCTGTGTGCTTTGATTTGCGGCGCAAACCAAAGCAGATACAAACTTAAGTTTTTTCGATCTGACCGAATTCCAGCTCTACCGGGGTGGCACGGCCAAAGATGGTGACTGACACGCGCACCTTGTTTTTGTCATAGTTGACTTCTTCGACGGTGCCGTTGAAATCGGCAAAAGGGCCTTCTTTGACACGCACGTATTCGCCGGTCTCGAACTCCACTTTGTGGCGCGGCTTGTTGGTGCCCACCTGCATTTGCTCAACAATCTTGCGCACATCTTCTTCAGAAATCGGGGCCGGGCGATTTTTGGCGCCACCCACAAAACCCGTGACTTTATTCGTGTGCTTGACCAAGTGCCAGGACTCGTCGTCCATGACCATCTCCACCAGCACATAGCCCGGAAAGAAACGGCGCTCTGTGGTTTTCTTTTGGCCATTTTTGATTTCAACCACTTCCTCGGTGGGAACCAAAAAACGGCCAAATTTTGACTCCATACCGGCGCGAATGATGCGCTCCAATATGTTGCGCTCTACCGCTTTTTCCATGCCGGAGTAAGCATGGACCACATACCACTGCATGCCTGGCTTCGGCAAAAAAGACTCGGCCAAGCTGCCGACGTCGGTGTTCGCATCACTTGTCATTTTTTCCATCCCAGGATCAGGTCGTAAAACACCCATTCCAGTGCCTTGTCGGTCAGCCACAGAAACAGCGCCATGACCACCACAAAGCCGAAGACGTACAGCGTGATTTGTATGGCCTCCTTGCGCTCGGGCCACACCACTTTTTTGACTTCGCGCACAGAATCACGGCCAAAGGCAATGAACTGCTTGCCCGCTTCAGAAATGGCAAAAACCACCACTGCCGCCACCAAACCCAAAATCAACACCCCCCATTGGGCGATTTGACCTTGCTTGGCCATCAAGTAAAAGCCCGCCAAGGCAGCCACCACCAACGCTGCCGACAGCGCCAGCTTGGCCTTGTCAGCAGTGGTGCTGACTGTTTCGACTTCAGTAGAGGCCATGATGCGCAAAAAATCCTGTGTCTAGGTTGGCGCTTTTCAGGCGCCTGAGCCCGCTAAAGTCAATCGACCTTCAGCGGGCTCATTGGTGATTTGCTGTGCAACCCGGGTGCCGTCACTGGCACCATCAGGTGGCAGGGGCAGTAGGAATCGAACCTACAACCTTCGGTTTTGGAGACCGACGCTCTGCCAATTGAGCTATACCCCTACAGACTGTGCCCCGGGAGGGGCGAAACTCAGGCCAAAATCTTGGCCACCACGCCGGCGCCCACCGTGCGGCCACCCTCGCGGATGGCAAAACGCAGGCCTTCTTCCATGGCGATCGGGTTGATCAGCTTGACGGTGATCGACACGTTGTCGCCAGGCATCACCATCTCTTTGCCTTCTGGCAGCTCGATGGCACCGGTCAC
>CAMCUN010000030.1 GCA_945878995.1 Polaromonas sp. YR568 | reverse complement strand
GGCTTTGCTGCCATGCGCGCGCTGTCCACCCGCAACGACGACCCGCAAACCGCCAGCCGTCCCTGGGACAAAGACCGCGACGGCTTTGTGCTGGGCGAGGGCGCGGGCGTCATGGTGCTCGAAGAGTACGAACACGCCAAGGCGCGTGGCGCCAAAATCTACGCCGAGCTGGCGGGCTACGGCATGAGCGCCGACGCCGGCCACATGACCGCGCCCAACATGGACGGCCCGCGCCGCGCCATGCTGGGGGCCATGCGCAACGCCGGCATCAACGCCGACCAGGTCGACTACCTCAATGCGCACGGCACGTCCACACCGCTGGGCGATGTGAACGAGACCAACGCCATCAAGGCCGCACTCGGGGACCACGCCAAGCGCATGGTGGTGAGTTCGACCAAGTCCATGACCGGCCACCTGCTCGGTGGCGCAGGCGGCATTGAGTCGGTGTTCACTGTGTTGGCCCTGCACCACCAAAAAGTGCCGCCCACCATCAACCTCGACAACCCCGACCCGGAATGCGACTTGGACTACTGCGCCAACACAGCGCGTGATCTGAGGATAGAGGTGGCCGTGAAAAACAACTTTGGCTTTGGCGGCACCAATGGCACGCTGGTGTTCAAACGCATCTGATGTTTTTTGAGCCACTTTTGAGCTGAGCGGACCCCCAAGCCGTGAGCTCTTCCCACGCCCCACCGGTGTCTTATCCCGTGGGGCGTTCATTTTGGGTGCTCGGCATGTTGATGGGCTGTTGGGTCTTGGCGGCCTCGGTCACTGCCGGCTGGTGGCACCTGGCAGCGTCTGGGCATGTGGGGCCATGGCTGGGCATGGCCGCCCTGGTGCTGTCGGGCGGTGGCGCGGTGTGGGGCTGGCAACGCAGCCCGACAGGCGTGCTTCAGTGGGACGGTCAAGACTGGCAGTGGCAAAGCGCGGGCTACCAAAGCCCCACCACCTTGGATGCGCCAGAGCCCGTGCTCGATTTGCAAAATCTGTTGCTGGTGCGCATGCACAACCGCGCCGGTGCCCCATGGTGGGTGTGGGCCGATGCTGCCAGTGACCCGCTGCACTGGTTGGATTTGCGGCGGGCGCTTTACGCCCGCCCAGCCCATGCAGGGGTGGCCCCCTGAGGCTGGGCGCCGTGCTCGGCCATGTCCACCTCCTTTGCACAATGTCAGGGCTGCCGTGTCCAGCTCAGCGGCCAGCCTGGGGTTTTATGCTGAGGCGGCAGGCGCACGGGCTGCCGGCCACGCAAAACTTTTTTCCGCCACCCTTGAAGTGGCTCGCACAAGCCCTTAAATACACCTATTCAGTGTTTTTGATTTATGTTCGGTATGTTCCCTTGATGGACACTCACCTGCGAGAATTCACCATGTCCTGCTTATCCTTGAAACGCCTTCATTTTTGGACCTTGGCCGCTGTGTTCAGCGCTGGGCTGGGCCTGTCTTTGACGCCTGTGGCACCGGCCGCCGCTCAGGCCCGGGCTCTGCCTGACTTCACCGACCTGGTGGACCAGGTTGGCCCTGCCGTGGTGAACATTCGCACCTTGGAGCGCACCAAGCCCGCAGCGGCTGGCGGCAGCCCCCAAGATGAGCAGATGCTGGAGTTTTTCCGCCGCTTTGGCATTCCTGTGCCACCCAACATGCCCAGGCAACAGCGCCCGGACCGGGGCGAGGAAGAGGTGCCGCGTGGAGTGGGATCGGGCTTTATCGTGTCTAGCGACGGTTTTGTCATGACCAACGCCCATGTGGTCGAGGGCGCCGACGAGGTCATCGTCACCTTGACCGACAAGCGCGAGTTCAAGGCCCGCATCGTGGGTTCTGACAAACGCACCGATGTGGCCGTGGTCAAGATTGAAGCGACGGGCCTGCCGTCCGTGAAGATGGGCGACATCAACCGCGTTCGGGTGGGCGAATGGGTGATGGCGATTGGCTCTCCTTTTGGCCTGGAAAACACGGTCACGGCGGGCATCGTTAGCGCCAAGCAGCGCGACACCGGCGACTACCTGCCTTTTATTCAGACCGACGTGGCCATCAACCCCGGCAACTCGGGCGGCCCGCTCATCAATATGCGCGGCGAAGTGATTGGCATCAACAGCCAAATTTACTCGCGCTCCGGTGGCTTTCAAGGCATCTCCTTTGCCATCCCCATTGACGAGGCCACCCGCGTTTCAGAGCAGCTGCGCAGCAACGGGCGCGTCACGCGCGGCCGCATTGGGGTGCAGATTGACCAAGTGAGCAAAGAAGTCGCCGAAGCCATTGGCTTGGGTCGCCCCCAAGGCGCCCTGGTGCGCGGCGTGGAAGCCGGTGCCCCGGCCGACAAAGCGGGCATTGAGGCGGGCGACATCATTTTGAAGTTCGACGGCAAGGCCATTGAAAAGTCCAGCGACCTGCCGCGCCTGGTGGGCAACATCAAGCCAGGCACGCGTTCAACGGTGACGGTGTTTCGCCGAGGCGCGCAGCGCGAGCTGACGGTGACCGTGGCCGAACTCGAGGCCGAAGCCCCCAAGCGCAAGCCCGTTGTCAATGAACCCAAGCCACCCAGTGCCGGTCCTGCGCAAACCATGGGCCTTGGCGTGGCTGAGTTGACCGAGGCCCAAAAGAAAGAGCTCAAGCTGCGTGGTGGGGTGCGTGTAGAAGCCTCTGAAGGCGCTGCCGCCCGCGCTGGATTGCGCGAGGGTGACGTGATTGTGGCTGTGGGCAACGTCGAGGTGAACAACCTGCGCGACTTTGAGCAAGCCATCAACCGAGCCGACAAAACCAAGCCCTTGGTGGTGCAACTGCGGCGAGGCGACCTGGCCCAGTATGTGCTGATTCGGCCGACCCGCTGAGCCAAATCAGCCGCCCATGGCGGTCCTGAGCGGCCTCAATGCCCTTGCAGTGCACTGGGCTATGGGGTCTTTCAGGCTCGCCAGAGCAGTCACAATCCTGTGATTTTGGACCCATTTGAAAAATTTCATGCAGTTTGAGCCTTATTTGGTTGTGTGCGCTCACTCACATTTCCTGCTCTTCTCATGACTTTCTGTAGAATCACAAGCTATTGAGCACCCTCTGGCTCATATAGAACCTCAAAAAATGGCGACCAAAGGCCTCTTTGGTGACATTCCTAATCCATCCACAGTTCACCCACAAGTTGTCCCAAGGTTGTGCAATGATAGCTGTGGATAAGTTGTGTATAAAAGTCTTGTTGTTGGCCTGCAACGTCCGGAAACCGACCTTGTTCGGTCTGCGCTCCGCTGGCTTTTTCCCTACAATGAGTTTCCAGCTATCGCAGTTGCCATAGATTGTTGGTTCAGGGCGCGTCGCACTACGACGCGCCCTTTTTTTATGGTCGGCAGGCAAACACCTGGCATGTCCACGTAATATTTTCAAGCACTTAGGCGTTCCCCTTGATGAATCACATCAGAAATTTTTCGATCATTGCGCACATTGACCACGGTAAATCCACGCTGGCCGACCGCTTGATCCAGCGCTGCGGCGGTTTGGAAGACCGCGAGATGAGCGCGCAGGTGCTCGACTCCATGGACCTGGAAAAAGAGCGTGGGATAACCATCAAAGCGCAGACCGCTGCACTCCAATACAAAGCCAAAAATGGCCAGGTCTACAACCTCAATTTGATTGATACGCCCGGCCATGTGGACTTCTCTTATGAAGTGAGCCGGTCCTTGTCGGCCTGTGAAGGTGCACTGCTGGTGGTCGATGCCTCGCAAGGTGTGGAAGCGCAGACCGTGGCCAACTGCTACACCGCGCTGGACCTCGGTGTCGAGGTGCTGCCTGTGCTCAACAAAATGGATTTGCCGCAGGCCGATCCAGACAACGCAAAGCAAGAAATTGAAGACGTCATTGGCATTGACGCCACCGACGCCATTCCTTGCTCGGCCAAAACAGGCATGGGCATAGACGACATTCTTGAACTGGTGGTGGCCAAAGTGCCAGCCCCACGCGGCAACCCCAACGCCCCTTTGCGCGCCATGATCGTCGACAGCTGGTACGACGCCTACGTGGGCGTGGTCATGCTGGTGCGCGTGGTCGATGGCCGCTTGGCTCGAGGCGACCGCATCAAGATGATGGCCACCGAGACGGTCTACAACTCTGAAAAGCTGGGCGTCTTCACCCCGGCCAACGAGTCCCGTGAATCGCTGGAGGCCGGCGAGGTGGGCTACATCATTGCCGGCATCAAAGAGCTCACCGCCGCCAAGGTGGGCGACACCGTCACCGCTATCAAGGCCAGCAGCGGAGCCAACCTGGCTTTTGCCACCGAGGCCCTGCCCGGCTTCAAGGAAATTCAGCCGCAGGTGTTTGCAGGCCTTTACCCCTCTGAGGCCAGCGAGTACGACGGCTTGCGCGACGCGCTTGAAAAGTTGCAACTCAACGACGCGGCCTTGCGCTACGAGCCCGAGGTCAGCCAGGCGCTGGGCTTTGGTTTTCGCTGCGGCTTTTTGGGCCTCTTGCACATGGAGATCGTGCAAGAGCGGCTCGAGCGCGAGTTCGACCAAGACCTCATCACCACCGCACCCAGCGTGGTCTACCAGGTGGTGCGCTCAGGCGGCGAGGTCTTGATGGTGGAAAACCCCTCCAAGATGCCCGATGTGGGCCGCATCGAGGAAATCCGCGAACCCATCGTCACCGTGCATCTTTACATGCCGCAAGACTACGTGGGCGTGGTGATGACGCTGGCCAACCAAAAGCGCGGCCAGCAACTGAACATGGCCTACCACGGCAAGCAAGTCATGCTGACCTACGACATGCCGCTGGGCGAGATCGTGCTGGACTTTTTTGACAAGCTCAAATCCGTCAGCCGTGGCTACGCGTCCATGGACTACGAGTTCAAAGAGTACCGGGCCTCTGATGTGGTCAAGGTCGACATTTTGCTCAACGGCGAAAAGGTCGATGCCCTGTCCATCATCGTGCACCGCAGCCAGTCGCAGTACCGTGGCCGCGGCGTGGTGGCCAAGATGCGCGAGATCATCAGCCGCCAGCAGTTTGACGTGGCCATCCAGGCGGCCATTGGGGGCAACATCATTGCGCGTGAGACAATCAAAGCCTTGCGCAAGAACGTGATCGCCAAGTGCTACGGCGGCGACATTTCGCGCAAACGAAAACTGCTTGAAAAACAAAAAGCCGGCAAAAAGCGCATGAAACAAATAGGCTCTGTCGAGGTCCCGCAAGAAGCATTCTTGGCCATTTTGCAGGTGGACGAATGAGCAACACCTTGATGGGCACGCTCACGGCCTTTGTGCTGGCCGCCTTTTTGGGTTACGGCAGTTCTTGGTACATGGGCCTTCTGGAGGGCAACTTTGCTTTGTTGCTCTTGCTGGCCACCACCGTGACTGGCCTGTATTGGTTGGCCGAGCGCTTGTACTTTTTGCCCTCGCGCCAACGCGCGGCTCAGGCCATGGAGGCGGGGCATCTGCAGCGCCAAGCTGAGTTCGCCAAAAACGGCATACGCGCCGACGAAGTCAACCTGGCCCAGGCCAAAGAGCAACTGCTCAGGCAACCCTGGTGGCTGGATTGGACGGCGGGGCTGTTCCCGGTCATCGTGGTGGTGTTCATCCTGCGATCGTTTTTGTTTGAGCCCTTCAAAATCCCCTCGGGCTCCATGATCCCCACGCTGTGGATCAACGACCTGATCTTGGTCAACAAGTTCCACTACGGCGTTCGTCTGCCGGTGATCAACGCCAAGGTCATCAGCAACAACTCCCCAGCGCGTGGCGACGTGATGGTGTTTCGCTACCCTCCCAAGCCCAGCTTGGACTACATCAAGCGCGTGGTGGGTGTGCCTGGTGACGAGGTTGCGTATCTGAACAAGCAGCTCACGGTCAATGGTCAGCCCTTGGTACAAAAGGTCTTGCCAGACTTTTTTGACGAAGACGCCCTGCGCTACTCCAAACAATTGGAAGAGTCCACGGCCGACGGTGGGCGCAAGTACCGCATCTTGGTGGAGCCCGACCGTCCGGCCTTTGTGCCTGGGGTGGAGGACTATAAGTTCCGCGAAAACTGCCGCTACAGCACCGAGGGCGTGGTGTGCAAGGTGCCGGCAGGCCACTACTTCATGATGGGTGACAACCGAGACAATTCGCTGGATTCGCGCTTTTGGGGCTTTGTGCCTGAAGAAAACATTGTGGGCAAGGCCTTTTTTGTGTGGATGAACTTTGGCAAGCTCAAACGCATTGGCTCGTTTGACTGACGCACCAGCCCGCTCTGTGCGATTCGACCCCGCCCCTGACCCCCTGGCCGCCTTGCAGCAGCGCCTGCAGCATGAGTTTCGTGACCCGCGCTTGCTGCAGCTGGCGCTGACCCACCGCAGCTTTTCAGCCGACCACAACGAGCGGCTGGAGTTTTTGGGCGATTCTGTGCTCAGCCTGGCCGTGGCCAGCTTGCTGTACGAGCGCTTGTCCGACCAGCCCGAGGGTGACTTGTCTCGCGCGCGCGCCAACTTGGTCAAACAAGACACCTTGCACCAGTTGGCCGTGGTGCTGGGCCTGCCCATGCTGCTCAGGCTGGGTGAGGGCGAGGCCCGCTCAGGTGGCCACAAGCGCCCGTCCATCTTGGCCGATGCGCTGGAAGCGGTGATAGGCGCGCTCTACTTGGACGCCGGCTTTGACGCCGCCTCGGCCTTGGTGCGCCGGCTCTTCAAAGACGTGGACATCACGCCCCGCATGCCTGCCATTGGCAAAGACCCCAAAACCGAGTTGCAAGAGTGGTTGCAGGGGCGCAAAATGAATTTGCCCATTTACCTCGTGGTGGGCACCTCGGGTGCGGCGCACCAGCAGACCTTTGATGTGGAGTGCGAGGTGGCTGAGCTGGCCCGCGCCGAGCGCGGCATTGGCGCTTCCCGCCGGGCCGGCGAGCAAGCGGCCGCCAGCGCCATGCTGGCCTTCATCAAGACCCTTTGATCGGCGCTGCCGCTCCTTCATGAATCCAGACCCCACGCCTGACTTGCCCCCCACGCAAAGCCCTCAAGACCTGGACGCGATGCTGGCCCAGGCACTCACAGGCCCCAGTGGGGCAGCGGCCACTGCTCCTGTGGCCGGCCAGCGCTGCGGCACCGTGGCCATTGTGGGCAAGCCCAACGTGGGCAAGTCCACGCTGCTCAACGCCTTGGTGGGTCAAAAAGTCAGCATCACCTCCAGCAAGGCGCAGACCACGCGCCACCGCATCACCGGCATACGCACGCTGGGCCAGACGCAGCACATTTTTGTGGACACGCCGGGTTTTCAAACCCGCCACGCCAACGCCCTGAACCGTTCGCTCAACAAAACGGTGGTGGGCGCGGTCAATGATGTGGACCTCATTTTGTTTGTGGTCGAGGCCGGGCAGTTCAACCTGGCCGACGCCAAGGTGCTCAGCCTGCTGCCCAAAAACATCCCGGCTTTTTTGATTGCCAACAAGTTCGATTTGATCCACAGGCGCGGCGAGTTGGCCCCCTGGCTGCGCGACATGCAAGAGCGCCACGCCTTTGCCGAGTTTGTGCCCATGTCGGCCAAAACAGCCAGGGACATTGAGCGCTTGCTGGTGCTGTGCGAGAAATACCTGCCCGAGCAAGTCTGGATGTACCCCGCCGACGAACTGACGGACCGCAGCGACCGCTTCATGGCCGCCGAGATCGTGCGCGAAAAGCTGTTTCGCCTCACCGGCGACGAGCTGCCCTACACCTCGACGGTCATCATCGACAAGTACGAAGAAGAGGGCAGCCTGCGCCGCATTGCCGCCACCATCGTGGTCGAGCGCGCTGGCCACAAAGGCATGGTCATTGGCGAGAAGGGCGAAAAGCTCAAGCGCATTGGCACCGAGGCGCGCCACGAACTTGAAGCGCTCACGGGCGACAAAGTCTTTTTGGAGATTTGGGTCAAAGTGCGTTCTGGCTGGGCCGACGACGACGCCCGCGTGCGCTCTTTCGGCTACGAGTGACCACCCGCAGGAATGGCTGCCAAGCGCTTCAATGACGAACCGGCCTACGTGCTGCACCGCTACGACTGGAGCGAGTCCAGCCTGATCTTGGAGGTCTTCACCCGCCACCAAGGCCGCATCGCGTTGGTGGCCCGGGGGGCCAAAAAACCCAGCTCCAGCTTCAGGCCGGTGCTGCTGCCGCTGCAGCCCCTGCACCTGTCCTTTGGAGGTGACGCCGAGATCCGCAACCTCAAAAGCGCCGAGTGGCAGGGCGGCCACGTCATGCCCACGGGCGAGGCGCTGATGTCGGGCTACTACCTCAACGAGCTCTTGATTCGCCTCTTAGCCAGGGACGATCCCCACCCCCGCTTGTTTGACGGCTACGCCGCCACGGTGCAATTGCTGGCCACACCCGGCCACGACACCTTGCAGCTGGCCTTGCGCGCCTTTGAGCTGTGGCTCTTGCGCGAGACTGGTTTTTTGCCCGCGCTGGACGTGCAAACGGCCACCCTCATGCCGCTGGATGAAGCCGTGGGCTATGTGCTGGTGCCCGAGTCCGGCCTGCGCGAGGCGCACGAGGACGACCGCTGCGTGCTCAGCGGCGCGCAGTGGCGGCAACTGCAGCGCAGCCTGGCCGACAACGCCAGCTTTGTGGACACGCTGCACGCGGCCACGCAGGTGGCTTCAGAGCTCAAGGTGCAGCTGCGGGCGCTGCTGCACTACCATTGCGACGTGCCCATGCTCAAGACGCGCCAGATGATGCACGACCTTCAGGCCCTTTGAATATGTCTATATACACGCCCTCTCGCACGGCCTTGTCGGTCAACGTCAACAAAGTGGCGCTGCTGCGCAACAGCCGCCACCTGGCCCTGCCCAGCCCGCTGCGCGCGGCCGAGCTGTGCTTGCAAGCGGGCGCCCAAGGCATCACCATCCACCCCCGGCCAGACCAGCGCCACATCCGCACCCAAGACGCGCATGACATCGCGGGCCTGATGCGGCAATGGCCACAGCGCGAATTCAACATCGAGGGCAACCCTTTTCACAACCTCATGGACTTGGTGCGCGAGTTGAGGCCGCAGCAGTGCACCTTGGTGCCCGACAGCGAGGACCAGTTCACCAGCGACCACGGCTGGCGCTTTCCCCAAGACGCCGAGCGCTTGGCCCCCATCGTGGCCGAACTGCGGGGCTTGGGCGTTCGCGTGAGCCTCTTTATGGACCCCGATCCGGCCGCCATGGCGGCCGCATGCGCCTTGGGCGCCGACCGGGTCGAGCTCTACACCGAGAGCTACGCCCGCGCCTGGGGCAGCCCGGAGTGCGGCGAGGTGCTGCAAGGCTTTGTGCAGGCCGGCCAGGCCGCCTTGGACGCGGGCCTGGGCATCAATGCCGGCCACGACCTCAACCGCGACAACCTGCCCGACTTTTTGCGCGCTGTGCCCCAGGTGCTGGAGGTGTCCATAGGCCACGCCTTCATGGCCGACGCGCTGGAGCTGGGCTATGCCGCCACCGTGCAGGCCTATCTGGCCGCCATAGACCGCGCATGAACCTGCCACCGCACGCCCACATCTACGGCATAGGCACGGACATTTGCGACATCCGCCGCATACGCGCCAGCTTAGAGCGCCACGGCGAGCGGTTTGCCGTCAAGATTTTGAGCGAAGCTGAGCTGGCCACCTGGCGCCTGCGCGGCCAGCGCTGGCCCGAACGCGGTGTGCGATACCTCGCCACCCGCTTTTCGGCCAAAGAAGCTTTCAGCAAAGCCATTGGCTTGGGCATGCGCATGCCCATGACCTGGCGGCTGTGCGAAATTGCCAAAGCCCCCAGCGGCAAGCCCAGCGTGGTGCTGCATGGCGCACTGAAAACCTGGTTTGAAGCCCAAGGCCTCACCGCGCATGTGAGTGTGAGCGATGAAACCGATTACGCGACGAGCTTTGTCATCGTCGAGAAAGCCCCTGTATGACTTCTTATTCTTCCCCCCACGCTCCCCTCATCATCGACGTGGCGGGCCTGGCCCTGAGCGTGGTGGACAAAAAACGCCTCAAACACCCCTTGGTGGGCGGCGTCATTTTGTTTGCCCGCAACTGGCAAGACCGCCAACAGCTCAGCGCCTTGTGCCGGCAAATCAAGGCCGTGCGCAAAGACCTGCTGATTTTGGTGGACCACGAAGGCGGCCGCGTGCAGCGCTTTAAGACCGACGGTTTCACCCACCTGCCTTCCATGCGCCGGCTGGGCGACATGTGGATGACCCCCGACAAATCCCTGCCCGGCGCCAACGCCTTGGCCGCCTGCAACGCCGCCACCGCCTGTGGCTATGTGCTGGGCGCCGAGCTGCGGGCCTGTGGCGTGGACATGAGCTTTGCGCCCGTGCTCGATCTGGACTTTGGCGCCAGCAGCGTCATTGGCGACCGCGCTTTTCACCGCGACCCGCGCATCGTCAGCCTCTTGGCCAAAAGCCTGATGCAAGGCCTCTTGCAAAGCGGCATGTCCAACTGCGGCAAGCATTTCCCAGGTCACGGCTTTGTCAAAGCCGATTCGCACGTGGACATTCCCGTGGACAAACGCAGCCTCAAAGCCATTTTGGCCGACGATGCCGCGCCCTATGAATGGCTCAACACCGTGCTCACCAGCGTGATGCCCGCGCATGTGATTTACCCCAAAGTCGATGCCCGGCCGGCCGGCTTTTCAGAGCAGTGGCTGAGCTACATCTTGCGCGGCCAACTGGGCTTTGGCGGGGCCATCTTCAGCGACGACCTCAGCATGGCAGGCGCACGCATCATTGACGGCCGCCAGGTCAGCTACACCGAGGCCGCCACCACCGCCCTGAACGCCGGCTGCGATTTGGTGTTGCTGTGCAACCAAAGCGTGGACGGCGGCGAGGCCGTGGACGAGTTGATCGCAGGCATGACAGAGGCCCAACTCAAAGGCCAGTGGGAGCCGCTGGAGTCCAGTGAAGACAGGCGCTTGGCGCTCTTGCCCACCAAAGCGGCCCTGCCATGGGACGAGCTGATGCTAGAGCCCGCCTACATGCACGCCGTGGGCCTGGTGCCCTGAGCCTTCGAATGCATCTTGCCGCTCCCCCTGTAGGAGCCGGCCTGCCGGCGATTGTTCGCATGAAGTGATGCCCGTTACCCGGCGCGATTCGCTTGCAGGCAAGCTCCTACACATACAAGACGGCGTTCCCCCTGTGGGAGCCGGCCTGCCGGCGATTTTTGGCGTGAGGCAATGGGCATCCATCGCCCGCCCCCATCCTCAATCACCCCACACCATCTGGCCGGCCACGTCCAGCTGCGTCAGGTACAGCCGCAGGTCCAACTCGTACTGGTGGTAGGCCGGCTCCATGTGGGTGCACAGCTGGTAGAAGGCTTTGTCGTGCGCGCGAATTTTGAGGTGGGCCAATTCGTGAACCACGATCATGCGCAAGAACTCTGGCGGGCCAGCTTTGAACACACTGGCGATGCGGATTTCTCGCTTGGACTTGAGCTTGCCGCCTTGCACGCGCGAGACCGTGGTGTGCGTGCCCAACGCGTGGGCAATGACTTGGAGCTTGCTGTCAAAACTCACATGCGAGAGCGGCTCGGCATGGCGCATGCAGCTGTTTTTGAGCGCCACCGCGTAGTCAAACAAGGCCTTGTCGGTGCGCACCTCGTGGCGTGTGGGGTACTTGCGCAAAAGCAGAGCTGCCAATTCGCCGCGCTCCAGCAAGCCCAGCACCTGGGCCTGCAGGCTGTCGGGGTAGGCCTGCAGGTACTTCAGCCGGGTGGCAGCGGGCGTCAAGTCTCGCGGCGCAGGGCCGGGAACAAAATCACGTCGCGGATGCTGGGGCTGTCGGTCAGCAGCATCATCAGCCGGTCAATGCCTATGCCGCAGCCACCGGTGGGAGGCATGCCGTACTCCAGGGCGCGCACAAAGTCGGCGTCGTAAAACATGGCCTCGTCGTCGCCCGCCTCTTTGGCTTGCGACTGGGCCTGAAAGCGCGCCGCCTGCTCCTCGGCGTCGTTGAGCTCTGAAAAACCGTTGCCGAACTCGCGGCCTGTGATGTAAAGCTCAAAGCGCTCGGTCACTTCGGGGCGCTGGTCGTTGGCGCGGGCCAGTGGCGAGATCTCGGTGGGGTGCTCCATGATGAAGGTCGGCTGCCAGAGCTTGTCCTCTACCGTTTCTTCAAAATACAACACCTGCAAACTGGCCAGCGAGCGGCCAGACAGGCGGTTTTTGTCTTCCGACAAGCCCAGCTTTTTCAGCGCGGCCAACAACCACTGGGCATCGTCGACCCTCTCGCCTGCCTCGGTGTACTTGACGATGGCTTCGCGAATGGTCAGCCGCTCAAATGGCAGGGCCAGGTCCACGGCTTTGCCGGCGTAGCTCAACTGCAGGCTGCCGCAGGCCTTGGTGGCCGCGTCGCGGATCAGCTGCTCGGTGTAGTTCATCAGGTCTTGGTAGTTCCACCAGGCGGCGTAAAACTCCATCATGGTGAACTCTGGGTTGTGGCGAACGCTGATTCCCTCGTTGCGGTAGCTGCGGTTGATCTCAAAGACCCGGTCAAAGCCGCCCACGATCAGGCGCTTCAGGTAAAGCTCGGGCGCGATGCGCAAAAACATTTCTTGGTCCAGCGCGTTGTGGTGGGTCACAAAGGGCTTGGCATTGGCGCCACCCGGAATGGGGTGCAGCATGGGCGTTTCCACCTCCATGAAGCTGTGCGCCACCATGAACTCACGGATGCTGCTGACCGCCTTGCTGCGTGCCACAAAACGCTTGCGGGCGGCCTCGTCGGTGATCAGGTCCACATAGCGTTGGCGGTACTTGACCTCTTGATCGGCCACGCCGTGGAACTTGTCGGGCAGTGGGCGCAGGCTTTTGGTCACCAGGCGCAAGGTTTTGGCGTGCACAGAGAGCTCGCCGGTTTTGGTCTTGAACAGCGTGCCCGTGGCGGCCACGATGTCACCCAAATCCCAGTGCTTGAAGTCGGCGTGCAAGGCCTCGCCCACGCCGTCGTTGGTGATGTACACCTGTATGCGGCCGCCCGAGGGGCCAAAAGAGCTGTCTTGCAAGGTGGCAAAGCTGGCCTTGCCCATCACGCGCTTGAGCATCATGCGGCCGGCCACGCTGACCGGGATGCCCTGCGGGTCCAGCACTTCTTTGCTGAGCGCGTCGTACTGCTCGAACAGCTGGGCCGCCTGGTGCTCGGGCTTGATGTCGTTCGGGAACGCAATGCCTTGGCGGCGAATGGCCTGCAGCTTGTCGCGGCGTTCGGCCATCAGTTGGTTGTCGTCAAAGGCGGCGGGGGAGTGTTCTGTCGTGGACATGGGTGGCCTGGCCGGAGGGCCGCTGTGCAAAGCTTTTGATTTTAAGGCGCAAGCCCAGCGGCAAGCCGTGGGCACCTTGGCTGCCTTGGCGCTGGCACACCCAGGCCAGAGCGAGCAGCCTTTAAGACCAGCCGCTTTTGTCCAGCAGGTCGCTGACCAACTCCAGCCGCAGCAGCGGGTTGTCCAGCGACATCAGCTGCTGCTTCATCTCCACCGGCACGGGCAGCAACTCACACCAGCGGTTGGCCACCCAGTCGCAGTCTTCAAAGCGGTAGGGCTCGATCAAAGGAATCTGATCGGGCGGCACATCGCGTTCTTTGAGCTGATTGAGCAGCTTGCGCAGGCCCTTGGCAATGTGCTGCAGGTCATCTGGAATGGGCACCACTTGGTCTGGCGCCAGCAACTCGGCCTCGGCCACCCACAGGCCATGGCGCAGCTTTTCACTGCGCTTCACGGTAAAGCGCTCCGCGCCCTCGCAGCGGATCACCAGCAAGCCCGCTTGCGGGGCCGAGTATTGCGTGATGCGGGCCAAGGTGCCTACGCTGCTGAAGGTCTCGGCCGCTAGCGGCCCGTCGCCTGGGGCGCTGCGCACCTCTGCACCCTGGGTGAGGCTGACCACCCCAAAAGCCGTGCCGCTTTTGTGGCAGCGGGAGATCATGTCCAGGTAGCGCACCTCAAAAATGCGCAGCGGCAGCAAGCCGCCTGGAAACAACACGGTGCCCAAGGGGAAAAGTGGCAATTCGGACAAATGCGCAGCAGTGCTCATGCGGTCATCATGCCACCCGGGGGCAACTGGTGTGGTTCAAGGGGATTTTCAACAAGCAGGCAGACAGCCGAGCGGCTTGCGCCGCTGGCCTGGCGTGTTACTCGACCGCGTCGGCCGGCTGCTTGAGCAGCATGGCCAAAGCACTGGCCACGGTTTTGCGCAGCTCGCGCCGGTCGCAAATCATGTCCACCGCGCCTTTTTCCAGCAAAAACTCAGCGCGCTGAAAGCCTTCAGGCAACTTGACGCGCACGGTCGACTCAATCACGCGCGGCCCGGCAAAGCCAATCAGCGCCTTGGGCTCGGCAATCACAATGTCGCCCACAAACGCAAAGCCCGCGCTCACGCCGCCCATGGTCGGGTCGGTGAGCACGCTGATGTAGGGCAGGCCTTTTTTGGCCAGGCGCGTCAAAGACGCATTGGTTTTGGCCATTTGCATCAGGCTGAGCAAGCCCTCTTGCATGCGCGCGCCACCCGTGGCCGTAAAGCAAATGAAAGGCACTTTTTGCTCCATGGCCGCGTGCACGCCGCGCACAAAGCGCTCGCCCACCACCGAGCCCATGGAGCCGCCCATGAAGTCGAACTCAAAGCAGGCCACCACCACGCCAATGCTGTGCACCGAGCCGCCCATGACCACCAATGCATCGGTCTCACCCGTGTTTTCCATGGCCTCTTTCAGGCGCTCGGGGTACTTGCGGCTGTCTTTGAACTTGAGCGGGTCCACCGGCAGCACCTCTTGCCCGATCTCGTAGCGGCCTTGCGCATCGAGAAAGCTGTCCAGCCTGGCCCTGGCGCCCAGCCTGTGGTGGTGGCTGCACTGCGGGCAGACATTTTGGTTTTTTTCCAGGTCAGTCTTGTAGAGCACGGCCTCGCAGCTGGGGCATTTGATCCACAGCCCCTCGGGCACGCTGCGGCGCTCGCTGGGGTCGGTGTGGGAGATTTTGGGGGGGAGCAGCTTGTCGAGCCAGGACATGGGGAGCCTTTCGGTCATGATTCGTTCAGATTTTAAGGGCCAGCCTGCACCCGTGGGCACAGGTATTGCCAGTCAGTGTCAGTCGTTCAATTATGGTCATTGGCCCTTGTAGGAGCCGGCCTGCCGGCGATGATGGGCATCAGGCCATGTCTGTTGTCCGGCACGAATCGCCGGCAGGCCAGCTCCTACAAATACCAATTTCTGCTGGCGGTGAACGGCTTGCTGCCCATGGCTGAGCCCAATTTCAAGCGTCCAGCGCCTGCCGAATGCCCGTCAAAAACTCGGTGGCCACTGGCCCCACCCGTACGGGGGCTTCGTTGTCAATCAACTGAATTAACCGCGAACCAATCACCACCGCATCAGCGCTGCGGCCAATGGCTTGGGCTGTGGCCGCGTCGCGAATGCCAAAGCCCACGCCCACAGGCACGCTCACATGCGCGCGTATGCGCGGCAGCATTTTCTCGACCTCGTCCACGTTGAGCGTGCCCGCACCGGTCACGCCCTTGAGCGAGACGTAATACACATAGCCCGAGGCCACGCGGGCGACTTGGGCCATGCGCTCATCGGTGGAGGTGGGGGCCAGCAGAAAAATCAGGTCCATCTGCCGCTCGCGCAGCTTGGCCGCAAATTCCACGCATTCTTCGGGCGGGTAGTCGACGATGAGCATGCCGTCCACACCCACGGCTGCCGCCTCATTCACAAAAGCGTCGGCGCCGCGCTTGTGGTCATAGGCTTCCACCGGGTTGGCGTAGCCCATGAGCACCACGGGGGTGTGGCTGTCTTTGGCGCGGAAGGCTTTGACCATTTGCAGCACCTGGGCCAGGCCCACGCCTTGGGCCAGGGCTTTGTCGCCAGCCTTTTGAATGACCGGGCCGTCGGCCGAGGGGTCGGAGAAGGGCACGCCCAGCTCAATGATGTCGGCCCCGCCCGCCACCATGGCGTGCATCAGCTCTGGCGTGATGTCGGCATACGGAAAGCCGGCCGTCACATAGGGAATGAGCGCCTTGCGGCCTTGGCTTTGGAGCGTGGCCATCACGCCTTGGATGCGGCTCATTTGAACTCCACCTTGTGCGTGCCGCCCTTGACTTCTTGGCCCCGGCAGGAAGGCCGGCAGTAAAAGTCGGCGTTGGACAAGTCGGCCACGGTGCCTATGTCTTTGTCGCCCCGGCCCGAGAGGTTGACCAAGATGGACTGGTCTTGCCGCATGGTCTTGGCCATTTTCATGGCGTAGGCTATGGCGTGGCTGGATTCGAGCGCGGGGATGATGCCCTCGGTGCGGCACAGGTAATGAAAGGCTTCTAGCGCCTCTTTGTCGGTGATGCCCACGTACTCGGCGCGGCCTATGTCTTTCAGGAAGGCATGCTCAGGCCCGACGCCGGGGTAGTCCAGGCCGGCCGAGACGCTGTGCGTCTCGGTCACCTGGCCGTCTTCGTTTTGCAGCACATAGGTGCGGTTGCCGTGCAGCACGCCGGGCACGCCTTTTTGCAGCGAGGCCGAATGCTTGTCCGTGTCCAGGCCTTCGCCCGCGGCTTCCACGCCGATCAGGCGCGTGTCTTCAAAGGGAATGTAGGGATGGAAGATGCCCATGGCGTTGCTGCCGCCGCCCACACAGGCCATCACCACATCGGGCTGGCGCCCGCCTGTGAGTTCGGGCATTTGGGCGATGCATTCGGTGCCAATGACGCTTTGAAAGTCGCGCACCATCATGGGGTAGGGGTGCGGGCCTGCCACGGTGCCAATGATGTAGAAGGTGTTGTCCACATTGGCCACCCAGTCGCGCATGGCCTCGTTGAGCGCGTCTTTGAGCGTTTTGCTGCCCGACTCCACCGGCACCACGGTGGCGCCCAAGAGCTTCATGCGGTAGACGTTGGGACTTTGGCGCTTGACGTCTTCGCTGCCCATGTAGACCACGCATTCCAGGCCGTAGCGCGCGCAAATGGTGGCCGTGGCCACGCCGTGCTGGCCGGCGCCGGTTTCGGCAATGACGCGGGGCTTGCCCATGCGCTTGGCCAGCATGGCCTGGCCTATGGTGTTGTTGATCTTGTGCGCGCCGGTGTGGTTGAGGTCTTCGCGCTTCAAGTAAATCTGCGCGCCGCCCATCTCACGGCTCATGCGGTCGGCGTGGTAAATCGGCGAGGGCCGGCCGACAAAGCGGGCCAGCTCACCGTGGAACTCGGCCAAAAATGCCGGGTCGTGCTGGTAGCGGGCGTAGGCCGCCTTGAGCTCGTTGATGGCGTGGGTGAGGGTTTCAGAGACAAAGCTGCCGCCATAAATGCCAAAGTGGCCGCGGACGTCAGGCTGCTGGTAAGTGATCATGGGCTTGGGACAAGTTGCTCATCGGCCGCGCGCACGGCGGCGATGAATTGGTGGATCTTTTCAGCGCTTTTGATGCCCTTGGACACCTCGACGCCTGAACTCACGTCAACGGCCAGCGTGGTGCAACGCGGCCGCACTTGCAAAATGCCATCGGTCACATTTGCAGGCGTCAACCCACCAGACAAGACGAGGTGAGCGTTGACGTTTGGAGGAAGCTGTGACCAATTGAATGTTTTCCCGCCGCCGCCAAAGCCCTCGACATGGGCGTCGAGCAAGATGGACTGTGCAGCTTTAAATTCTTGCGCGTAGTTTAGAAGATCAAAGGGCGCCGTTCCGGTCGCAGGGCCATCGCCCAAGGGAATGCGGGCGGCCCGCATGAAAGGGCGGCCCCAAGCCTGGCATTGCGCGGGCGTTTCGTCGCCATGAAACTGGAGCAGGGCGTGGGGCACCAGCCGCAGCGCATGCTCAATGAAAGCGGGCTCGGCGTTGACGAACAGCAACACTGGGGTGATGAAGGGCGGCAGGCGCGAGGCCAGCTCGGCCGCGCGTTCAGGGCTGACATAGCGCGGGCTGGGCTCGTACATCACAAAGCCCAGCGCATCGGCCCCGGCCGCTGCGGCAGCGTCCACGTCTTGCTCGCGGGTCAGGCCGCAGATTTTGATGCGGGTGCGGGGGTGGGTTTTCATGGCAGCCAATCATAGGCGGGGGTGCGCTCGGGCAGGCCCCAGTGCGGCTCGTAGACCGGCCCCAAAAAATACAGGCCGTCGGGCGAAAACGTGGGCGCGGCCACGGCGCGGCTGCGGGCGTGCAGCACCTCTTGCATCCAGCTGGGCGGGTGCATTCCTTGGCCGATGGAGATCAAGCACCCCATGAGGTTGCGGATCATGTGGTGCAAAAAAGCATTGGCCTCGAACTCAAAGCGCCACAAGGCGCCGCGCCGGCTGATGTGCAGGCGGTGCAGGGTTTTGATGGGCGTGTGCGACTGGCATTGCGCAGCCCGGAACGACGAAAAATCATGCTCGCCCAGCAGCATGTGCGCGGCTTCTTGCATGGCCACTGCGTTCAGCGGCCTGAAGACCCAGCCCACTCGCCCGGCTTCCACGCTGGGGCGCACGGGCGACTCCAGCAGCACATAGGCGTAGCGCCGCGCCACCGCGTGCGTGCGGCTGTGAAAGGCGTCGGGCACGGGCTTGGCCCACTGAACCGCAATGTCGGTGGGCAAAAAGCGGTTGGGGCCGCGCACCCAGGCGTTGTCGTCGCGCACGGCTTGGGTGTCAAAGTGCACCACTTGCATGAGCGCGTGCACGCCCGCGTCGGTGCGGCCTGCGCACAAGGTCCGTATGGGCTGGTTGCAAAACTTGGACAGCGCCAGCTCCAACTGGTCTTGCACGGTCTGGCCCGAGGCCTGGCTTTGCCAGCCCTCGTAGTTGCCGCCCTGGTAGCTCACCCCCAAGGCGATCCTCATGTGGGGTCCTTGGGCGCGGGCGTTGCGCTCGGCTTGGGCGGCTCCAAGTCCAGTGACAAGCCGCTTAAGTCCAGCGGGCCTGGCGTGCGGGCTGGGCCGGGGCTGCTCTCCAAGTCGAGCGAGAGCTTGCCCAAGTCCAGCGGGGCTGGCGGTGTGCTCAGTTTGGGGCTTGTGCTCGGGTTTGAACTTTTGCTTTGGCGCGCAGCGACTGGCAGGTCCAGGGCGGGAGCGGGGCCGTCAAGGTTCAAGTCCAGGTCAAACAGCGCGGGCTTGGCCGCAGGCTTGTGGTGCGCTTGCGGCGGCGCTGTCTCGGTCTCCAGCTTGGCTGCAGCTTTGTCAGATGGCAGGACTGGCTGAAACCGCCCCTGGGCGTGTTGTTCTGGCGCGGCCGATGGACGGGGCTGGGGCTGCTTTGCAGAGGGTGTTGCCGCACGGCGCCTGACCCATGCCCAAGCAAGCAGGGCCAAGGCGGCGGCCAGTCCCAGGGTCAGCATCAGTGGGTTTGGAGCGTCGGCTGCTGCCATGGCGGGGGCCGAACCCACGGCCGCTGGCGAGGGGAGGGCGGGAGCAGCGGCAGATGCCTCAGGTGCCGCAAGTGCCTCATTTGCCGACGTGGGCGCCGCGCCAGCGCTTGCAGCGTCCAGCGCCGCTGGTGCCGCTGGTGCCGCTGGTGCCGCAGCCTGTCCTTGCCGGAGTTGCTCAAGTTGGTCTCTGGCCTGCGCCAGCGGCACGGCGTTCGCTTCCTCGGCCGTGGGCAGGCGCAAGCTCGCTCCAGCCAGCAAGCGGTTGATGTCGCCCGCCACAAAAGCCGGCGTGTTGAGCTTGTACAGCGCGAGCAAAAAGAGCTCCATGGTGGTGCCTGCGGGCACCTGGTCCATGGCGATTTCAGTGGCGCTTTGGCCGGGCGCCACCACCAGCGGCGGCTGGGTTTGGGCGGCGGCGGGGGTGACCAAGGCGGCAGCGCATGCTGCGGCCCACAGCCAGGTCCGCGCAGGCCTGCACCATTGCCCCAGCCCGCCGCGCTGACCCATCAGGCCGCCAGCACAATGCGCAGCATGCGGCGCAGCGGCTCGGCCGCGCCCCACAGCAGCTGGTCACCCACCGTGAAGGCGCCCAGGTAATCGTCACCCATGGCCATTTTGCGCAGGCGGCCCACGGGAATGGTCATGGTGCCGGTGACGGCCACAGGCGTGAGCTGCTCTATGGTCGCCTCACGCATGTTGGGCACCACTTTGACCCACTCGTTATCGGCGGCGATCATGGCCTCGATGTCGGCCAGCGGCACGTTCTTTTTGAGCTTGAAGGTCAGCGCTTGGCTGTGGCAGCGCATGGCGCCTATGCGCACGCAAAAGCCGTCCACGGGGATGGCCGCCGTGCCAAAACCTGCGCCAAGGCCCAAGATTTTGTTGGTCTCGGCCATGCCTTTCCATTCTTCTTTGGAAATGCCCCAACCCGGCTCGTCCCGGGTTTTGCCAAGCCCCAGGTCTTTGTCTATCCAGGGAATCAGCGAACCGCCCAGCGGCACGCCAAAGTTGGCCGTCTCCTGGGCCGACAGGCTGCGCTGCTTGGCAATGATCTGGCGGTCTATTTCCAAAATGGCGCTCTTGGGGTCGTCCAGCAAGGCTTTGACCTCGGCATTCAAGGTGCCGTATTGGGTGAGCAACTCGCGCATGTGCTGCGCGCCGCCGCCCGAAGCCGCCTGGTAGGTTTGCGTGCTCATCCACTCCACCAAGCCAGCCTTGTACAGCGCGCCCACACCCATCAGCATGCAGCTGACGGTGCAGTTGCCGCCCACCCAGTTTTTGCCGCCGTGGGCCAGAGCCTGCTCGATGACGGGCAGGTTCACTGGGTCCAGGATGACGACCGCGTCGTCGTTCATGCGCAGGGTGGAGGCCGCGTCAATCCAGTGGCCTTGCCAGCCGGCCGCGCGCAGCTTGGGGAATACCTCGCTGGTGTAGTCGCCGCCTTGCGCGGTGATGATGACCTCGCATTTTTTAAGCGCCTCTATGTCCAGGGCGTCTTTGAGCGTGGTTTCGTTTTTGGCCTGTGCGGGGGCGGCACCGCCGGCGTTGGAGGTGGAAAAAAACACCGGCTCAATCAGGTCGAAGTCGCCTTCAGCCTGCATGCGGTCCATCAACACCGAGCCGACCATGCCGCGCCAGCCCACCAAACCTGTCAACTTGCTCATTTCATCGCCCTTTCTAAATTAAACAGAGCCACGCCTGGCGGGCTGTTCTGGCCCGGCTCGTCTGGCCGGGGGGCGCACGACGAACCAGAGCTGGATCAGCCCGTGATGGTCGTGGTTTTGAAGGTGATTGCGCGCGCGCCTGCAGAAGCCTGGAAGGTGGCTGCGGGGTTCAGGGTGATCGGGCGGGCGACAAACATGATTGAAATTGTATCGGACAGCCTTGGTCCAAGCTGACATCGCCGCAGGGCGCTCAATTTGCAAAGATTTTCAATTGAGTGCCATTCGCCCTCAGCTTGGCGGCTAGCATGGTCTTTGACTTTTTCAGCCTGAATGTTTGCGAAATTGAGAGGCGAGCGATGCGGTTTGTGGTGATCTTTGACGAGGGTCCTGACATGGTGCCAGTGCGCCAGAGCCTGTCAGACCATCACCTGGCTTTTCTTCAAGCGCACAGCCAGGAAATATTCATGGCCGGCGGGCTGCGGCATGCGCACGAGGGGCCTTTTGTAGGCGGCATGTGGGTGTTTGAGGTGGCCTCCCGCGAGCGGGCCATTGAACTCATTGAAAGCGACCCCTACTACAAGGCCAGGCCCCGCGCTTTCCGGCTGCTGGCCTGGGGCCAGGTCTTGCGGTGAGCCCGTGTGGCTTGCGAACCTCTGCGCGATGGCGCGGCTTGGATGGATTGAACAAATAGAAAGAAAAACATGTCTAGCACCCTGAAACTGAGTTTGGGCGCACAAGCCGCGCAATTGCACGACGCGCAAACCGGCGCCTTGGTGGCCCAGATCGAGATCGGCCACGAGGCCATGGCCAGCCGCTTTTTCACCCGCAGCCCCTTGGATGCGGGCGCCTTAGAACGCGCCATTGACTGGACAGAAGACCGCATTCAAGCCGCCCACGCCGCCATCCCGGCCGGCGCCCAACTGTTCACCCACGCCGAGGATGTGCGCGTGCTGGCCCAGGCCGCAGGCATGGACGGTTCGCAAGCGCTGCTGCATGTGGACGCGGTCGAGCAGCTCTTCAGTCGCTTGGTGCTGCAGGCTTTTGGCCAATCGCCCCACCAGCAAGACCTGCCTAACAGCCCCCGCGTGTTTGCCACTGTGGTGTTTTTGCGCGAGTTGCTGCAGCACCTGGGGTTTGCGCACATTCGGGTGGAGACGGAGGAGGTCGCGTGACAAGCTCAAAAACAAACTATTTGACTAAGCCGCAAGTGCTCGCTGCGGTCCGTGCCTCTATGGCCAAACCAGGCTTTGTGTGGGACGGCCTTGATGAGGACGACCGCCCGCTGTCGCGTCAAGAAATGCAAGCTGGCCTGGCGGCCATGACCCTCAAACTTGGGCAGCTCCAGGGTTCTGAACCCAAGGAGCGGGTTGTTGGTTTGACTGATCAGCCCATAGACAAGAAATCCTTGGATTGAAATTGCAGTGCATTTGCGATACATTTTGGGCCATGAAATCCTCGACCTTGCCCTCTGTCCGCGTTGAGCCCGAAGTCCGCTCCCATGTGGAGGCCGTGCTGAAAGCGGGTGAATCTTTGTCGGAATTTGTTGAAAATGCGGTCCTCCAAGCAGTGCAGCAACGATCGCAGCAAAGTGAGTTCGTCAACCGGGGCTTGGCTTCTTTGGCCAAAGCGCATCAGGATGGCAAATACATATCCTGCGAGGATGTGTTGGCTCAATTGCGCCGCCGCACGGCTGCCGCGCGTCAGGCCCTTGGCTGAAGCGGCATGCGCTTTCAGGTCAGCTGGACGTCGGAGGCTGTGGAAGACCTCTTGCACTTGCATGACTTTTTGACAGACCGTGCCCTCGAACACGGAACCAGCCTGGATTTGGCTGACGAAGGCATTGCGGCCATCGAACACGCCGTGCTTTTGTTGCAGACTTCCCCTTTCAGCTGCCGCAAGGCCATCCAAAACCCTTTTTTGCGAGAACTCGTCATTCCCTTTGGGGCGACAGGCTACGTGGCTCTGATTGAGATCACGAATGCGCACCAGGTCACTGTCGCGGCAGTGCGCCACCAACGTGAAAGTGACTATCACTGAAAGCTGAGGGCTGACTCTCAACAGGAGACAAGCTCTTGCAGACTTTTCTCTGCGCTGTTGTTTTGCTGAAAGCGACCCTTCAGAGACCAGAGTCACCCACTTTTACCTCCGGGTCTTCCCTAGGACAGCTGTTCCCATCTTGCCAAACGCCCCCAAGGCAGGTAGCGTAGGGCCATGTCAGTTCAATAAAGAAAGCGAAATAGATCGCTTCAAGACGAAGGGCTGGCGAGGAGACAAGATCGATGACAGACACGGCAGCGGCCAAGCCTCTGTGGGGCACCTGGCATTTGGCGCATTGGAAGATCGCCTACAGCGACGGTCGGGCGCCCAGCTTTCCCTTTGGGCCTGACGCCACGGGGCTGATCCAGTACACCCACGACGGCGGCATGGCCGCTTGCATTGCCCGGGCCGTGCGGCCTAAGTTGTCGGGCGAAAGCACGCGCAGCGTCCCTGAGGCCGAGCGCCTGGCCGCGTTTGAAAGCTATTTTCAGTACGCAGGCAGCTACGAGGTGCAGCAAAGCGCCGCCGGGCCTGTGGTGGTGCACCGGGTCACGCATGCGCTGAACCCGAACTTCAAGGGCACCGAGCAAGTGCGGAACATGCGCTTTCCGGACCAGGGCTGGTTGGAGTTGTCGGCCGACGACCCGCTGCCGGGCTCGCCCACGGTGACCCGCCACCACAGCCTGCTGTGGCGGCGCGAAAGCGCGGCATGAGCGCACTCTTTGACAAACACCGCGCGCTCTTGGCGCGTGCCCAAGAGGCTTGCGAGCAGCGCCACTGCTGGAGCCCTTACCCCGACATGCCCGCCAAGTACCCAGACGCCGAGGCCGCACAGGCCCGCGGCCTGGCCGCGTTTGAGGCGCACATGGGCTGCCTCTTTGAGCTGGACCAGCCCGGCCACCACGGCGCGCGCCTGGCCAGCCAGGAAATCTCGCCCTACACCCAGCGCAGCCTGGGCAGCAGCTACCCACACAGCGACATTGATGCGCTGTTTGACGCGGCCACCACCGCCATGGACGCATGGGCACACGCGGGCATTCAGACGCGTTTGGGTGTGCTCATGGAGGTGCTGGAGACTCTGTACCAAGACCATTTGTTTGAAATCGCCCATGCCGTGATGCACACGGCCGGCCAGAGCCTGAACATGGCTTACGCGGGCTCGGGCGTCAATGCGCTGGACCGCGGCATAGAAGCCCTGGTCTATGCCGAGCAAGCCATGCGCGCAGTCACGCCCAAGGCGAGCTGGCAGCGCCGCTTTGGCAGCGCGCAGATCGCCCTTGAAAAAACCTACCGAATCGTGCCGCGTGGGGTGGCCGTGTGCTTCACCTGCGCGAGCTTTCCCACCTGGAACGCCTGGCCGTCCATGATGGCGAGCCTGGCCACCGGCAACCCGGTGATCGTCAAGCCTCACCCAGCCACGGTGCTGCCCATGGCCATTTCGGTGCGGGTGTTCAGGCGCGTGCTTGAGGCGGCGGGGTTTGACCCCAACTTGGTCACGCTGGCGTTGGACACGGTGCAGGAACCCATAGGCAAAGTGCTCGTCAAGCACCCCCAAACCGCCATTGTTGATTTCACCGGAGGCGTGGCTTTTGGTCAGTGGGTAGAGCAAAACGCCCACCCGGCCCGCGCCTACACCGAGACCGCCGGCGTCAATACTGTGGTGCTGGACTCGGCCGAGGACTTGGACGCCGTGCTCAGAAGCCTGGCCACCACCTTGTGCATGTTTTCAGCGCAAATGTGCACCAGCCCGCAGAACATTTATGTGCCGCGCTCGGGCGTGCGCACGCCGCAGGGCCTGGTACCTTTTGACGAGGTGGCCCAGCGCCTGGCCGACGCCGTGCGCGCACTCACCACCGACCCGCGCAAGGCCGCAATGATCTTGGCCACCATCCAGGCGCCACAGACCTTGGCGCTGGTGGCCGAGCTGCAGTCGCGCGCACAGCCGCAAGGCGCCGTGCTGCTGCCGGCCTCGTCTTATGTTCACCCCGATTTCCCGCAGGCACGCACCTGCACGCCGCTCATGCTCAAGGTCTCCACCGCCCAGCGCAGCTGGTACGCGGGCGAGCGCTTTGGCCCCATCAGCTTTGTGATTGCCTGCGACAGCGCCCAAGACGCCTTGTCCCAGGCCACGCAGGACGTGCGTGAATTCGGTGGCCTCACGGCTTTTGCCTATGCCACCAACGAGGCTTTTATTGCCCTTGCCGAGCAGGCCTATGCCCGCGCAGGCGCGCAGCTCACCATCAACCTCACCGGCCCCATGCCGCTGAACTTTGCCGCCGCCTACAGCGACTACCACGTCACTGGCTTGAACCCGGCGGGCAACGCGAGCCTCACAAACCTGGCCTTCGTGGCCGACCGCTTTGGCATTGCGCAGTCGCGCAGGCCTGCGGCAAGCTGAACCATCCACCCCCCAAAACCACAAGGAGCCGCACCATGGGAATGAGCGATATACCTGTCCTCCAAGGAGGATTCGCCCCCGTCACGCAAGAGCGTGTGATTGAGTTGACCGACGTGCAAGGCGAGATCCCCAAAGACCTCAACGGCATGTACGTGCGCAACGGCCCCAACCGCCGCTTCGAGGCGGCCGGTCGCTACCACTGGTTTGACGGCGACGGCATGCTGCACGCGGTGCAGTTCGACCGGGGCCGCGCCATCTACCGCAACCGCTGGGTCCAGACCCAGGGCTTGCAAGAAGAGCTGGCCGCCGGCCAGGCGCTGTGGCAGGGCATCAAAGACCCACCGCGCAAGGACAGGCCTGATGCACCGCTCAAAAACACCTCCAACACCGACGTCAAGTTCTACAACGGCCAGCTGGTGTCCATGTGGTACCTGGGCGGCACGCCCTACAACGTCGCTCCGGGCGACCTGAGCACCACCGGCACGCTGGACCTGGATGCGCGCCTCAAGGGCCTGCCCGTCTCGGCGCACTCCAAGGTCGACGAGCGCACCGGCGAATTCCTGTTCTTTGCCTATGGCAAGGAAGCGCCCTACATGCACTACGGCGTGATGGACAGGCACGGCGCGCTCAAGACCTTCATGCCGGTGCAACTGCCCGGCCCGCGCCTGCCGCACGACATGGCGATCACGCCCAACTACTCGGTGGTGCACGACTTGCCGCTGTTTTATGACATGGACGCCTTCAACGCCGGGCGCCACAAGCTCAAGTTCTATCACGAGATGCCCTCGCGCTTTGGCGTGATCCCCCGCCACGGCACGCCCGATCAGATCCGCTGGTTCGAGGCCAAGCCCACCTACATGTACCACGTGTCCAACGCCTGGGAAGAAGACGACGGCCAGGGCGGCACCGAGATCGTGATGACCGGTACGCCGTTCAGGCTGCCGCGCGACTGGCGCGGCAATGTGGATGTGGACCGCTTCCCCAAGATGCTGGCCAACCTCGAGCATGACTTCATGTTCTACGAGTGGCGCTTTAACCTGCGCACCGGCCAGACGCGCGAGCGCGTTATTGATGACATCATCAACCAGGAGTTCCCGGTCATCAATTCATGGATGCAGGGCTACAAAACCCGCTACTCCTGGAACATGCTCATGGGCCGCAGCAACCGTGCCGAAGATCCGCGTTTTTGCGGCATCGTGCGCTACGACCTGGAGCGCGACAGCTGCACCACCTACCACGAGGGTGTGCACAAGTGGTACAGCGAGCCGCCGTTTGCGCCTGCCGACCACGCCAAGGCCGAGGACGACGGCTACCTGGTGGGCTTCATGTGGGACGACGTGGCCCAGCAGTCCTTTGTGACCGTGTTCGATGCGCGCGACATCAGCAAAGGCCCGGTGGCGCGCATCCGCATCCCGGTGCGTGTGCCCAATGGCTTTCACGCCACTTGGGTCAGCGCCGAGCGGCTCAAGCGGGGCTATTGACGCGTTCATGGTCCTCGTCAGCCCGGACAAGATTCAGGCGTACAGCGCCCGCCAGTGGTGGGGCGAGCTCACGCTTTGGCAGCTTTTTGAGCAGCGGCTGGCCGCGCATCCCGAGGCCGAGGCCGTGGTCGATGCCTGCAACCGCCCCGCCTTTGCCCACGGTGCGCCGCGGCGCCTGAGCTGGGCCGAGTTGGGCCGGGAGGTCGATCGCCTGTGCCTGCACCTGCTGGACCTGGGCCTGCGCAAGGACGACATCGTGCTGGCGCAAATGCCCAACAGCGTGGAGCAGTTCATCGCCTACTTGGCCTGCGCGCGGCTGGGCCTGGTGCTGTCTCCCGTGCCTGTGCAGTACCGCGCGCACGAGCTCGGCCATGTGCTGGCGCTCACGCAGGTGCGGGCCGTGCTCACCTTTGAGCGCATCGCCAAGCATGAAACGCGGGCCATGTGGCAAGCCTTGGCGGCGGCCCATGCGCACCTGGGCCATGTGCTGCATTGGGGTGGCGCGGACGCGCTCGATGCGCTGCCTTGGGCAGACGATGCCGGCCGCCAAGGCCTGGCGCAAGCCGAGCGCGCAGCGGCGGTCAGCGCCAACGACGTGTTCACCATCTGCTGGACCTCGGGCACCGAGGCCGTGCCCAAGGGCGTGCCGCGCTCGCACAACGAGTGGATGGTGGTGGCGCCCTCCATCATCGAGGCGGCCGACCTGCAGCCCGGCGCGCGCCTGCTCAACCCCTTTCCGCTGATCAACATGGCGGGTCTGTCCACCGCTTTTGTCACCTGGCTGGTGCTGGGCGCCACCGTGGTGCAGCACCAGCCCTTTGACCTGACTGTGTTCTTGGAGCAGCTGCGCACGGAGAAGATCGACTACACCGTCAGCCCGCCGGCCATTCTCAACTCCTTGTTGCAAAACGAGGCCTTGCTCGAGGGCATTGATTTCAAGCGCCTGTCGCGCATAGGCTCCGGCTCAGCGCCGCTGTCGCCCTGGATGGTGCAGGGCTTTGAGCAGCGCTTTGGCGTGCGCATCGTCAACTACTTTGGCTCCAACGAAGGTGCGGCGCTGTCCAGCAGCGACATCGACGTGCCTGATCCTGCCCTGCGTGCGCAGTTTTTCCCGCGCGCGGGTGCAGGCGGCCATGAGTGGCGCATCTCCACCACGCGCAAAATCCGCACGCGCTTGGTGGACCTGGACACGGGCCAAGACATCAGCGAGAACGGCCGCCCCGGCGAGTTGCGCTTTGCCGGTGCCACCATTTTCAGCGGCTACTTTCGCGCGCCTGAACTGACTGCGCGCGCCTTTGATGACCAAGGTTTTTACTGCAGCGGAGACCTCTTTGAGATTGCCGGTGAGCGCGGTCAGTTCTACCGCTACGTGGGCCGCAGCAAAGACATCGTGATCCGCGGCGGTGTGA
The DNA here is from genome assembly GCA_945878995.1 of Polaromonas sp. YR568. Taxonomy (GTDB): domain Bacteria; phylum Pseudomonadota; class Gammaproteobacteria; order Burkholderiales; family Burkholderiaceae_C; genus Polaromonas. Next base: position 15,971 of record CAMCUN010000030.1, on the reverse strand, counting down.
ACATCTCGTCTGAAGAAATCGAATCCTTGCTCACCGGCCACCCGGCGGTGCAAGAAGTGGCCGTGGTGGCCGTGCCCGACGCCTTGCTGGGCGAAAAGCTCTGCGCCTGCGTGGTGCCGCGCCCGGGTCTCACGCTGAGCCTGTCTGACCTGCAGCACTACCTGCGCCAGGACAAACAAGCGGCCATTTACAAATGCCCGGAATACCTCATGAGTCTGGACAGCCTGCCGCGCAATGCCGTGGGCAAGATCCTCAAGCGCGAGCTGCGCGAGCAAGCGCGCTTGCTCGCGCCCACCGAGTTGGCGGGGGCGGCATGACCGGCGTGTTCCTGCTTTTGGGCGGCATGCTCAACGACGAGCGCGTCTGGCAGCCCGTGGCCGAGCGCCTGCGCCAGCGCAGCGGCTGGGCGGTGGAGGCCCTGGGCTTTGCCACTGAATCCAGCATGGACGCCATGGCGCTGTCTGCCCGCGCACGCCTGGTGCCGCACGGTGATGCGCCCGTGGTGCTGGCCGGCTTTTCCATGGGCGGCTATGTGGCGCAGCACCTGCTCGCGCAAGGGCTCCTGGCTCGTGCCCTGGCCCTGGTCGACAGCGCCGTGCGGCCCGAGACCGAGGCCACGCTGGCCGGCCGCCACAAAGCCGCGCAGGCCATGCAAAAGAATTTTGCGGTGTTTGCCGCCCAGGTGGCCAAGTTCAACATGGGCGCGGCCAGCCAGGGCCAGCCCCTGCAACAGCAGGTCGAGCAATCAATCCAGGACGTGGGCATGCAGGTTGGGCTGCGCCACCTGCAGGCCATTGCCGCGCGGATTGACCACCGCGCGCTGCTGTCCACCTTGACCCTGCCGGTGAGCGTGGTCTGCGGCCGCGAGGACAAGGTCACGCCGCCCGAGTTGTCTGAAGAGGCTGCCGCGCTCATTCCCGGCGCGCGCCTGCGCTGGATCGAGGGCGCGGGCCACATGGTGCCCCTGGAGCAGCCCGAACTGCTCGCCGATGAACTCTTGCAACTGGCCGCCCGTGCCGGTGAGTTTCCCCCACCCGTTTGAGATGGAGAACCCCATGAACACCACCCCCTTGTATCGCCAAGCCCTGCAGTGCCTCGCTTTGTTGGCCCTGCCCCTGTGGGCGGCTGCGCAACCCACCTGGCCCGACCGGCCGGTGCGCATCGTCGTGCCCTTTGCCCCCGGCAACACCCTGGACACCTCCTTGCGTGTGGTGGCCGAGGAGTTCCGCAAGAACACCGGCCAGCCCCTGCTCATCGATTCCAAGCCCGGCGGTTCGGGCATAGTGGCCGCGCAGTTCGTGGCCCAGGCCCCGGCCGATGGCTACACCCTGCTGCTGGGCAACACCAGCATGCTCACCATCAACCCTCACACCTTCAGCAAGTTGCCTTACGACCCCGAGAAAAGCTTTAAGCCGGTGAGCAATTTCCTGGGTGCAGCCATGGTCATGGCGGTGCATTCCAGCGTGCCGGCCAACAACCTGCAGGAGTTCATTGCCTGGGCCAAGCCGCAGGGCGACAAGGTGTCCTTTGCCTCCTTCACGGCGGGCAACTCCTCGCACTTCACCGGCGTCATCCTGAACCAGCGCGCAGGTCTTTCCATGACGCACGTGCCTTTCAACGGCACGCCGCCTGCCGTGCAGAACTTGGTGGGCGGACAGGTGAACGCCGCCTTTTTGCCCCTGCTGGCGGTCAAGCCGCACCTGGATGCGGGCCGTGTCAAGGTGCTGGCCGTGACCAGTCCGCAGCGCTCGGCGCTGATGCCGCAGGTGGCCACTTTCCGCGAGCAAGGCGTGCCCGATCTTGAAATCTACATTTGGTCCTCCATCCAAGCGCCGGCTGGCACGCCCGACGCCGTCATTGCCCAGGCCAACCGCGAAATCGTGCGCGCGCTGCGCTCGAATGAGGTGCGTGAGAAATGGCGCGCCATGGACTTTGAAACCCTGCCTTCCACCCCCGAGGAATTGACCCGCTTTGTGCAGTCCGACCTCAAGCGCTGGGGCGAGGCGGTGCGGCTGTCGGGTTTCAAGGCCAGCGAGTGACCCTGAACCTGCCTGGAAAGCCCTCGATGATGCTGCCTTTTTCTCTGCGCCTGCCCGTGGTGGCCGCGCCCATGTTCCTCATCTCCGGCCCAGACCTGGTGTTGGCCGCCTGCAAGGCCGGCATTGTGGGGGCCTTTCCCACGCCGAACGCCCGGCCTATTGCGCAGTTGGACGACTGGATGCGCCGCATCACCGAAGGCCTGGCCCAGGCCCGCGAGGTGCAGCCCGCCGCCACCCTGGGCCCTTGGTGTGCCAACTTGGTGACGCACTCGTCCAACACCCGCCTGGCCGAAGACCTGGAACTGATTGCCAAGTACAAACCGCCCGTGGTGGTCACCGCCTTGGGCAGCCCCAAGCCGGCCATCTCGGTGGTGCACGGTTACGGCGGCATTGTGCTGGCCGATGTGATCAACCTCAACCTGGCGCGCAAGGCCGTGGCGGCCGGCGCCGACGGCCTGGCTTGCGTGTGCGCGGGCGCGGGCGGGCACACCGGTTTTCTCTCGCCCTTCGCGTTCGTGAGCGCGGTGCGCGAATTTTTTGAGGGCATCGTGGTCGTGGGCGGCGGCATCAGCGACGGCTGGGGCGTGGCCGGCGCCATGGCCTGCGGCGCGGACCTGGTTTACATGGGCACGCGCTTTATCCCTGTGACCGAAAGCATGGCGCCCCAGGCTTACCAGCAGATGGTGGTGGACTGCCATGTGGACGACCTGCTGGTGAGCTCGGCGGTCACCGGCACGGCCGCGAGCTGGCTCAAGCCTTCACTGCTGGCCAATGGATTTGACCCGGCCCACATGCCCGACGCACCTGGCCGGCAGTACGACAGCAACCAGTCGTTTGCGGGCAAAAAATGGATGGACGTCTGGGCTGCAGGCCAAGGCCTGGGCACCATACGCGCCATTGCGCCCGTGGCCGAGGTGGTCGACGAGTTGTGCCGCGAGTACGAGCAAGCCTGCTCGCGCCTGCAATGTTTGCTCACGTCTTCACACAAGGTAATCACATGAACTCTCCCGTGTTTATTTTGGGCGGTTATCAAACCGACTTTGCCAAGGTCTGGTCGCGCCAAGGCCAGGACATTTCCGACATGGTGCGCGAGGCCACCCTGGGCGCACTCGATGCCAGCCGTGTTGATGCGGCCCAGGTGCAGAGCATCCATGTGGGCAATGCCTTTGGCGAGTTGCAGCGCCAGCAGGCCCACCTGGGCGCCATGGTGGCGCAGGTGGTGCCCGAGCTGTGGGGCGTGCCGGCCATGCGGCATGAAGGCGCGTGCGCGTCATCGTCGCTCGCGGTGCTCACTGCCATGGCCGAGATCGAGGCCGGCCGCTACGACTGCGTGCTGGTGCTGGGCGCCGAGGAGTTCAAAAACACCCCTGGTGACGTGGCCTCGCAAAACCAGAACGCCGCCGCCTGGCAAGGCCGCGAGGACATAGACTGCACCTTCATGTGGCCGGCCGCCTTTGGCCTGCTGGCCCAGGAGTACGAGGCGCGTTACGGCCTGGACCGCCAGTACCTCAACCGCATTGCCGAGATCAACTACGCCAACGCCCGCCGCAACCCGCTGGCGCAGACGCGGCGCTGGCAGTTCGAGCCCGGGGCCTTCACTGACGACGATGCGCTCAACCCGGTCATTGAGCCGGGCACCCGCCGCCAGGACTGCGGCCAAATCACCGACGGCGCCTGCGCTGTGCTGCTGGCGTCCAGCGACTTTGCCAAAGCGCATGCCGCACGCACGGGCGGCAGGCTCGGCCAATTGCCGGTGATTGCCGGCTGGGGCCACCGCAACGCCGGCCTGCGCCTGAAAGACAAATTCGAGCGCAGCCGCGGCCAGCCCTATGTGTTCCCGCATGTGCGCCAGACCCTGGAAGACGCTTGGAAGCGCGCCGGAATTGGCGGTGCGCAGGACCTGAGCGGCATCGAAACGCACGACTGCTTCACCACCACCGAGTACATGGCCATAGACCACTTTGGCCTCACGCCGCCCGGCCAGAGCTGGCAGGCGGTGGAGTCCGGCCTGATCGCGCCTGGCGGCGCCTGCCCCATCAACATGAGCGGCGGCCTGATTGGCGCGGGTCACCCGGTGGGCGCCACCGGCACGCGCATGCTGCTGGACGCGGCGCGCCAGGTCACCGGCCAAGCGGGCGACTGCCAAATTGAAGGCGCGCGCCGCCTGCAAACGCTCAACATAGGCGGCTCCTGCGCCACCGTGGTGAGTTTTGTGGTGGAAGCTCAGCCCGCATGATTGCGCAGCTCTGGCAACACCCGGTCGCCTTGCTGGCGGCCTGGGCCGTGCTGGCTGCCGTGTGGCTGTGGGCCTTGCCTCGTGAGAATGTCCGTGGGCTGGACCGCGCCTACCCGCTGCTGCCCCTTGTGCTTGCCCTGGTGCTGGCGCTGCTGCCGGCCGGGTCGCAGCCGGCCTGGTTGGCCAGCTTCATGCAGTTGGGGCTGTGGCTGTGGCTGTGGCTCACGTTGGTGTGGCTCATCAGCTTGCTCAAGCGCGACGCCAGCATCATGGACATCGCTTACGGTTTTTTGCTGCTGTGCGCGCCCTGGTGGTTGTTTTGGCACCTGGGCGGCGAGGCTCAGCCTTCCAGCGTGCTGCTGCTGGCCCTGTGCAGCCTGGGCTTTGGCCGATACGGGCTGTACATCCTCTGGCGCAACCTGCCCCATGGCGAAGACCCCCGCTATGCGCGCTGGCGCCAGCGCTCGGGCGCGCGCTTTTGGTGGTGGAGTTATTTCCAGGTTTTCTTGCTGCAGGGCGTGGTGGTGTGGCTGTGGTCTGTGCCGCTGGTGATCGCTTTGCACCACGCCGGCCCCCTCCAGGCCTGGCATGCGCTGGCCGCGGGGGTCTGGCTGGTGGGCTTTGTGTTTGAGGCCGGCGGCGACTGGCAGCTCACCCGCTTCAAGCGTCAGCGCAGCGATCGCTCGCAGGTGCTGCAGACGGGTTTGTGGAGCCTCACCCGCCACCCCAATTACTTTGGCCAGACCTGCATGTGGTGGGGCTATGGCCTCATGGCCCTGGCCCACCCCTGGGGCTGGTTGTCGCTGCTGTCCATGGCCTATGTCACCTGGTTCATGAACAAAGGCTCGGCCACCTCGCTGATGGAGCGCCACATGGCCAAGACCAAGCCTGGCTACGCCGCTTACTGCGCCCGCGTGCCAGCTTTTTTCCCGCGCCTGTGGCCCCGCAGCGCTCGGTCCAAGGAACACGCATGAGCCAGGCCCTCATCATTGACGCGCTGCGCAGCCCCCGAGGCCGGGGCAACGACAAGGGCGCGCTGCGCCACACCAAACCTGTGGATTTGCTAGCCCAGCAACTCACAGCCCTGGCCCAGCGCACCGGCATTGACACGGCCGAGGTCAGCGATGCCTTCATCGGCTGCGTCAGCCAGACCGGCGAGCAGGGCGCCAACATCGCCAAGCTGGCCCTGGTGCGCGCCGGCTGGAGCGACAGCGTGCCGGGCCTGAGCATCAATCGCTACTGCGCCTCTGGCCTGAGCGCCGTGCACCTGGCCGCACAAGAGGCCATAGCTTGCGACGGCCTGGCGGTGGGCGGTGGCGTGGAGATGATGTCTCGCGTGCCCATGGCGTCTGACAAAGGCCCCTTGACGCACGACTGGGAATTTCAGCAACAGACCACGCTGGTGCCCATAGGCATTTCGGCCGATGTGATTGCCACCATGGAGGGCTTTGACCGCGCCCAGTGCGATGCCTATGCCTTGGCTTCGCAACAGCGCGCCGTGGCCGCCCTGGCGGCAGGCCGCAGCGCATCGGTGGTGCCTGTCACCGCAGGAGAAGGTCAGGTTCTGCTGAGCCAGGACGAAACCCCACGCGCCCAGACCACGCTGGAGGGCCTGGGCCAGTTGCCCCCCGCTTTTGCCGCCATGGCTGAAAAGTACGGCTTCAACCCTCTGCTGTGCCAGCGCTATGGCCTGGTGCGCATAGACCCAGTGCACCACGCTGGCAACTCGCCTGCCATGGCCGACGGCGCCTCGGCGGTGCTGCTGGCCAGCCCCGCGGCGGCCCGGCGCCTGGGCCTCCAAGCGCGGGCGCGTATTTTGGCCACCGCCACCGTGAGCGTGGACCGCACCCTGGCACTCACCGGCGCGGTGCCCGCCAGCCAAAGGGCGCTGGCCTTGGCGGGCCTCACGGCGGCAGACATAGACCTTTTTGAAGTCAATGAATCCTTTGCCGGCTTGATGCTGCATTACATGAAGCATATGAATGTTTCGCACGACAAGCTCAACGTCAACGGAGGCGCCATTGCCCTGGGCCATGCCATGGGCTCCACAGGCAGCGCGCTGCTGGGCACGGCCCTGGACGAGCTCGAGCGCCGACAGGCGCGCCGCGCGCTGGTGTCTTTGTGTGGCGCGGCCGGTCTGGCCGTGGCCATGGTGGTGGAGCGCTGCTGATGGCGAATTCAAGCACCGTGGATGTGGAACTGGTGCGCCAGGCGCTGGCCACCAGCACGCTGCACCACGGCCTGCGCGTACTGGGCGACCGCTGGACGGTGCAGCTCATGCTGGGCACCTTCATGGGCCTCAAGCGCTTTGACCAGTGGCATGTGCAGCTGGGCATTCCGCGCCACACCCTGTCTGAGCGCTTGCGCACGCTGGTGCAGCTGGGCCTGTTGCGCCCGCGCCTGTACCAAGAGCGCCCGCCGCGCCAGGGCTACCACGCCACGGCCAAGGCCCTGGCCATGTTCCCTCAGACCCTGATGATCTGGCAGTGGGAACGCCAGTGGGGCGAGCGCGACATCGCGCTGCCTGTGCGGCTTGAGCACCTGCTGTGCGGCCATGGGTTCGACCCGCGCCTGGTCTGCGCCTGCTGCGACCAGGAACTTCAGCTCCAAGACCTGCAGGTGCGGCTGCAACCGAATTCGGCCTTGGCCGAGCCTGACACGACCGGCCCGGCCTCGCGCCTGTCGACCTCGGGCGCGCCGCGCATGGGCCTGGGCCTGCGGGTGGACCGCTGGTGCCTCATGGTCATTGCCGCCGTGGTGCTGGGCTGCCATTACTTTGACGAACTCGCCCAGGCGCTGGGCATCGCCCCCAGCGTGCTGGCAAAGCGCCTCAAGGGCATGGTCGATTGCGGCCTGCTCGAGCGCTCGGCCGACGCGCAGGACGCGCGCCGCCGGCATTACCGGCTCACCCCCGCCAGCCGGGGCCTGCTGGGCTACATGATGTGCTTGTCCGACTGGACCGCTCATTACCACCTGGACCAGCCCAGCTCCATCGTGCCTGTGCACAGCCCCTGTGGCCAACTTTTCAAACCCAAGGTTGTGTGCAGCCACTGCGCCCAGCCGGTGCTGGCCTGGCAGGTGCAGCCCGTGTACGCCAGCGGCCAGGCCGCGCCTGTCCATGCGGCTCAGGCCGAGGAGGTGCTGGCATGAGCCAGATCGAGGTGTTTGCCCAACTCACTCTCAACGGCATTGCTGTGGGCGCCATCTACGCGCTGGTGGCGCTGGGCATTGTGCTCATTTACAAGGCCACCGAGGTGCTCAACTTTGCGCACGGCGACTTGCTGGTGGTCTCGGCCTTTTCCGCCTGGGGCTTGATTGCCGTGGCGGGCCTGCCGTTTTGGCTGGCCTTGCTGTTGGTGGTGCTGGGGGTGTCTGCGCTGTCCTACCTGCTCGATGCCTTTGTCATCCGCCGTATTGCCGGCCAGCCGCAGTTTGCCGGGGTGATGCTGACCATCGCGCTGGCTTTCATGATGCGCGGCATCGTCAGCATGGTGGCCGGCCCTGAGGCGCGCAACTACAGCACCCCTTTTACGGGCCAGCACAGCACGGTGGCGGGCATCGCCATTGGCCACCTGCAGCTGGTCATTTTGGGCATCACGCTGGCGGTGACGGTGACCTTTTTCCTGTTCTTCAGGCACACCCGGCTGGGTGTGGCCATGCAGGCGGCTTCGCAAAACCAGCTGGCCGCTTACCTCAATGGCATACGCGTCAAGCGCGTCAACTCGCTGGTTTGGGCGCTGGCCGGGGCTTGCGCGGCGGTGGCCGGCGTGCTGCTGGCGCCCATCACGCTGGTGGATTTGACGCTGTGGTTCGTCACGCTCAAAGCCCTGGCCGCGCTCATGCTGGGCGGCTTTGGCAGCGTGCCCGGCGCCATCGTGGGCGGGCTGCTGATTGGCCTGATTGAGCAGTACGCCGGCGTCTACCTGCCCGACGGCAGCAAAGACATTGCCGCTTACCTGGTGCTCATTGCGGTGTTGGTGGTCAAGCCCACCGGCCTCTTGGGCGAAGCCCATGGACGCAGGGTCTAGGACGCCCTATGCATTTCGATTACCACACCCGTTACAGCGAGGGCACGGCGCTCTTCAAGCGCCCGGCCGACAAGCTGGCCTACGGCCTGCTGCTGGCCGCGCTCTTGGTGCTGCCTGCCGTCTTGAGCCCCTTCTTTTTGGGCGAGCTCAGCTATGTGTTCATCCTCTGCGTGGCCAGCCTGGGATTGATGTTTTTGACCGGCTTTACCGGCCAGGTCTCGCTGGGCCACGCGGCCTTTTTGGCCATAGGCGCTTACGCCCATGCCTGGTTTTTGGCTCGCGGCCTGCCTTGGCCGCTGTCGCTGCCGTTGGCGGCGCTGCTGACGGCGGTGGTGGGCGTGCTCTTAGGCATTCCGGCCATTCGCGTCTCGGGCCTCTACTTGGCCATGGTGACGCTGGCTTTTTCCATCATCGTCGAGCAGGTCATTGGCCTGTGGAGCTCGGTCACGGGTGGCTTTACCGGCCTGGCCGTGGAAGATCCAAAGTTGCTAGGCTGGTCGCTGTCCGGCCCCAAGGCTTTTTATTACACCTGCTTGCTGCTTTTGGTGGCGGTGCTCTTGGGCCTGCTTAATGTGCTGCGCTCTGCCACCGGGCGGGCCTTGGTGGGCGTGCGCGATTCAGAGGCGGCAGCCTATGCGCTGGGCATCCATGTGCAGGGCCACAAGGTGGCGGCTTTTGGTGTGTCTGCCGGTGTGTGCGGACTGGCCGGTGGCCTGCTGGCGCACCACCTCAAGTACCTCACGCCCGATGGTTTTACCTTGCTGCTCTCGCTGGAGTTGGTGCTCATGGTGGTCATTGGCGGGCTGGGCAGCTTGCGCGGCGCGGTGCTGGGCGCCATCTTGATCAGCCTGCTGCCCACGGCGATCTCGCGCATCAAGCCGCTGTTGCCCGACAGTATTTCCAAGCAGTTTGGCCTGGAGATTTTTGTGTTTGGCTTGGTGCTGGCCATCTTTGTGCTGTTTGAGCCTGGCGGCTTGAATGCGCGCTGGCTCAAACTGCGGGCGCTGCTCCAGAGCTTTCCGCTCTACCGGCGCGACACCTTCAAGCGCCAAAAGCGCTACATGAAATCGGAGCGCTACAAATGAGTGCGCAGGCCCTGTTGACCGTGCGCGAGCTGGCGCTGACCTTTGGCGGCGTGCACGCCATCGCCGATTTGAGCCTGGAGGTCAGGCCCGGCGAGGTGCTGGCCATCATCGGCCCCAATGGCGCGGGCAAGACCTCGCTGCTCAACGTGGTCACGCGGGTGTTTGACGCCACACGCGGTCAGGTTCACTTCAAAGGCCAAGACCTGCTCAGCGTGCCCCGCCACCAGGTGGCCGGTCTGGGGCTGGCGCGCACTTTTCAGAACATCGAGCTGTTTGAGGCCGCCACCGTGCTGGACAACCTCCTGCTGGGCCGCCACCGCTTTGGCGGCGGCGCCTGGTGGCAGCAGCTGCTGCGCACGCCGGCGCTCACCCGCGCCGAGGAGGGCGCGCGCCAGCGGGTGGAGCGCATCATCGATTTCCTCGAACTTTCGCCCTGGCGGCACTCGCTCATTGCGGGCCTGCCCTACGGCGTGCGCAAGGTGGTCGAGCTGGGCCGGGCGCTGTGCAGCGAGCCCGAGCTTTTGTGTCTGGACGAGCCGGCCTCGGGCCTGAACCCTGAGGAAACGCGTGATCTGGCTTTTTGGATTGACGACATCCGCAGCGAACTGGGCGTCACCGTGGTGATGGTCGAGCACGACATGTCGCTGGTCAGCGCCGTGGCCGACCGCGTCATCTGCATGGCCCAGGGGCGGCTGCTGTCTGAGGGCACGCCGGCCCAGGTGCAGGCCGACCCGCTGGTGATTTCTGCCTACCTGGGAGCCTGAGCCATGGAGCCCTTGCTGCAAGTGCGCAACCTTGAAACCTGGTACGGCCCCATCATGGCCATACAGGGCCTGAACCTGCAGGTGCTGCCCGGGCGCATCGTCACCGTGCTGGGCGCCAACGGCGCGGGCAAAACCACGCTGCTCAACACCCTGGCCGGGGTGATAGACCCCTTCAAGGGCCAGGTGGTCTTTCAGGGCCAAGCCGTGCATGGGCTTGATGCCGATGAGGTCTGCCGCCGCGGCCTGGTGCTGGTGCCCGAGGGGCGGCAGGTGTTTCCGTTTTTGAGCGTCAAGGACAACCTGTCCATGGGCGCCTACACCCGGCGCGATGCCGATGGCGTGCGCAGCGACTTGGAGCGCGTCTACCAATGGTTTCCACGCCTGCGAGAGCGCCAGGCACAGGCGGCGGGCCTGCTCTCAGGCGGCGAGCAGCAGATGCTGGCCATTGGCCGGGCGCTCATGGCCAAGCCGCGCCTGTTGATGCTGGACGAGCCTTCGCTGGGCCTGTCGCCTATCTTGACCAAGGAGATCTTTCAGATCATCCGCCGCATCCGCGAGGAGACTGGCACCTCCATCTTGGTGGTTGAGCAAAACGCCGCCGTGGCCTTGGCGCATGCGGACGATGGCTACATCATGGAGCTGGGCCGCATCGTCGCCGCCGACACCTGCGAGGTGCTCGCGCAAAAAGCCGACGTGCGCCATTCTTACCTGGGCGGCGGACACGCCACGGGCCTGAGCGGCACCGCGCAGCGCTGGAAGCAGCGCAAGACATGGAGATAAAGCGGCCATGAGTTCAGAGCAAGCCATTGATCCGCACTTTATCGGCCAGGCCACGCCAGCGCAGGTGTTCAGGCAGCGCTGCCGCGAATGGGACCAGCGCCCTGCGCTGCGCAGCAAGCGCCTGGGCCTGTGGGAGGGCCTGAGCTGGCGGGGCTACTACGAACACGCCCGCGCCGTGGGCTTGGCGCTTGCCGAGCTTGGCCTGGTGCGCGGTGCCATCGTCTGTGTGCTGGCCGACAACCGCCCCGAGTGGCTGTACGCCGACATGGGCGCGCAATGCATGGGCTGTGCGGGCAACGGCATCTACCCCACGGCTTCTGCGCCGCAGGTCCAGCATGTGCTGGTGGACTCGGGCGCGGTGGTGGTGTTTGTAGAAAACCAGGAGCAGCTTGAAAAAGTGCTGACCGTGCGCGGGGACTGCCCAGCTTTGCGCCGCATCGTGGTGATGGAGCGCGAGGGCCTGCGCGGCCTCCAAGATGCGCAGGTGGAGTTCTTCGACGAGTTCTTGGCGCGCGGCATGGCGCTGGCGGCCACGCAGGCCGCGCAGTTTGAGGCGGCCATAGACGCTGGCCAGCCGCAAGAGCTGGCTTTTTTGGTCTACACCTCGGGCACCACGGGCGCGCCCAAGGGCGCCATGGTGCTCAACCGCAACGTGGTGTTCCAGATGGGCCTGGCCACCAGCTACCTGGACGTGGTCCCGGGCGACCGGTCCATCTCCTTTTTGCCGCTGTGCCACATTGCCGAGCGCATGGCCTCGGTGTTCAACCCGCTGGCCATGGGCCTGGTGGTGCACTTTCCGGAGAACGCGAGCACGGTGTTCAACGACATGCGGGAAGTGGCGCCGCATGTGCTGTTTGCGCCGCCGCGCTTTTGGGAAAAGCTGCATTCGCAGATCGACCTCTTTATGCGCGACGCCATTGCGCCTGCGCGCTGGGTTTACGGCTTGGCCAGGCGGCAAAGCCAAGCCTTCACACAGGCGCAGCTCCAAGGGCAGGCGCCGCAAGCCTCGCTGCCATTGAAGCTGCTGCGGGCGCTGGCCTTTGGCCACATCCGCGTGTTCTTGGGCCTGCAAAACGTCAAGAGCGCGCTCACGGGCGCCGCGCCCGTGCCGCCCGAATTGGTGCGCTGGTTCATGGACTGCGGCATCGAGCTGCGCGAGGCCTTTGGCATGACCGAGACCTGCGGCTTTTGCACCGCCACCCCGGCAGGCGGCGTGCGCCTGGGTTGGGCCGGGCTGCCCGCGCCGCACACCGAGCTCAAGATCGGACCGCAAGACGAGATTTGGGTGCGCGGCGACAACGTCTTTGGCGGCTACTGGGGTCAGCCTGAGCGCACGCGCGAGGCCATTGATGCCGATGGCTGGCTGCACACGGGCGACTGCGGCGAGATCGGCGAGCACGGTTACCTGGCGGTGCGCGACCGCATCAAGGACATCTTGATCACCTCGGCCGGCAAGAACATCACGCCCAGCCAGATCGAGAGCCAACTCAAGTTCAGCCCTTTCATCACCGACGCGGTGGTCATCGGCGACGGCCGCCACTACCTCACCTGCCTGATCATGATCGACCAAGAGCATGTGGCGCGCTTTGCCCAGGACCAGCAGGTGCCCTACACCGACTTTGCCAGCCTCACCCGCGCGCCCGAGGTGCTCGCGCTCTTGCAAGCCGAGCTCGAGAAGGTCAATGCCCAACTGGCGCGGGTCGAGCAGATCAAGCACTTCAGGCTGATCGACCAACTGCTGACGGCCGAGGACGAAGAACTCACCCCGACCATGAAGCTCAAGCGCAAGGTCGTGTCCAGCAAGTACGCCCACCTGATCTCGCAGATGTACGCCAGCCCCTGATTTTTTGATTTCACCACCACCCCTTAGAGGAGACAGTCATGACAGTTCAAAGACGCATCGTCATCGCCGCGGCCGCCCTGGCCTGGGCCAGCACGGTTCACGCCGCCGGCGTGAGCGACACCGAGATCGTGCTCGGCAGCCACATTGATTTGTCCGGCCCGGCGGCCGCCGGCATGCCCATGCTGCGAAACGCCATGCAATTGCGCATTGATGAGGCCAATGCGGCCGGCATCCACGGCCGCAAGATCCGCCTGATCGTAGAGGACAACGGCAGCCAGCCCCAAATGGCGGTGCGCGCTGTGCAAAAGTTGATCAAGAGCGACGGCGTCTTCGCCATCGTCAACTCTTTTGGCTCCGGCCCCAACGCCGCCACCGCCAAGGCCGCTACCGACGCGGGCGTGGTGGTGTTCGCGCCCTGGGCGGCCTCGGCCATCATTCAGAAGGTCTCTAACAGCAGCCCGCTGATGTTCACCACCGTGCCCAATTACGACAGCACCACCGCCACCGGCTTGTCGTGGGCCATACGCACCTGGAAGTCGCAGCGCGTGGGTGTGATTTACCAGGAAGGCCCTTTTGGTGACCTGATCCGCGGCGGCGTCAACTCCGCCATGAAGGCGGCCAACATGACCGTGGCCTCGGAAGCCGCTTACAAAGTCGGCGACATCGACTTTTCATCGCAAGTGGCCAAGATGAAAGCGGCCAATGTGGACCTCATCATCGCCGGCACCGTGGTGCGAGAGACCGTGGGCGTGATGGCCGAGGTCAAAAAACTCAACTGGAACGAGGTGAAAGTGCTCACCGCCGTGCCTGGTCGCAGCTCCATCGTCGCGCGCCTGGGCAAGGACGCGGTCGAGGGCCTCTACGGCATGGGCGGCTGGAAGCTCAACGACGCCGACAGCAAAGACGCCGAGACGCAAAAGTTCTTCACCGCCTACAAGGCCAAGTTCGGCCAAGATCCTGACGAGAACGCCGCCAATGCTTACTCCTACACCAGCTGGTTCATCGCCGGCCTGCAGGCTGCTGGCCGCAACCTGACGGCAGAATCTTTTGCCAAGGCCATGCAGGGTGTGGCGCACCAGGACTTCACCACCTACGCCCGCCAGACCTTGCAGGCCAACCACCTCGCGCCTGAGCTGGTGTCGATTGACCAGGTCAAGGGCGGCAAGTGGGTGCAGGTGGCCGCGCCCATGGGGGCCAGCCGCTGAGTGAGCACAGGCGCGCTGATATTTGACATTTCGAACAAGTCCTAGGGTTCCCCCGGGCTGTTGCGTGCCTGGGTGCTGTTTTATCGTGAGGTGGGGCATGCGCACATTCCCCACCCCACTCAAGGAGACACCCCATGACCGCACAAGCGCAAGCCGACCGCTGGCTGGCTGACTTTGGCGCCGCCCTCGCGCGGCAAGACATTCCGGCCGCCGTGGCCATGTTCCATGAAGACAGCTATTGGCGCGATCTGCTGAGCTTCACCTGGAACCTCAACACAGCCGAAGGCGCTGGCCAAATCCGCGACATGCTCGAGGCCACGCTCAGCACGGCGCAGCCCAGCGCCTGGGCCGCAGACGGCAACGCCACCGAGGCCGATGGCGTGGTGGAAGCTTGGTTTACGTTTGAAACAGCGCTTTCCCGTGGCAAGGGCTTGCTGCGCCTCAAGGACGGCCTGGCCTGGACCCTGCTCACCACCATGGTCGAGCTCAAGGGCCATGAAGAGCAAAAGGGCGAGACCAGGCCCATGGGCGTGGTCCACAAGGCGCAAAAGGGCAACCCGTCGTGGCAGGAATTGCGCGAAGAAGAGGCGCGCAACTTGGGCGTCACCGAGCAGCCGAATGTGCTCATCATCGGGGGCGGCCAAGCCGGCATTATTTTGGGTGCACGGCTGCGCAAGTTGGGCGTGCCCACCATCATCATCGAGAAGAACAAGCGCGCCGGCGACTCCTGGCGCAACCGCTACAAAAGCCTGTGCCTGCACGATCCGGTCTGGTACGACCACCTGCCTTACCTGCCTTTTCCGCAGGACTGGCCGGTGTTTGCACCCAAAGACAAATTGGGCGACTGGCTGGAGATGTACACCCGGGTGATGGAGCTCAATTACTGGGGCTCGACCATCTGCAAAAAAGCGCATTACAACGAAACCCGAGGCGAATGGGAGGTGACGGTGGAGCGCGAGGGCCGCGAGCTGATGCTGCGGCCCAAAGAGCTGGTGATGGCCCTGGGTGTGTCGGGCTATGCGAATGTGCCCAAGGTTTTAGGCGCCGACAGCTTTGTGGGTGACCAGTTCCACTCCAGCAAGTTCCCAGGTGCTGAGCACTACAAAGGCAAAAAAGCCGTGGTCTTGGGCTCCAACAACTCGGCGCACGACATTTGCGCCGCTCTGTGGGAGGGCGATGTGGACGTGACCATGGTGCAGCGCTCGTCCACGCACATTGCGCCCTCGGAGTCGCTCATGGAGTTGGCCCTGGGTGGGCTGTATTCCGAGCAGGCCCTTAAAAACGGCATAGACCACCACAAGGCCGATCTGATTTTTGCGAGCGTGCCCTACAAAATCATGCACAGCTTTCATATCCCGGTGTACGAGGAGATGAAGCGCCGTGATGCCGACCTCTATGCCCGCTTAGAGAAGGCGGGCTTTTTGCTGGACTTCGGCGTGGACGGCTCGGGCCTTTTTATGAAGTACCTGCGCCGGGGCTCGGGCTACTACATCGACGTGGGCGCCTCGGAGTTGGTGGCCAACGGCAGCGTCAAGCTCAAAAGCGGCGTGAACATCGCGCAGATCAAGCCGAAGTCTGTGGTGCTCAGCGACGGCACTGAGCTTGAGGCCGATCTCATTGTGTATGCCACCGGCTACGGCTCCATGAACCAGTGGCTGGCCGACCTCATTTCTCCTGAGGTGGCCAAGCAACTGGGCAAGGTCTGGGGCCTGGGCTCAGACACCCCCAAAGACCCCGGCCCCTGGGAGGGCGAGTTGCGCAACATGTGGAAGCCAACCCAGGTGCCGCATTTGTGGGTGCAAGGCGGCAATTTGCACCAGAACCGGCATTACTCGCAGTTCATGGCGCTGCAACTCAAGGCGCGCTATGAGGACATCCCCACGCCGGTGTACGGGCAGGCGCAGGTGCATCACGCGAGCTGAGGTTTTTCTTACCCTTCCAGGGAGAGGTCACGTGCAGCAACACCGTTGCCTCGTGCGTGCCCCCACCCC
>CAMCUN010000029.1 GCA_945878995.1 Polaromonas sp. YR568 | reverse complement strand
CCCTAAATCGCCGGCAGGCCAGCTCCTACAAATGCAAAACACCTGGAGCCCCTTGTAGGAGCCAGCCTGCTGGCGAATCATGCCGGTCGACGGCATGACCTCACGCCCAAAATCGCCGGCAGGCCAGCTCCCACAAATGCAAAGCACCGGGCCCCCTTGTAGGAGCCAGCCTGCTGGCGAATCGTGCTGGTCAACAGGCATGCCCTCACGCCCACAACCGCCGGCAGGCCAGCACCCACAAATACAAAACAACTGGGCCCCCTTGTAGGAGCCAGCCTGCTGGCGAATCGTGCCGGTCAACGGGCATGACCTCACGCCCACAATCACCGGCAAGCCAGCGCCCACAAATACAAAACACCTGGGGCCCCTTGCAGGAGCCAGCCTGCTGGCGAATCGTGCCGGTCAACAGGCATGCCCTCACGCCCAAAATCGACGGCAGGCCAGCACCCACAAATACAAAACACCTGGGGGCCCCTTGTAGGAGCCAGCCTGCTGGCGAATCGTGCCGGTCAACAGGCATGTCCTCACGCCCTAAATCGCCGGCAGGCCAGCTCCTACAAATGCAAAACACCTGGAGCCCCTTGTAGGAGCCAGCCTGCTGGCGAATCGTGCCGGTCAACGTGCATCACCGCAGGCGAACATTCGCTGGCAGGCCAGCTCCCACAGGGGAAAAAGCCAGGCCTTTGTCTTTGTAGGAGCCAGCCTGCTGGCGAATCGTGTCGGTCAACGGGCATATCCTCACGCCCAAAACCGCCATCAGGCCAGCATCAAACCCTCTTCAACGCGCCAACTGGTTGAGCTCCATGATGGGCAGCAACACGGCCAGGACGATGAGCATGACCACGCCGCCCATGGCCACAATCAGCAGGGGCTCGAGCAAGGTGGCGATGCGCATGGCGCGGCGCTGGACTTCGGCGCTGAGCTGGGCGGCGGCGCGTTGCAGCATGTCGGGCAGGGTGCCGGTTTGCTCGCCCAGGCGCGTGAACATCACCAAGAGTGGCGGAAAGCGCTTGAAGCCGCTCAGCGCCGAGGCCAGGGGCGCGCCTTCGCGCACCAGCACCAGGGCTTGCTCGGCGTCGGCGCGCATGGCGCAGTTGTTCAAGGTGTCGGCCGCCGCTTGCAAGGCCCTGAGCATGGGCACACCGGCCGAAGTCAGCAGCGACAAGGTGGAGCCAAAGCGGGCGGCGTTGTAGCTGCGGGCCAGACGGCCCAGCAGCGGCAAGGTGAGCCAGGCGGCGTCGGCCTGCAGGCGCAGCGCGGGGCGCTTGAGCGCCAGCCGGCCAGCCACCGCAAACAGGCCCAGCGCCATGAGGGCCAGCAGGCCGTGGCTGCGCACCACGCTGCTCAGCCAGAGCATGGCCACGGTGAGGGGGGGCAGGGCGCGCTTGTTGCCCGTGAACACCTCGGCCACCTGAGGCACCACGAAACCCAGCAAAAAAACCACGATGGCCAGCGCAATCAGGCTGACGATGCCGGGGTAGAGTGCGGCGCCAACCAACTTGCTGCGCAAGGCCAGGGCGTCTTCCAGGTCTTGCGCCAGGCGTTCGAGCACCTCGCCCAAGGCGCCGCCTTGCTCGCCGGCGGCAATCACGGCGCGGTAGGTGGCGTCAAATTCGGCGGGAAACTGGGCCAGGGATTTGCCATAGCTGGCGCCCGCGTTGACCTCGGCGCGCAGGGCCGAGAGCACGGCCTGTTGGCGCTCGTCTTCGGCCTCCTCGGCCAGCACGGTGAGGGCGCGCTCTAGCGGCAGACCGGCGCGCACCAGGCCGGCGAGTTGGCGGGTGTGGATGGCGAGCTTCAAGGCGTTGAAGGCGCGCGGCGTCCACAACTGGCGCTGCAGCAGGCCGGGCTTGGGCTGGCTGGACGAGCCGCTTTCAACAACCTGCACGCTCAGGGCCACCAAGCCTCGGCTGCGCAGTTGGCTGCGGGCACTGCGGGCGGTGTCGGCCTCGACCATGCCCCGGCTGGGGCGGCCTTCGGTGTCTACGGCCTCGTAGGAGTAGGCGGGCATGGCTCTATTTAGTCTCGCGTCACGCGCAGCAGCTCTTCTTCGGAGGTGATGCCGGCGGTCACCAGGCGGCGGCCGTCGTCGCGCATGAGCTGCATGCCGCCGGCCAAGGCTGACTCGCGCAGCGCCGCCTCGGAGGCGCGCTCGTGCACCAGGCGGCGCAGGTCTTCATTGGCCGTGAGCATTTCAAACACGCCTGTGCGGCCGCTGTAACCCGATTGGGCGCAGTGCGCGCAGCCCTGGCCCTGGCAGTGCGTGCAGCGCTTGCGCACCAGGCGCTGGGCCAGCACGCCGAGCAGCGAGGAGCTGAGCAAAAAGGGCTCTATGCCCATGTCGGTCAGCCGCGTGACGGCGCTGGCCGCGTCGTTGGTGTGCAGCGTGGCCAGCACCAGGTGGCCGGTGAGCGAGGCTTGGATGGCGATTTGCGCGGTTTCAAAGTCGCGGATTTCGCCAATCAAAATGATGTCTGGGTCTTGCCGCAAGATGGCGCGCAGGGCTTTGGCAAAGTCCAGGTCAATGCGGCTGTTGACCTGGGTTTGCCCTACGCCGGGCAGCTCGTATTCAATGGGGTCTTCCACCGTCATGATGTTGCTGTGCGCGGTGTCCAGCCGGCCCAGCGCAGCGTACAAGGTGGTGGTTTTGCCAGAGCCGGTGGGGCCGGTCACCAAAATCAGCCCGTGGGGCTGATTGATGAGGCTGGCAAAGCGCTCCAGCGTGGGGCCTTGCATGCCCACGTCTTCCAGCGTGAGTCGGGCGCCGCTTTTGTCCAGCAGGCGCAGCACGGCGCGCTCGCCGTGGGCGCTGGGCAGCGTTGACACGCGCACATCAACGGCGCGCGTGCCTATGCGCAGCGAGATGCGGCCGTCTTGCGGCAGGCGCTTTTCAGAAATGTCGAGCTCGGCCATGATTTTTAGGCGCGAAATCAGCGCGGCGTGCAGCGCGCGGTGGGGTTGCACCACCTCGCGCAGCGTGCCGTCCACCCGAAAGCGCACGCTGGAGTGGCGCTCAAAGGGCTCGATGTGAATGTCGCTCGCCCCGTCGCGCGCGGCCTGCGTGAGCAAGGCGTTGAGCATGCGGATGATGGGCGCGTCGTCGGCGGTCTCCAGCAGGTCTTCTACGGCGGGCAGCTCTTGCATCATGCGCGAGAGGTCCACATCGGACTGCAGCTCGCTGACCACCGCCGCCGCGCTGGACTCGCCTTGCGCATAAGCGGCGCTGATGCGCTGCACCAGCTCGGGCGTGGGCAGGGTCTGCAGTTGCAGCGCCTGGGCGCTGGCGTGCACGCGCAGCAACTCGCCCAGGGCTTGGCGGTCAGAGCCTTCGCTCAGCCACAAGGTCAATCGACCCGCGTCCTCGGCCAGCAAGAGCTGGTGGCTGCGGGCAAAGGCGTAGGGCAGCAGGTGGCGCATGGCTTTAACGCGGCGCTGGCGGGGTGCTCAGGGCTGGCGCAGGCTTGAGCATGGGCGCCATGATCAATGGCCTGAGGTTTTGACCTGCGGGCTGGGAGCCGGGTGCCGCTGAAGGCATTTGCGGCACGTCATTGATGGGCAGTTTTTGGCTGGCTTCGGGCTGAGATTGGTCTTGCAAGCCACGCATCATGTCGTAGCGGTCCATGGACAAGGTGTTGCTGGCCTGTGTGTCACGCACGATCACGGGCCTGAGAAACACCATGAGGTTGGACTTTTTGCGGGTCCTGGCTTCGCTTTTGAAAAGGTTGCCAAAAAAGGGCATATCGCCCAGGCCAGGGATTTTGTCTTGGTTGCCTGCGTACTCGTCTTGCAGCAGGCCGCCCAGCACCACGATGGCGCCGTCTTCGACCAGCACGCTCGATTCAATCGAGCGCTTGTTGGTGGTCACGCCACTGGCGTTGCCGGAGGTGGACTTGTCGACGTTGGAGACCTCTTGAAAAATCTGCAGCTTGACCGTGCCGTTTTCATTGATTTGCGGCTTGACGCGCAGGGTCAAGCCCACGTCACGGCGCTCAATGGTTTGAAAGGGGTTGACCGTGCCCGTGCCGGAGTTGCTGTTGGAGTACTGGCCGGTGACAAAGGGCACGTTCTGGCCAATCACGATCTTGGCCTCTTCGTTGTCCAGCGTCAGCAAGTTGGGCGTGGACAGCACATTGGCGTCGCCAGAGGTTTGCAAAAAGCGCGCCAAAAAGCCCAGGTTGTAGACCCCGTTGGTGCGGTTGAACAGGCCAAAGTTCAGGCCCACCCCCGGCACCACGCTGCCTGCGCCACGCGCCAAGTTGATGATGTTGTTGCTGGCCCCACCGGTGTTGAAGTTGGTGCCGGCCGCGCCAATCACGCCGTCGCCCTTGCCGCCCAGCAGGCCTTGCCACTGCGCGCCAAATTCGGCGGCTTTTTCGGCATTCACCTCCACGATCAGGCTTTCCACAAAGACCTGGGCGCGCCTGGCGTCCAGCAGGTCGATGACGGCACGCAATTGGCGGTATTGCGGCTCGGGCGCGGTGATGATGAGCGAGTTGGTGGCCACATCGGCTTGAATTTGCCCGCCCGTGGAGGGTTGGTTGCTGGCTTGGGCGCTGGCCGCGCCTGTGTTGGCCGCTGGCGGGCTGGTCAGCCCGGTGCTGCCACCGCCACTGCGGCCCTCGCCTGCGGAGATGGCCGCGCGCAAAGTAGCGGCCAACTTGGTGGCGTCGGCATTGCGCAGGTTCACCACATTGATGTTGCCCTGTGGTTGGGCGTTGGTGCCGGGCTGGTCCAGGCGCTGCACCAGGCTGCGCGCCAGGGCGGCGCGCGCGGGGTTGGCGGCCCGCACGATCACGGCGTTGGCCCGGGGCTCGGCCAGCAGCACGGTGCGAAAGCCGGTGTCGGTCTGGCCTTGGCCGGCGGCCGGCGCCGAGGCTTGCGACTCCAACAAGCGGTTGAGCAGCGGCACCACGTCGGTGGCAATGGCGTGCTGGAGCACGATGATGTCGAGGTCGCTGGCGTTGGGCACGTCGAGCACGGCAATGATGCGACCCACCCGCTGCAAGTTGTCGCTGTAGTCGGTGACCACCAGCGAGTTGTTGCCGGGGTTGACGTTGATGGTGTTGTTGGGGCTGATCAGCGGCCTGAGCACGGGCACCAGGTTGTTGGCGGTTTCGTGGTTGAGCCTGAAAATTTGCGTGGCTATCTGGTTGCCCGGCCCACTGGGCAGGCTGTCACTGACGGCCCCACCTTGGAGCTTGGCTTCGGCTTCGGGCACCACTTTGTAAAGCCCCGCCGTCTCCACCACCGCAAAGCCTTGCAGGCGCAGCGCGCCCAAAAACTGGTTGTAGGCGCTGAGTTTGCTCACGGGCTGGTCGGTGTTCAGGCTGACCGTGCCCTTGACGCGGGGGTCCACGACCACGCTGCGGTTGGTGATCATGGCCATGGCCCGGGCCACTTCGCTGATCTCGGCGTTGTTAAAGCTCAGGGTCACCAGGTCGCTGGGGCGTTCGGCGGCGGGTCTTGGTTTGGTGGCGGCTTTGGCCGGGTTCTTGGCCGCTGAGGGGCTGGTTTGCGCCCAGGTGGCGCCGGTGGCCAACATCAAAAAAGCCACCATGGGCAGCAAATGGAATCGGTTCATGACTTAGCCCAAAGAGATGAGGGTGCGTGCGCCATCGCGCTTGCCAACAATATTGAGAAAATTGGCCAAGGCGTCTTCACGGCCAGGCGCGGCGCGGGCCTCGCCCCGAAACTGCAGGCCCTGCGGCCGCCATTGGCCCTGGCCGCTGAGCAGCAGGTCACCGCGCAATGTGCTCAGGCTGAGCGCGGGTTGCTCGCCACCAGCCAGCTTTAATTGGTAGCTGCCCATGGGCTGCAGGGTCGACAGGGCCGAGCTCAGGTCTTGCAGTTCCAAGGCGGCCGAGCCTGACAGTTGCATGCGCTGGCCGCGCCAGCTCAAGGCCAAGCCCTGGGTTTGCAACACCATGCGGCCCGCAGGCTGCAAGGTGTTCCAGGGCGTGCCCAAGCCGGTCAGCACCTCTGCGGGCCAGCGCGAGCTGGCGTCGTCCAGCTTCAGGCTGGGGCCGCCGACTGTCCAGCCCAGCGTCAAGCGCAGGGGCTGGGGCGTGCAGCAGTCGGCCTGCAGCACCAAACTGATGCCGCGCCAGCTGGGTTCAAGCTGCCAATTCAGACGCTGGGCCAACACGGCACGGTCAGTGCTGCCTGCGCCGCCCACCAGCCACAGCCGGGCCGAGCCGCGCCACAGGGTGCCGCGTGGAGATTCAAGTTGCACCACTTGGCTGTGCGCCACCGCTGCTGCCAGCCAGCGCGCTGGAGCAAACCAGACCAGCCCCAGCAACAAACCCAGCAATGCGCCCGTGGTGGCCAGCGCCCACCCAGAAGCCTGGCGGGCTGCAGGTGCGGCGCGTCGGGCCAAGGCGGGTGTGCGAAGCGAACGGCTCATGGCTTGATCACTGTGAGCTTGCCTTGCCAAAGGCCATCTTCGGCCAGTTTCAAGCTGGCTTGGCTCAGCTGGAGCTGCCACATCGGCCCCAAATCGCTCAGCCAGCGTGCCAGCGCTTGGGGTGAGCATTCTTTGAGGCGCACGTTGGCGGTGTTGCCCGACCACACCAGCTCGCTGGCGCCCAAGCTGCGGGTGGCGGCCGTCAGGCCTTCGCGCCATTGCTCGGGTGCTTTGATGCTTTGGTTTTTCAGGGCTTCAGCCTGGGCGCGCAAGTCCAGCATGCGCTGCATCTGGGCGTCCAGGCGCAGGTGTTGGGCAGGCGCTTCGCGCCACAGGCGCCAGGCCGGTGCCAGCAGCTGGCTCCACACCAGAAAAAGCGCCAGCACCACCAAAGCGATGCTCAGGCCCATGCGCTCGCGCGCTTGCAGGCCGGTCCAGCGCTCGCGCACGGTGTTGACCCAAAGCGCTTGGCTCATCTTGCAGCGCCTTCGGTGGCGGGCCGCATCACCCAGCGCTCGCCCGCCGCATCAAGCCGAAAGCCTTGTCGGCTGAGGCTGTCCTTCCAGCTTGTACCGTTGGGGGGCTGCCAGCCAGACAGGCTGAGCTCGCCGGGTTTGTAGTCCAGGCTTTTGGGCACGGTGCCCGCCACACTGGCCAGGGCCGCCAGCATGCGGGTGAGGTCGGCTGAGCTGGCCTGGCCGCGGCTTTGGGCCAGCAAAGCAGTTTCACGCTCCATTTGCAGCGCCGGGTCTATGACCAGCTTGACCTGGGTGAAGGTGCTGGTCAGCACATCGGCCACGGCTTGCTCACGTTGGGCCAGGTCGCGTTTTTCTTGCCAGGCCCACAGCTGCAGGCCGAGCACTTGCAGCGCCAGCAAGGCGGCCAAGCCTAAGCGGGCAGGGCGCCAGGCCGCATCATGGAGCCAGTGGCTGGCACGGCGGCCCAGCCGCTGGTGCCAGCTGCTGCGGGAAGCCAGGTCGAATTGCGCCAGGTTCCAGGCCGAATTGGCCGCTTCTTGCAGCACTTGACTGGCCGGCATCAGAGGCACGTCACGCTCGCTCAGGGCGCGCGCCGTCACGGCCAATGCGGGCTCGGTGCTCAGGCTCACTTCTCGCGGCATCAGCGAGCGCCACACCTGCAAGCTGGCCTGGGCGGGCTGGGACAAGGGCAGACACTGCACTTGCGTGGGCGAGCAGTGCACCAGCCAGCCTTGGTCGGGTTGACCTTGCAGGTGCAGGCGTTCAGGGCCGGGCTCAAATTCAGGGACGATGCGGGCCACCCGGTGGCCCGCTTTCTCCAGCGCCTGCAGGGCCTGGGTCAGCCAGGCTTTGTCGCAGGCGGCCACCAGCAGCGCTTGCCCTGCCTGGGCGGTAGGCGCCATGGCCAGGTGGACCTGCGCTGGATCGGCCAGCAGGCGGTCTTCCAGCAAGCTGTCCAGCGCGGCGCGCCAGCGGTTGGCCGCCAGCTTGGGCAAGCTCACGCGGTGCCAAGACAGCAAGGGCGCAGGGACTGCCAAGATGAGTTCTTTGGCCTGGGGAATGTCTTGGGCTTGCGCCCAGTTCCCAAGCGATGGCAAAGAGGCCGCCGCGTCCAGCCGCGCCCCCACCCATGCAGCTTGGGCTGCCCAGGGCGGACGGACAATGAAGGAGGTCATGAGGGGCGGCTAACTCTGAGGTGGGGCGATTGTACGGAGCCGGATGACGGCCATAAGACAGTCTTTACGGGTGCGTGGCTGGCTTGGCGTGATTTAACGTTTGAGTGGGCTTTGCCCCTAGCGGTTCGCCTCAGTGGGCTCTTTTTCCGGGCTCAAAGTGCTGTCCTGGCCCTCACTGGCGCTGCAGGGTCACAAAGCTGTAAGGCAGGCCTTGGGCCGACACGCCGGGCTGGCGTGCTGTTTCCCGCCAGCCTGGGCCCAACTCGGGGGCCAAGGCGTCACCCTCATAGGCGCGGTCTATCTCGGTGACTTCAATGCGCTGTGCCAGGGGCTCGGCCTGTGCGTAGATTTGCGCGCCGCCCATGACCCAAATTTCCTCGGCATCGCCGCACAGGGCCAGCGCCTGGGCCAGGTCAGGCGCGCGCTCGGCACCGGCTTGGGCCCAGTCGGCTTGGCGCGTGAGCACCACGTTGCGCCTGCCGGGCAGGGGCCTGAAACGGGGGGGCAAGGAGTCCCAGGTTTTTCGGCCCATGACCACCGGCCAGCCTTGGGTGAGCTGGCGAAAGTGCGCCAGGTCTTCAGGCAAGTGCCAGGGCATGGCGTTGTATTTGCCAATCACGCCGTTGGAGGCGCGGGCGTAAATCAGGTTGATGCGCGGCATCGGATGGTGGCCAGGCGTCAAACCGCCACCGGCGCTTTGATGGCCGGGTGGTGCTCGTAGCCCACAAATTCAAAGTCTTCGAAGGCGTAGTCAAATAGGCTCGCTGGGCGGCGCTTGATGTGCAGCTGCGGGTAGGGCAGGGGCTCCCGCGAGAGCTGCAGTGCCACTTGTTCTTGGTGGTTGGCGTAAATGTGGCAGTCGCCACCTGTCCAAATGAAGTCGCCCACCTCCAGGTCGCACTGCTGGGCCACCATGTGGGTGAGCAGGGCGTAGCTGGCGATGTTGAAGGGCACGCCCAAGAAGATGTCGGCGCTGCGTTGGTAGAGCTGGCAGCTCAGTCGGCCAGGCGCGCCGTCTTGCCCGGGCGCCACGTAAAACTGGAAAAAAGCATGACAGGGCATGAGCGCCATTTTGGACAAATCAGCCACGTTCCAGGCACTCACGATGATGCGCCGCGAGTCTGGGTTGGACTTGAGCGTGCGAATGACCTCGGCTATTTGGTCAATGTGGCCGCCGTCTGGCGTGGGCCAGCTGCGCCATTGCACGCCGTAGACCGGGCCCAAATCGCCGTCTTCGCGGGCCCACTCGTCCCAAATCGTCACGCCCCGCTCGCGCAGCCAGTGGTTGTCGCTGGAGCCTTGCAAAAACCACAGCAATTCCACAATGATGGACTTGAGGTGAACCTTTTTGGTGGTCACCAGCGGAAAACCCTGGCGCAGGTCAAAGCGCATTTGGTGGCCAAACACGCTCTTGGTGCCCGTGCCCGTGCGGTCGGCCTTGAACACCCCGTGGGTGTGGACATGGCGCATCAAGTCTTCGTACTGGGAGGAACTGGGCATGGGGCGGGGGAGGTCAAAAAGGTTGTAAATTGTAGGCGGCGCACGTCCATCGTCTTGGGCCTCAGGGATGGGCCTGGCGATGATGGCTGGGCCAATGGACGACAAAGAGCAGGCTCAGCGGCCAATCAGGGCTGCTCAGCCTGCGCCGACAGCACCCGCCCCGGATTCATGAGGTTTTTAGGGTCCAGCGCTTGCTTGATGGCGCGCATCATGCCCAGGGCCACGGGGGACTTGTGGTGGGTGAGCTCGTCCACTTTGAGGCTGCCCACGCCGTGCTCGGCTGAAATAGAGCCCTTGAAACTGCGCACGGACTCGTAGACCAGCGCATTGATTCGGCTTTCTTGGGTGCGCAAAAACTCTTTGGCGTCGCAGCCTTCAGGTGCTTGCACGTTGTAGTGCAGGTTGCCGTCGCCCAGGTGGCCAAAGTTGACCAGGCGCACGCCGGGTATCTCGCGGGCCAGCAGCTCGTCGGTTTGCTGCACAAACGCCGGGATCAGCGAGATGGGCACCGAGATGTCGTGCTTGATGTTCAACCCCTCTTGGGCTTGGGCCAGCGGAATGCTTTCTCTGATGTGCCACAGCTGCTGGGCTTGAGCGATGTTTTCTGCCACCACCGCGTCGCTCACCAGGCCTTGTTCCAAAGCTTTTTCCAGCAAGCACTCGAACATGGCGCGGGCGTGCTCGGCCGATTCGTGGTCGGAGTTTTCCAGCAGCACACACCAGGGCGTGCTCTCAAAAAAGGGCACGCGCTGTTGTGGGAAATGCTTGGCCACCAGGCTGAGGGCAAATTGCGACATGGCCTCAAAGCCGGTCAGGCTGGAACTGAGCTCACGCTGGGCCAGGCCCAGCAGGGCCACCGCCTCGGCCATGCCGGGCACCGCCGCCCAGGCGGTCAGGCGCGAGGCGGGCAGGGGGTGGAGTTTGAGCGTGGCCGCGGTGATGACGCCCAGCGTGCCTTCGCTGCCTATAAAAAGGTCGCGCAGGTCGTAGCCTGTGTTGTCTTTGCGCAGGCCAGACAAGCCCTCCCAGACCTCGCCCTGGGCGGTCACCACCTCCAGGCCCAGGCACAGCTCGCGGGCATTGCCGTAGCGCAAAACCTGGGTGCCGCCGGCGTTGGTGGCCAGGTTGCCGCCCAGGGTGCAGCTGCCCTCGGCGGCCAGGCTGAGGGGGAATAAAAATCCGTGCTTGCGGGCATGCTCTTGCAGGGTTTGCAATATGCAGCCGGACTCCACCGTGACCGTGAGGTTGGCGTGGTCCAAAGCGCGCACGCGAGTCATGCGCTGCAGGCTGAGCACGATTTGCTGGCCGCTGTCGTCGGGGATGGAGCCCACCACCAGGCCGGTGTTGCCGCCTTGGGGCACCAGGCTCACGCCGGTTCTGGCGCAAGCTTGCACCACCAGCGCCACTTGCTCGGTGCTGGCCGGGCGCACCACGGCGAGCGCCCGGCCGCGCGCGCGCTTGCGCCAATCGGCCTCCCAGGCGCTGAGGTCGCCCTCGTGGAGCACATGGGCCTGGCCGCAAATGGCGGCCAGCTCGCCGAGCAAAGCGGTGTGGGGCATAGGGGCTTCAGGCAGAGGTGCTGGACGGAATAGTGGCGAGGGCTTTCGCCGCTTTCAAGCGAATGCGCACATGCAGGGCGCAGGCGGTGAACAGCACCAAACAAAGCACCACCTCAATGAAGGCCAAGATGTTGCTCGGTGGTTTGTCGCTCCAGGCGCGCACCGCGCCTTCCATAAAGTAAAGCCACACCATCAGGCTGACCCAGCGGTAGGTGTAGAGCTTGTTTTTCAAAAACCCCGCCAAGGGCACCACCAGTGGCAGCACCTTGAGCGCCAGCAGCGAGCCGCCGGGCCGAATGGGCGCCAGCCACATCTCCCACGCCAGGCCGAGAACGATCAAGCCAGTCAAGCTGGCCAGGGCCATCCAGCGGGTCATGGCAAGCTGAGAGTGTGGTGCGGCGTGTGGGCTCATGGGTGTCGGAAGAGTCGCGAAGGGGCTCGAAGAGGCGCTAAGTGGCGGCCAGTGGGGTGAGGTCGGACCAAGGGTGCGCAGTATGGGAATGGCATGATACCGGCCATGACATTTCAGCCCTGGCCCGAGGACTTGTTGCACAAACTCAGGCGTTTTCCTTGGCACGACACGGCCCTGATGCTGCGTCAACGCTTTCGTGAAGACCGCATGGGCCTGGCCGCCAGCAGCCTGACCTTCACCACCTCCATTGCCTTAGTGCCTTTTTTCACGGTGGCACTGGCGGTGTTCACCGCCTTTCCCATGTTTTCCAAGCTCCAGGGCCTGCTGCAGGTCTGGCTGGTCGAGAGCCTGATTCCTGAGAACATTGCGCGCCAGGTGCTGGGTTACCTGACCCAGTTCACGCGCCAGGCCAGTCGCTTGGGCTTTGTGGGCTTGGCCGTGCTGGTGGTCACGGCCGTGGCCTTGGTGCTGACGATTGACCGCACGCTCAACGCCATTTGGCGCGTGCGCCAGCCCCGCCCGCTGGCCCAGCGCCTGCTTATCTATTGGACGGCGGTCACGCTGGGGCCTTTGCTCTTGGCCAGCAGTCTGGCCGTCACATCCTATGTGTTGCCCCTGGTTCGCGGCGTCGATGTGGCGCCGACGACGGTGGTGCAGTTCATCATTGACACCCTGGAGTTTTTGGCGTTGTCTGGGGCCATGGCCGCGCTTTATCACTTCATGCCCAACACCTATGTGAAGTGGAGCCACGCCTGGGCGGGCGGTATGTTTGTGGCCGTGGGCATGGCGGTGGCCAAAAAACTGTTGGGCCTGTATTTGCAGTCTGTGCCCACCTATTCGGTGGTCTACGGCGCTTTTGCCACCGTGCCGATTTTGTTGGTGTGGATTTACATGGCCTGGCTCATTGTGCTGTTTGGCGCGGTCATCGCGGCCTACTTGCCCAGTTTGCTGCTGGGGGTGGGGCGGCGCGGTACCGGGCCAGGCTTTGGCTTTGAGCTGGCCCTGGACACGCTGCGCCTGCTCAGCCAAGCCCGCAGCAGCCCCGAGCGCGGCCTGCTGGCGCTGGCCTTGTCTGAGCGGCTGCGCACTGACCACCTGCAAA
This sequence comes from Polaromonas sp. YR568, assembly GCA_945878995.1. GTDB lineage: Bacteria > Pseudomonadota > Gammaproteobacteria > Burkholderiales > Burkholderiaceae_C > Polaromonas. The sequence goes on along the minus strand of CAMCUN010000029.1, from coordinate 32,565 downwards.
TTGAACGCGTGCTCGATGAGTTGGTGCAGCTGCGCTGGGTCGGCCAGTTGGCCACGCAAGACGCCGACGTAGAGCCCGTGTTTGTGCTGCTGGCCGAGCCCGAGCTCACCATGCTCGAGCCATTGGCCGACCGGCTGCTGCTCAATCCCAGCGAGGCCACCGCCAAGGTGCGGCTGGCGGCGGCGTGGCACCGCACGCCGCTGTCGGCTGTTCTTTGAGCCTAGAGTTGCACGAACCCCACGGCCTTGATGGCTGAGTCTTGGCTTGCGGCTGATTTTTGGGTTGCTGCCGCGTCTTTTAGTGGCAAAGACTTTGTTTTTAAGAACTGCCTTTGAGCGTGCCAGATTAACCATTGGCCCCCACAGTTTCAGCACCAGCGAGGCTCTACAGTCTCCAAAAAAACCAAATGGCAGAGGATTTTTGGCATACTATGCCAACGTCTTGGAAGCCTTGAGGTCCATATGCCAACCCGTAATGTCGTTCTCACCGACCATCAAGCTTCGTTGGTCGAACAGCTTGTCAGCTCTGGCCGCTACCAAAATGCCAGCGAAGTTCTTAGAGAGGGACTTCGCCTGGTAGAGCAGCGCGAGGCCGAAGATGCCTACCGACTGCAAGCACTTCGGGCGGCTGCGCAATTAGGCTTGGCAGACATTGAGGCAGGGCGCCTTAAGTCGTTTGACTCCAAATCTTCATTGCGCGCGCACTTGTTGTCGGTCACGAGCAAGGTGATCGCGGTGCCATGAGCCAAGTCTGGCAGATCCGACTGGCCGATCAGGTTGAACTTGACCTGCAGGAGATCGCCTTGTGGACCGTAGGAAATTTTGGGTCTAGCCAGGCAGACGAGTACCTCGACACCGTCATGCTGGTTATAGAAGCATTGTGCGACGGCCCTGCTTTTTTGGGTGCCAGAGAGCGAAACGACATCGGGCCTGGTATTTGCGTCTTGCCTGTGTCGAGGTCAGGCAGAAAAGGCCGCCATTTGGTGGTCTTCAAGGCTGCACATGAGCAAACCATAGACGTTCTTCGATTACTGCATGAGCGCATGGATTTGGCGAAGCATTTGCCTGCCAGCAAAGATAAATCCCACTGATTGAGCTGAGGTTTGGCCGCTGAGTGGGTACTTTGCTTTTGGAACTCCCAGGCTTGCATCGGTGGGCTCTGTGCCAGCCAGCGTGTGCCCGGTGCAAGCCATGTGCTCAGTCCCTGAGAAACTCCCGCAGCGCCTTCAGCGTGGCATCTGGCGCCTCGTTCATTTGGTGGTGCCCCACAGTCACCATGACCACCTCCACCGATTTGCCAATCTCACGCGCCTTCTGAATCAGCGGCTGTGCGGCTTTGGCGGGGGTCATTTGGTCTTGCTCGCCCAGCACAAAGAGCAGCTTGGCGCTCACTTCGGCCACCGCATCCAGCCCCCGCGTATAGCGGTCGCAGGCCACAAACCCCCGGTGCAGCACATTGGCCTCTGGGTTGCTGGCCAGCACGCGGTGGTTGAGCGCGGTGCTCAGCCCGTCCACCCAGGTGCCTGGCCCCAGGGCGGATGGTGGCGGCGCCAAGGTGCTGCGAGAAAACTGGTTGATCAGCGCAATGGCCTTGGCCGGCTCATGCTGGGCCGCCTCCAGCAAGGCGGCAGACACGCGCATGGGAAAGGCGCAGCCCACCAGCGCCGCATGCGTGATGCGGCCCTGCAGGCGGGCCGCGGCCTCCATCGCAATGAGCGAGCCCCAACTGTGGCCCACCAAAGCGGCACGCTCTATACCTGCTGCATCGAGCAGGGCGGCCACAAAGTCGGCCGCTTCTTCCACGCTGGCAGGCGCTTGGCCGGCGCTGCGGGCATGGCCGGGCAGGTCTATGGCCAGCACGTTCCAGCCGTGGTGGGCCAAAAAGCGGCTTTGCAAAATCCACACGCTGTGGTCGTGCAGCACGCCGTGAATGAACACCACCGTGGGCTGGCCCGGGGTGTGGGCTTTGCCGCCGGTGTAGGCGTAGGTGCGGGCGCCGTTGACGAGGAGTTCCATGGTCTCAAGCCCCGGCTTTCTCGGCCGCTTTGAGGGCGCGTTTGAGATCGTCTATCAAATCGGCGGGGTCTTCCAGGCCTATGGACAGGCGGATGCTGCCCTGGGCGATGCCGGCCTGGGCCAGGTCCTCGTCGCTCATGCGGAAATGCGTGGTGCTGGCCGGGTGGATCACCAGGCTGCGGCAGTCGCCCACGTTGGCCAGGTGACTGAAGACCTTGAGCGCATCGACAAAGGCCGCCCCCTGGGCGCGGCTGCCTCGGAGGTCAAAGCTGAACACCGAGCCCGCGCCACGCGGCAGCAGGCGTTGGGCCAGCGCATGGCTGGGATGGTCCTCCAACAGGGGGTGGCCAACGCGGCTGACCAGGGGGTGGCTGGCCAGGAACCGGACCACTTGCTCGGTGTTGCTCATGTGCCTGGCCATGCGCAGCGGCAAGGTTTCTATGCCCTGCAAAATCAACCAAGCCGTGTGCGGGCTCATGCACGCGCCAAAGTCGCGCAGACCCTCGCGGCGGGCGCGCAGCAAAAAGGCGCCCACCGTGCTTTCTTCGGTGAACACCATGTTGTGAAAGCCCGCGTAGGGCTGGCTCAGCTCCGGAAAGCGCCCCGAGCGCTCCCAGTCAAAGCGCCCACCATCGACGACCACGCCGCCAATCACCGTGCCGTGCCCCGACAGAAACTTGGTGGCCGAATGCACGATCAGGTCGGCCCCCCAGTCCAGCGGCTTGATCAGCCAGGGCGAGCTGAGGGTGGCGTCCACCAAGAGCGGCACACCTGCTTGGTGGGCGATCTCGCTCACGGCACTGATGTCCAGCACGTCCATGCCTGGGTTGCCCACGGTCTCGCCGAACAACAAGCGCGTCTCGGGCCGCACGGCCGCGCGCCAGGCGCCCAGGTCACCAGGGGGCACAAAAGTGGTTTCAATGCCAAAGCGGCGCAGCGTGTAGTGCAAAAGGTTGTGTGAGCCGCCGTAGAGCGCGGTGCTGGCCACGATGTGCGCGCCCGCGCCCATGAGCGTGGCAATTGTCAGGTGGAGCGCTGCCTGGCCGCTGGCCGTGGCAATGGCGCCTATGCCGCCTTCGAGCGCGGCCACGCGTTGCTCCAACACCGCGTTGGTGGGATTGCTGATGCGCGAGTACACATGGCCGGCACGCTCCAGGTTAAAGAGGCTGGCGGCCTGCTCGCTGGACTCGAACACAAAGGAGGTGCTCAGGTGAATGGGCACGGCGCGGGCGCCCGTGCTGGGGTCGGGGGCGGCCCCGGCGTGGAGCGCCAGGGTGTCAAAACCGGGGTCGGAATGGCCGGGCATGGTGTTGGGTCAATGTCAAAGATGGTGAATGGGCTGGCAATTGCAAAATTGCACGCTTGAGCGGCGGGACCCCAGCAAGCATTGCTGTTCGCTGGTGGGTTTGTGGGCTATATTGATGCAAACAGGAACTATCCCGCAGCGGGGAAACACGCACAAAACAGGACCTTGGACCCTGGCAGTCCAGATGAGTCCCACCATTCAAGGAGAAGCGGCAATGAAAGTGTCAGATATTTTGCGTGTCAAAGGCGGAACTTTGTTCACCATGCAGCCCGACGAGCCGCTGGCCAAGGCGGCTGAGATCATGTCTGACAAAGACATTGGCTCTTTGGTGGTCATGTCTCAAGGCGAGTTGGTGGGCATGCTGACCTTTCGCGAGATGATTGTGTGCCTTGTTAAAAACGGCGGGTCCTTGGGCCAAACCCCGATCAGCAGCGCCATGGACGACCACCCCCTGACCTGCACCATGGACACCGAGCTTGACGAGGTGCGCCGCATGATGCTCGAGCGCCACGCCCGCTACATGCCTGTGCTGGACCAGAGCACGCTGATGGGCGTGATCAGCTTGTACGACGTGGCCAAGGCCGTGGTCGACAGCCAGAACTTTGAAAACCAGATGCTCAAGGCCTACATTCGCGACTGGCCTGACTCGGACGGGGACAAGGACGAGGCGGTGGCCAAGCCCAGCTGAGTTGAGCTGAGCTGAGCTGAGCTGAACTGAGCTGAGCTGAACTGAGCTGAGCTGAGCTGAACTGAGCTGAGCTGAGCTGAGCTCGGCTGACCGCTCAGCCGCTCTGGGATAATCAGGTCATGAGCGGCAACACCTTCGGACACCTTTTTGCAGTCACCAACTTTGGTGAATCCCACGGCCCAGCCATTGGCTGCGTGATTGACGGCTGCCCGCCTGGCTTGGCGCTGAGCGAGGCCGACATGCAGCATGACTTGGACCGACGCCGCCCCGGCACCAGCCGGCACGTGACGCAGCGCAACGAGGCCGATGTGGTCGAAATCCTGTCGGGCGTGTACGAAGGCTTCACCACCGGCACCCCCATTGCCTTGCTGATCCGCAACACCGACCAACGCAGCAAAGACTACGGCAACATCCTAGACACCTTCCGCCCTGGGCATGCCGACTACACCTACGCCCACAAGTACGGTCTGCGCGACCCGCGCGGCGGGGGCCGCTCCTCGGCGCGCATGACCGCCCCCATGGTGGCCGCAGGCGCCGTGGCTAAAAAGTGGCTGCGAGCCCAGCACGGCATTCAGTTCAAGGGTTGCATGACGCACATTGGCGATCAGGCCATAGGCTTTGAGTCTTGGGAGCATGTGGCGCACAACCCGTTTTTTGCGCCTGTGGCCGATGTCTCAGCGCTAGAAGCTTACATGGACGCGCTGCGCAAGTCGGGTGACTCCTGCGGCGCGCGCCTGCGTGTGGTGGCCAGCGGCATGCCCGTGGGCCTGGGTCAGCCGCTCTATGACAAGCTGGACGCCGACATTGCTTACGCCATGATGGGCATCAACGCCGTCAAGGGCGTGGAAATAGGCTCAGGCTTTGCCAGCGTGGCCCAGCGCGGCACGGTGCACGGCGACGCGCTCACGCCCGAGGGCTTTGCCTCCAACCACGCCGGTGGCGTGCTGGGCGGGATCAGCACCGGGCAGGACCTGGAAGTCGGCATCGCCATCAAGCCGACCAGTTCCATCCTCACGGCCAGGCCGTCCATCAACCGCGCGGGCGAGCCCACCGAGGTGGTCACCAAGGGCCGCCACGACCCCTGCGTGGGCATACGCGCCACGCCCATTGCCGAGGCCATGCTGGCCCTGGTGGTCATGGAGCATGTGCTGCAGCACCGCGCCCAGTGCGGCGATGTGGTGCAAGCCATGCCGCGCATTGCGGCCCAGCGTTGAGCGCCAGCCCCAGCATGACCCCAGCCCGCCAGCTGGTGCCGTTTGCGGCGCTGTCGGCCAGCTACTTTGCCCACATTGGGTTTTTCAATCCCTACCTTCCGCTGTGGCTCAAGGAGATGGGGCTGAGCCTGGTGACCATCAGCCTGATGATGTCGCTGCAAGCGGCCACCCGCCTGTTTGCCCCCTACGGCTGGGGCTGGCTGAGCGACCACACAGGCGAGCGCGTCAAGCTATTGCGCTACGGCGCCACCGCCGCGCTGGTGGCTTCTTTGGGTTTGTGGCATGACGGCGGCGTGGTTTGGCTGTTTGTGGTGTTGTTGCTCATGTTCACCCACACCAGCGGCATGATGTCCATGAGCGAAGCCGCCATGGCGCACCTGGTCAGCCGGGGCGGCGTGTTTGACGCCAGGCGCTATGGCCGCGTGCGGGTGTTTGGCTCGGCCGGTTTCTTGGTCACGGTGCTGGCTGCGGGCGCCTGGTTTGAGCAGCGCGGCATGCAGCATTTCCCGGCCTGGACGCTGGCCACCATCTTGGCCGTGACGCTGAGCGCCTGGTGCCTGCCCAACATCAAAGAAGCCTCCACGCCGTCGGCTGAGCGGCCGGAGGTGCTGCCCGTGCTGCGCCAGCGCCCGGTGCAGCTGTTTTTCGCATCGGTGTTCTTTCATGTGCTCTCGCACATTGGCATTTATGTGTTTTTCTCACTGTACCTGGATGCCCTGGGCTACAGCAAAACCATGATTGGCGTGTTTTGGGCGCTGTCAGTGGTGGTGGAAATTGCTTGGTTCATGACCCAATCGCGCTGGTTGCCCCGCCTTAGCATGCCCGGCTGGCTCATGCTGTGCTCCGCTCTGATGGCGCTGCGCATGCTGATGACGGCGGGCGCAGCCGACCACTGGTGGGTGCTGTTGGTGGCGCAGTGCCTGCACGCCATCACCTTTGCCACCCACCACACGGTGTGCATTGCCCTGCTGTCCCAGCATTTCCCCGGGCCATTGCGAGGGCGCGGGCAGGCGCTCTACACCGTGATTGCCTACGGCGTGCCAGGCCTCTTAGGCGCGGTGGCCGGCGGCTGGCTCAGCAGCCAATGGGGCTTGGTCAGCGTGTTTTGGGTATCTGCGGCCACCAGTGCGCTGGCTGGCGTGTTGGCCTGGCGGTTTTGGCGGGTGGTGCGGTCAGGGGCTCCCGTTGCGCTGGCTGTCTGAAGTGATGCCCGTGGTCCGGCAAGCTCCTACACATACAAGCCCTTGCTCCCCTGTAGGAGCCAGCCTGCTGGCGAATCGTCGCCTGAAGCAATGCCCGTGGTTCGGCACGATTCGCTTGCAGGCAAGCTCCTACAAAAACAAGCCTTTATTCCCTTGTAGGAGCCAGCCTGCTGGCGAATGCTTGCTGGAGGTGATGTCTGTGGTCCGGCACGATTCGCTTGCAGGCAAGCTCCTACAAATTCAAGCCGTTGTTCCTTTGTAGGAGCCAGCCTGCTGGCGAATCGTCGCCTGAGGCAATGTCCGTGGTTCGGCACAATTCGCTTGCAGGCAAACTCCTACAAAGTCAAACAGCCAGCGTACTCCCTTGTAGGAGCCAGCCTGCTTGCGAATGCTTGCCTGAGGTGATGGCTGTGGTCCGGCACGATTCGCTTGCAGGAAAGCTCCTACAAATACAAGCCTTTATTCCCCTGTAGGAGCCAGCCTGCTGGCGAATGCTTGCCTGAGGTGATGTACGTTGACCGGCACAATTCGCTTGCAGGCAAGCTGCTGCAAATGCAAGGGGCTGAGCTTGCTCACTTGCCCCAAGAATCCTTCAGGCCCACCGCCCGGTTGAACACCGGCTTGCCAGCCGCATGGTCCACGCGGTCGGCCACAAAGTAGCCGTGGCGTTCGAACTGAAACTTTTGGTCGGGCAGGGCTTGGGCCAAGGAGGGCTCGACCCAGGCGGTCACCACCGACAAGCTGTCGGGGTTGAGTGACTGCATGAAGTCGCGCCCGCCCGCGTCGGGGTGCGCTTCGCTGAACAGCCGGTCATACAGGCGCACCTCGGCCTGAACGCCGTCGGCCGCGCCCACCCAAGTGATGGCGGCCTTGGCCTTGACGCTGTCGGCCCCTGGTGTGCCGCTTTTGGTGCCGGGGATCACCTTGGCTTGCACTTCGCTGACTTGGCCTGAGGCGTCGCGCACGCAGCCTGTGCACTCAATCACGTAGCCGCCTTTGAGCCGCACCAGGTTGCCCGGGAAGAGGCGCTTGTAGCCCTTGGGCGGCACTTCTTCAAAGTCTTCGCGCTCAATCCAGACTTCGCGGCCGATTTTGAACACCCGCGCTGCAGGCGGTGCTTGACCTTCGGGGCTGTGGGGCAGGGCGGGCAGGCTGCAGTCTTCGGTGTAGCTGTCCTGGCCAAACACCTCGGCCCAGTTGCTCAGCACCAGCTTGAGCGGCGCCAGCACGGCCATGCCGCGGTGGGCTTTGTTTTCCAGGTCTTCGCGCAGGCAGCCTTCTAAGCTGGCGTAGTCTATCCAGCTGTCGCTTTTGCTCACGCCAATGCGCTCGGCAAACAGCTGCAGCGCCTCGGGCGTGTAGCCGCGCCGGCGCAGGCCCACGATGGTGGGCATGCGCGGGTCGTCCCAGCCGCTGACTTTGGCTTCGCTCACCAATTGCGCCAGCTTGCGCTTGCTGGTCACCACGTAGCTCAGGTTCAGGCGGGCAAATTCATACTGCCGGGGTGGGGGCGAGGCAATCAGCCCGCCTTGCACCAAATGGTGCAGCAGCCAGTCGTAAAACGGGCGCTGGTCTTCAAATTCCAGGGTGCAAATGCTGTGCGTGATTTGCTCCAGTGCGTCCTCAATCGGGTGCGCAAAGGTGTACATGGGGTAAATGCACCAGACATCGCCCGTGTGGTGGTGGGTGGCGCGGCGAATGCGGTAAATGGCCGGGTCGCGCAGGTTGATGTTGGGCGAGGCCATGTCAATTTTGGCCCGCAGCACGGCCGCGCCATCGTCCAACTCGCCGCCGCGCATCTGGCGAAAGCGCGCCAGGTTCTCGGCGGGGGTGCGGTCTCTGAACGGGCTGTTGACGCCCGGCTTGCCAAAGTCGCCCCGGTGGGCGCGCATGTCCTCGGCAGACTGCTCGTCCACATAAGCCAGGCCTTGTTCAAGCAAGTACTCGGCCGCGCGGTACATGAAGTCAAAGTAATCGCTGGCCTGGTAGAGGTGGCTCGCACCGCCCGACTCCCAAGAAAAGCCCAGCCACTGCACCGCGTCCATGATGGCGCGCACGTAAAGCTGGTCTTCTTTTTCGGGATTGGTGTCGTCAAAACGCAGGTGGCAAACGCCGCCCAAATCGCGCGCCAAGCCAAAGTTCAGGCAAATGCTCTTGGCATGGCCCACATGCAGGTAGCCGTTGGGCTCGGGCGGAAAGCGCAGGCGAATGCGGGCGCTGTCCAAAGGCGCGGCCGCGTGGTGAGCGGCGTCGCCTGGCGAGCCAGCCCAGCGGCGGCTGGCGTAAGTGCCTTCGGCCAAGTCTTTGTCGATGATCTGGCGCAGAAAGTGGCTGGCTTTGGGGGCGGTGTCGTGGGGCGTGCTGTGGAAGGAGGTGGGCGTTGAACTCATCCAAAGATTTTAGTCGGCGTCAACAACGGCTTTTCGCTTGTGCTCAAGGGGCTTGTGTATCCGGCCAAAGCACTCGCTGATAATTGTTCTTTTTGCCAGGAAGCCCGCGTGGACATTGCACTGCTGATCAAAGCCGCCATCATGGGCGTGGTGGAGGGCCTGACCGAGTTTTTGCCTATTTCCTCCACCGGCCACCTCATTTTGGCCGGCGCCTTGCTGGGCTTTGACGATGAGCGCGCCAAGGTGTTTGACCTCGCCATACAGACGGGCGCCATCTTTGCCGTCATCTTGGTGTATTGGCAAAAGCTGCGTGCCACCGTGCTGGCTTTGCCCACGGAGCGGCAGGCCCAACGCTTTGCGCTCAATGTGCTGATCGCCTTTGTGCCTGCGGTGGTCATGGGCTTGTTGCTGGGCAAAGCCATCAAGGCCCATTTGTTCACGCCCGTGGTGGTGGCCAGCAGTTTCATTGTGGGCGGCTTCATTATTTTGTGGGCCGAAGCCAGACATGAAAAACGGCCTGAACTGGCACGCGTGGACTCGGTGGACGACATGAGCCCGCTGGATGCGCTCAAAATCGGCTTGGTCCAGTGTCTGGCCATGGTGCCTGGCACCAGCCGCAGCGGCGCCACCATCATTGGCGGCATGTTGCTGGGCTTGTCACGGCGCGCCTCTACCGATTTTTCTTTCTACCTGGCCATTCCCACGCTGATTGGTGCGGGTGCTTACAGCCTCTATAAAGACCGGGCCTTGCTGTCTGTGGCTGACGTGCCCATGTTCGCGGTGGGCCTGCTATTTGCATTTTTGAGTGCTTGGTTGTGCATACGCTGGCTGCTGCGCTACGTGGCGGCGCACAGCTTTGAGCCTTTTGCCTGGTACCGAATTGTGTTTGGCTTGGTGGTGCTGGTGACTGCGCACTTTGGCTGGGTGAGCTGGGCGGCTTGAGTTGGACGGGGTTTTTTGTGGGGGCTGGCATGTTGGGGAAGATTTGCTTGTCGTGATGCCCGCTGCCCGGCACGATTCGCTTGCAGGCAAGCTCCTACAAGGACTCGCCGTCTTCTCTTTGTAGGAGCCGGCCTGCCGGCGAATATTCGCCAGAGGAGTTGCCTGTTACCTGGCACGAATTGCTTGCAGGCAAGTTCCTGCAAAGTCAGGCCGTCTTCTCTTTGTAGGAGCTGGCCTGCCCGCGAATATTCGCCTTAGGAGATGTCCTTTACCTGGCATGAATCGCTTGCAGGCAAGCTCCTACAAATGCAGGCCGTCTTCTCTTTGTAGGAGCTGGCCTGCCGGCGAATATTAGCCAGAGGAGTTGCCTGTTACCTGGCACGAATCGCTTGCAGGCAAGCTCCTGCAAATGCAGGCCATCTTCTCTTTGTAGGAGCCGGCCTGCCGGCGAATAGTTGCCTGAGGAGATGTCCGTTGCCTGGCACGAATCGCTTGCAGGCAAGCTCCTACAAAGTCAAAACACCTTTGCCTGCAGGTGCTGGTCTGCGGGCGCAGCTCAGCGCCCCAGGCTCATCAGGTTGAGCAAGCTCGCCTCGATAGCGGCGGCGGCGGTTTCGGGCTTTTCCATGGGGAACAGGTGGCTGCCGTCCAGGGTCATCATGCGGCCTTGGGTGATGCGTTGGGTCAGTGCTTGGCCGACTTGCCGCATTTCCAGCGAGTGCGTGGCGCCTATGAAACTGGCGGGGCAGCTTAAAGGGTGGCGTGCGAGCAGGGCTTCGAGGTTGTGCGGCAGGGCGTTGTAAATGGCGGTTTCCACGTCGCGGTCGAAGCTGAGCACGCGCTGGCCCGTATGTTTGGCGTCCTCGCTCCCGGCTTCGCGCGTGCCGTGGTTCACGTAGTCATGCAGCACCCGGGGGTCCCAGCTGGCGAAAATTTTCTTGGAGGCAAAGTGCGCGTGCACCTCTTCCACGTTGTGCCAGGCTTGCTTGCGTTTGCGGCTGACCGCCCCGGGCGAGACCGAACCCACCAGCCTGGCCCGCTTGACCACGCTCAAGGCGGCGGCTTTCCAGCCGCCCAAGAGCGGCGAGTCGAGCATGACCACGCCGCGCACGTCATGGCCACCCAGTTGGGGGTGGCGGGCGGCGCACATGAGGCTTAAAAAACCGCCCAGAGAATGACCCACCAAAAACACGCCTTGGCCGGCTGTTTGCGCCTGCTCGGCGGCAAAGTCGGCCAGCTGCTGCACCAGGTGCGGCCAGTTGCTGGTCACGGGGTAGCGCGCATCGTGCCCAAATTTTTCAATGGCGGCGATCTGAAAGCCGCGCGCGCGCAGGGCTTGGAGCATCACGCCATAGGTGCTGGCGCCAAAACTGTTGCCGTGGGAAAAAACCAGCAAAGGAGAGGAGGGGGCGGTCAAATCAGCTTTTCGTTGGGGTTGTGGATTTTGCGCATCTGGGCATGGCGCTCAGCGGGCATTTTCAAGGGGGTCTCGGTGTGCGAGTCGTCCCACACCGGGTCCTCAATGCTGTCAAACACCTGGCGCAGCTTTTGCCCCCAGTTGTTGTGCATCATGCGGTAATAAGGGTTGTCTTGGTCAATGCAGACCAGCTTGTCGCTGTGCAGCTGGTCGCATTCGTAGACCACCAGGTCCAGCGGAAAGCCCACCGAGAGGTTGGACTTCATGGTTGAGTCCATGGACACCAGGGCGCATTTGGCCGCTTCTTCCAGCGGGGTCTCTGGGGTGAGCACGCGGTCCAGCACCGGTTTGCCGTACTTGGATTCGCCCACCTGAAAGTAAGGCGTCTCGGTGGTCGCTTCTATAAAGTTGCCGGCCGAGTACATCTGGAACAGGCGCATGCCTTCGCCCTGGATTTGCCCGCCAAACAGCATAGAGACATTGAACTCCACGTCCGACAGCCGCAGCGCCTGGGCATCGCGCTCGTGCACGCGCCGCACGGCCGAGCCCAGCACGCGGGCGGCGTCGAACATGCTTTTGGCGTTCCAAATCGTCAGTGGCTCGTTGCTGTCCGGGTCTTGCAGTTTTTCAACCTGCAAAATCTCTCGGATGGACTGCGAAATGGACAAATTGCCCGCCGACAGCAGCACCATGAAGCGGTCGCCCGGGCGCTCGTAAACAATGGTTTTGCGAAAGGTGGAGATATGGTCCAAGCCCGCGTTGGTGCGCGAGTCTGAGAGGAACACCAGCCCGGCGTTGAGCTTGATGGCGACACAGTAAGTCATAGGGGAGCAGGCCGGGGTGCGGCCACTTTTTTGAGTTGGTACAACAGGTCCAGCGCTTCACGGGGGGTGAGCGCGTCGGGGTCTATGCGGCCCAAGGCTTGCTCCACCGCGCTCAACTCGGGCGTGGCGGCCACAGGCGGTGGGGCAAACAAATCCACTTGGGCTTGGGCCTGATTGTGCGACTCTTCCAACGCTTGCAGCGCGTGGCGGGCGTGCTGCACCACCGCGCCGGGGACCCCTGCCAAGCGGGCCACGGCAATGCCGTAGCTGCGGCTGGCAGGACCTGGCTCGATGTGGTGCATGAACACAATGTTGGCGCCCGATTCCACCGCGCTCACATGCACGTTCACCGCCGCATGGTGCTTGGCCGGAAATTCGGTGAGTTCAAAGTAATGCGTGGCAAACAGCGTGAAGGCCTGCACCTTGTGGTGCAGGTGCGCGGCAATGCCGCCGGCCAGGGCCAGCCCGTCAAAGGTGGAGGTCCCCCGCCCAATCTCGTCCATGAGCACCAGCGAATGCGGGGTGGCGGCGTGCAAGATTTGTGCGGCCTCGGTCATCTCCAACATGAAGGTGGACTGCGCATTGGCCAGGTCGTCGGCCGAGCCTATGCGCGTGTGAATGGCGTCAATCGGCCCCAAGCGGCAGGCGGCAGCCGGCACGTAAGAGCCCATGCTGGCCAGCAGCACAATCAGCGCGACTTGCCGCATGTAGGTGGACTTGCCGCCCATGTTGGGGCCGGTGATGACTTGCATGCGCGTTTTGCCGCTCAAGTGGCAGTCGTTGGCAATAAAGTCGCCCGAACCCAGCTCGGCCAGCCGCGCTTGGACCACCGGGTGGCGGCCTTGCGTGATCTCAATGCAGGGCTCACGCACAAACACCGGGGCGCTCCAGTTCAGCGTGAGCGAGCGCTCGGCCAAGGCGGCCAGCGCATCGAGCGTGGCCATGGCGCGGGCCACACGAATGAGCGCGGGCACATGGGCTTGCAGCGCGTCCAGCAGGCCCTCGTACAAAAACTTTTCACGGGCCAGCGCCCGCTCTTGGGCCGACAAGGCTTTGTCCTCAAAGGCCTTGAGCTCGGGTGTGATGAAGCGCTCGGCGTTTTTAAGCGTTTGGCGGCGGCGGTAGTCCTCAGGCACTTTGCTGGCCTGGCCTTGGCTCACCTCAATGTAAAAGCCATGGACGCGGTTGAACTGCACGCGCAAGTTGGCAATGCCGGTGCGGGCTTTTTCGCGGGCTTCGAGGTCCAGCAAAAACGCATCGCAGTTGGTTTGTATGCCGCGCAGCTCGTCAAGCTCGGCGTCGCAGCCGTCTTGGATGACGCCGCCATCGCGAACCAAGGCGGCCGGCTCGTCCAGCAGCGTGCGGGTCAGCAGCTCGGCGCAGCCAGGCGGGGCTTGCAGGTCTTGCAGCACGCCTTCCAGCAAGGGTGGCAGCAGGGGCAAGCTACCCACCAATTGGCGCAGTTCCTGGGCCTTGGCCAGGCTGTGGCGCAGCGTCACCAACTCGCGCGGACGCACCTGGCGCAGCGCCAGCCTGGCGCTCACGCGCTCCACGTCGGTGCTGCCTTTGAGCCGCTGCCGCAAGCCTTGGTGCAAGCCCTCGCGCAGCGTGGCCAGCGCCTCCAGCCTGGCCTGGGCCTGGCTGCGGTCGCGGCGCGGGGACAGCAGCCAGTGCTTGAGCAGGCGGCTGCCCATGCCCGTGCTGCAGCTGTCGAGCAGCGAAAACAAGGTGGGCGCGTCTTCACCGCGCAGGGTTTGCGTCAGTTCAAGGTTGCGCCGCGTGCTGGTGGGCAAGTCAATGAGTTCGCCCGAGCGCACCACCTGCAGCTGGTGCAGGTGGGTCAGCGGCCGACCCTGGGTGTGTTCGGCATACCCCAGCAGTGCACTGGCCGCGGCATGCGCTTGCGGCAAGTCCTCGGCCTGCCAGGCCATGAGCGAGGCCGCTTGCAGGTGCTCGCGCAGGCGCCGCTCGCCCAAGGCCGCATCAAATTGCCAGGCGGGCCTGGCCGTGAGCGTGCAGGCCGCCGCCGGGCTGCGGCTGTGCTTGAGCAACTCGGCCTCAAAACCTGGCGTCACGTCCACGCTGCACAGCAGCTCGCTTGGGGCAATGCGGGCCAGCCAGGCGGGCAGCTCGTCGGGCGTGCATTCGGCCAAAAAAAGCGCGCCTTGTGTCACGCTCAGCCAGGCCAGGCCGCAGGCGTGGCGCGCGCCTTGGTGCACGGCCAAAAGCAAGGACTCGGTCTTGTCGCTCAGCAGCTCGGCGTCGGTCACCGTGCCCGGCGTGACCACCCTCACCACGCGGCGCTCCACCGGCCCCTTGCCCGCCCCCACCTCGCCCACCTGCTCGCAAATGGCCACCGACTCACCCAGCTTGATGAGCTTGGCCAAATAGCCTTCGGCTGCGTGAAAGGGCACGCCCGCCATCTTGATGGGCTCACCCGCCGACGAGCCTCTGGCCGTCAGTGTGATGTCCAGCAGCTGAGCGGCTTTTTCGGCGTCGGCATGGAACAGCTCGTAAAAATCGCCCATGCGGTAGAACACCAGGGTGTCTGGAAAGTCTTTTTTAATGGCCAGGTACTGGGCCATCATGGGCGTGTGGGCCTCGGCCTTGGCGGGCTTGGCCGGAGTTGCTTGGATTTGCTCCATGAATGTCTGTGGATGGTGTGTTTTCTGAATCCCGGGGCGGACCGCGGCTTGGACGTCTTGGCGTCTTGGCGTTTGGATCAAGCATTGTCGTCGCCCGGCCTCGTCCATGCTGAGCCGTCAAATGGGCTGAGTTGGTGCGGCGGGTTGGGTCAGGCGATAAACACTGGGCATGGATGTGTGTTCAAAGCCCTGCTCGGGCGGCTGTCCTCATGTGGTGGCAGGTAAACTCGTGAGTTAACTGGTGAGTTTGGCTTGGCATGGCCTCCAACCACCCGTCTTGAAGTGTGTGAATCTGTGCAGAAAGAATCATTGGCATGCGTGATTTGCGTTTTAGCGGCGTGAGGTCTACCTTCTTTAGCCGTCTGGCCTGGCTGGCACTGTGTGGGCCGGCCGTGGCCCTTGCCCAATTCAGCCCGGCTGTGACTGCGCCCATGGGCGCCGTGCAGGCGCCTCTTATTTCTGGCGCTGCGCCAGGCCTTGGTGATGCAGGGGGAGGAGCCACCAGCTTTGGGCTGCCCGGTGGTGTGGGACAGCTGTCCAGGACCCTGGGCACTGGCTCTGCCGCAGGTCAGGTGCGCGCACCGGGCGAACTGCAGGGGCCTCAGGTGGGCGCTGGCGCCCAGTCGCAAAATGTGCCAGCGCAACTGGGCGCGGCGCCCGCGTTGGCAACCACTCAATTTCAGCGTTTTGTTCAAGAAGCCACTGGCAAACTGTTGCCGCTGTACGGCTATAACTTGTTTGACCGGGGCCGTTTTCCCAGTGCCACCGATGTGCCCGTGCCCGCCAACTATGTGCTCGGCCCCGGCGATGAGGTGGACATCAAAATATGGGGCGCGGTGGATGTGTCGCTGCGCCTGCCGGTGGACAGGGAGGGCCGCATCACCGTGCCCAGGGTGGGGCCGCTCATGGTCGCTGGCGTTCGCTCCAGTGAGCTCGATCAGCACCTGAAAAAGCAAATTGGTCGGGTGTACGCCAACTTTGATCTCAGTGCCAGTGTGGGCAAGCTCCGCTCGATTCAGGTGTTTGTGGTGGGCCAGGCCCGCAACCCTGGCGCTTACATGGTGTCCAGCCTCTCCACGCTGGTGGGCGCGGTCTTTGAAAGTGGCGGCCCCACCGCCTCGGGCTCCATGCGGCGGGTGGACCTCATGCGCGCGGGCACCCGGGTGACCAGCATAGACTTGTACCAATTCATACAGTCCGGCCATGTGGCGGCCGACGCCAGGCTCTTGCCCGGCGACGTCATCGTGTTCCCGCCCGCTGGGCCCAGGGTGGGTTTGACGGGAGCGCTGGACAACCCTTTTATTTTTGAGCTGGCCAGCAAAGAAGAAAGCATTGAGCAGGTTCTGAAGTACAGCGCCTCGCCCACCACGCTGACCACGCCCCACAAGGTGCTTGTCGAGCGGGTTGACAACCGCCAGACCCAGGGGCCTCGAGAGGTGCAAGAGCGCATGCTTGACGAGCTGGGCCTGAAAAACAGCTTGCGCGATGGGGATTTGGTGACGCTGTTTCAGATCAGCCCGCAGTTTGCCAACGCCGTCACGCTGCGTGGCAATGTGGCCTCGCCCTTGCGCTACGCCTTCAAGCCCGGCATGAAGGTGTCAGACCTCATCCCCGAGCCGGCCGCGCTCATCATGGGCGACTATTACAGGCGCAAAAACATTTTGGTGCAGTACGAGAGGGGCACGGGCGTGTCTGCCGATCGCACTTTGACCGAGACCAAAAGAGACTTGGCTGAAATCAACTGGGCCTATGCCTCGGTGGAGCGGGCCGACCGGCAGGCCATCAACTCCAGGCTGATCACCTTTAACCTGGGCAAAGCCATCAAAGACAAAGACCCCGCCCACGACCTGGCTTTGCAGCCGGGTGATGTGGTCACGGTGTTTGGCGTAGACGACCTGCCCGTGCCCAAGGCCAGCCGCAGCCAGTACGTCAAAGTCACGGGCGAGGTCAGGGCCCCAGGCGTCTACGAGCTCAAACCTGGCGAGACCTTGCCGCAGCTGATTGAACGGGCCGCAGGCGGCTTTACCCGAGACGCGTATGTCTACGGTACCGTCTTTTTGCGAGATTCAGCCCGCGCTCAGCAACAGGCCAACCTCGATGCGGCCGTCCGCAGGTTGGAGTCCCAGGTGTCCAGCCAGTCCAATTCTGCGTTGCAAAATCAAAGTGACGCGAGGTCGGCGCAATCTTTGCAGGCCCAGATGCTCGCTCAGCGGCAATTGCTCGAGCGGGTGCGCGGCCTCAAGGCCACGGGCCGCGTGGCCTTGGACCTGCAGCCCCAGGAGCGGCGCTTGCCGCCCCTGATGCTGGAAGACGGCGATGCGATTTCGGTGCCCTCGCGCTCTGACTTTGTGGCCGTGTTTGGCGCGGTGCTGTCTGAAAACAACTTTCTCTACAAGCCCAACCTGACCCTGGGCGACTACCTGGAGCGCTCGGGCCCCACCCGGGAGGCAGACATCGACTCCTTGTTCCTCATCCGTGCCGACGGCTCTGTGCTGGCCAACCCCGCGCGGCTGAGCACCTTTGGCTGGGGCCAGCGCTCCTTTTTAAAGCTGCCCTTGAACCCGGGCGACTCGGTGTTTGTGCCTGAGGTGGTGGACCGCCGCACGGCGTACACCCAGTTTATAGACGGTGCCAAAGACTGGACCCAGTTGCTGTTCCAGTTGGGCCTGGGTGCGGCGGCTGTGAAGACCTTGAGAAACTGATGGCTGAAATCAATCACACTGGGGTGACTGACACCCCTGCCTCTGCCGGCGGCCCTTTGGCCGACGATGACGAAATCAGCCTGCTCGACCTGCTGCAAACCATGGTGGAAAACCTGCGCCTTTTGGTGCTGGGGCCTTTGGTGATTGGTTTGGCGGCCTTGGGCGCCAGCTTTCAGATCGCGCCCACCTACAGCGCCAAAATGCAGTTTTTGCCGCCCCAGCAACAGCAAAGCTCGGCGACGGCCTTGCTGCAAAGCTTGGGGTCTTTGGGCGGGCTGGCGGGCGCGGCCGCGGGCTTGAAAAACCCGGCGGACCAGTTTTTAGGCTTTCTCAAAAGCCAAAGCGTGCTGGACGCCATGGTCGAGCGCTTCAAGCTGGTGGAGCGCTACGAGGCCAAGCTCAAGGAGGACGCCCGCAAAACGCTGCTGGCCAACACCCGAACGGCGGCAGGCAAAGACGGCATCATCTCGCTGGAGGTGGACGACAAAGACCCGGCTTTTGCCGCTGAGATGGCCAACGCTTACGTGGATGAGTTGCGCACGCTCATGTCCAGGCTGGCCATCACCGAGGCCCAGCAACGCCGCTTGTTTTTTGAAACCAAAGTGCAAGAATCCAAGGCCGACCTGGCCAAAGCCGATTCCTTGTTGCGCGCCACGGGCGTGAATGCCTCAACCCTGAAGTCCAGCCCCGCAGCGGCGGTAGAAGGCGTGGCCAGGCTCAAGGCCGCCATCACGGCGCAAGACATCAAAATTGGCAGCATGCGCGGCTATCTGGCTGACGGCGCCCCCGAAATCAAGCAAGCTTTGTTGGAGCTGAGCACCTTGCGCCAGGAGCTGCGCAAGGCTGAAAAAGACGAGCCAGCCGCCTCTGCTTCAGGTGCTGCCGACAGCTATGTGGAGCGCTTCAGGGACTACAAGTACCGTGAAACCCTGTACGAGCTGTTCACCAAGCAGTACGAACTGGCCCGCGTGGACGAAAGCCGAGAGGGTGCTTTGATCCAGGTGGTTGATGCAGCCCAGCCGCCCGAGCGCAAGTCCAAGCCCAAAAAAGCGCAGATCGCCGTGATTGCCACTTTGGCTGCCGGCTTTGCGCTGCTGCTTTTTGTGTTTGTGCGCCAAGCGCTGGCCAATGCGTCGCAAGACCCAGAGTCTGCGGCCAAGCTGGCACGCATACGGCGCGCGTTCCGACGGGCGCTGGGCCTGCGTCAAAGCGCTTGACACCCCCCGTCATGGCCGCCAGGCTCAGCCTGGCCCTGTTGCTTTGGTCTGGCTTGGCGGCCTGACCATGAACACCCCCTTTCAGCCCATTTTGCGCAGCGCCGCCGTGTCAATTTTCAGGCTCACGGTTTTGCTCAATATGTCAATCAAAATCATGGACCGGTGCTCGGCGTCGGTGGTTTGGTAAATCGCCTCAATGCCTGCAAAAGGCCCTTGGGCCACCTGCACTTGCTCCCCAGGCGTGAACAGCCGCTCGGCGGGCAGCGCTTGCTCACGGCTGCGCAGCATGTCGACCAATTGCGCATCGGCCTTGGCAGGCTGGGTGCCAAAACGCACCAAACGGCTCACACCTTGGGTTGAGCGTATGGGCGCCCAGCTTTGGCCTTGGTCGCTGGTGTCCAGGCGAACAAAAAGGTAGCGTGGAAACATGGGCTCGCTGGCCATGGCGGCTTTGCCTCGCCTGATTTTCTCCACCCACATTCTGGGCAAATAGCATTCGTAGGCTTGGCGCTCCAAGTGGGTGAGCGCCGCCTCTTCCAGCCTGGGTTTGGTGTGAACCAAGTACCAGCCCAGGGTGTCCGGCTTGTCCGGACTGTTTGGGCTTTCTATGGAGTCGATCAGGGCAGTCATGAGGCGGGCGTCGGTTAAATGGTGGTCCTTACAGGACTTTGCAAAGGCTTAAAGCCCCTGCAAGACAGAGGTGTTGTTATAGTTGTATTTTCAAACTTTATCAGCTGTCAATTTTTATCGATGTATATTCATGACACGACAGTGAAACAAAGAAAAATTTTTAAAAATGTGGTGAATAGTTTAAATTCTTACATTTTTTGTATTAGTTTATAGAACTTTTAAAAGTTTTTTAATTTGGATTTTTTCTCAAATTGCAGCGTCAGCGGGTTCAAGCCTCAGGTTCATTTTAAAAGTCGAGCCGGTCCTTCTCTCTAACCCGACTTTTGACTACTCGTCAGCTTGGCCATTTTTGCCAAGATAAAAGCCAGTCCTTTTTACCCGAAGTTCTTTTCCCCCCGGTGGGTCTTCCACCTTTTTACATTACTGCTTAACTTCATGGATCACACCGAAAAGTCTTTCAACCGTCCTTCACCTGCTTCTCCCTCTGGTCGCGCTGTCGCTTTGCTGGATGCACGCTACTTGCGCTGGATCGCCAAGCTCGAAGAGCACGACTCAGCCTCCCCTTCGGTGTTGAGCCGCGAGCGCTTGAATGAACTGGTGCAGCATGCACTGAACCGTGCCGTGGGGCGGGTGTCATTGCTGCGGGTGTACTGGTATGCCGACAGCGACGACCGCCTGGTCTGCAACGACCAAGCCCTGCGCCTGCTGCCCTCTGCCGACACCGATGGCAGCGCCTTGGTGCGCCAACTCACAGCCGATGTGCAAGCCCTGGTGGCTGGCGGTCGGGTGGACGTGATCCTCATTGGCAGCGACGACGACCGCCTGCTGGCCGTCATGGAGTCGGCCAAACTGGCGGGCCTGACGGTGTGTGTGTTGGCCGACGAACGGGCTCAAGCCATGCCCCGCCTCATGCAGCAAGACCCGAACTGGGCGCGCTTGTTGCGCGAAGCCGACAGGCGCGTCATCGTGCGGTCCAGCGAGTTGGCCCATTCTTTGGGCGGACAAGGTCATTCGCCCTCTGACGACAGCCCGTCCGAAGGCTTTGAAGAAGCCCTCCTGAACGTGGTCAAAGCCTGGTGGGACGAGCTCACCGACGACGACCGCGATGGCCTTAAAGAAGAGCTGCCCGAGTTGCGCGGCCTGCCGCCAGAGGTGGATCGAGACTTGTTATTGCGCGGCAAAAACGCCATGGGCCGGGCGCTCAACTTTCACGAGAAAAGGCTGCTGCGCAGCCAAGCACGCGACGTGACCTTGGCCACCTCTGTGGAGCCACCGGCGGTCTGATATCGCTGCTTGATGCTTTCAGGGCCGGCCGGTCTAAGCTGCCAGTCTCACACTGGGGCCGAGCGCAGGCCATAGGTTTTCCCGTCCAAAAACAGGTACTCCGCCCGCAACAAGGGCTCGCCTTTTTCGCCTGCAAAACCAAAGCCCAGCACGGCCACGCTTGCACCATTGGACATGGGCGGCACCTTCCACTGCTCCAGCCTGGACAGCGGCGCCAACTCGATCTCCCAGCGCGGATCGCGCCGGTTGGGCAAGCTGGCTTTGGCCAGCAGGGCGCGGCCGTCCACCTGGGCGGACTGGGCTGGCAAGCTGCGCTGGGCCAAATCAGCGGGCAGGCGCAGCGGGCTGCTCAATTCCAGCGTGAACTCCACATGCGGGTTGCGCCATTTCACCCCTTGGGCGCGGCCTTCTAAAAAGAGCGGCCGGTCTTGGTCAAAACTGCTCCAGCCGTGGTGGGCCCAGGCCAGGCCGTGCAGGCCACTGGCTGCGCCACCGACAGCGCCAGCGGTGGCGCACACAAACAAGCGTCTATGGATCATGCGAGAACTCCTTTATGTGTAAGCAATCCAGCGGCCGCAGCTGAGCACCAGCAGCCAAATGAGGGTGGACACCAGCATCAATATTTTGGCCCACCCATCGAGCAGGCGCAGCGATCCCCGCCCGTGAAACAGCGCCGCGTTGCAGCCCGCCAGCATCAGCAAGACCATTTTCAGCGTGAAGGCGCGGTTGGCCAACAGGTCTTGGGCCTGGGTGGCAAACATCAGCAACCCGCTGGTGGCCGCCAGGCCAAATCCCACTGCCGCCAAACCCAGGCTCAGCCGCGCCAGCGCCTGGGTGGGCAGCTCAGGCACCAGCCCAAACACCCGCAGTTCGAGCACAGTCAAGTTGCCAATGAGCAGCGCCACGCCCAGCAGGTGAATCACCTCCAGGGCCGGGTAGGCCCAAGGGTGGGCAGTGAGTGCGTCAAGCATGCGTGTTGTTCTTTAAGATGGGTGAGCATCCGTGCATGGCTTGGCGCGCCAAGGGGGTCTCCCGACTGGTGCAAGATAAGAGCATCATCTGGGCTTGCCATGTCATCGTCAAGGCACCCAAACCATGCCCCTGAGCGTTGATGCTTGGGGCCGCTGTGCGGCAGACTATGGGGGGTGCTTTGGTCACCTCCATGCTGACTTCACCATTGTAGGAGCCAGCCTGCTGGCGATTTTTTGCAGGAAGCCATGCCCGCTGACTGCCCCGATTCGCTTGCAGGCTTGTCTCCTACAAAGACAAGACGGCCTTCTTTTCCCCTGTAGGAGCCGGCCTGCCGGCGAATGTTGGCCTGAGGTGATGCTGGCTTGCCGGCACGATTCGCTTGCAGGCTTGTCTCCTACAAAGACAAGGCAGCGCTTGCCCTGTGCGGGTGGGGCCGGTCTTCAATACCTCAAGTGCAGCTCGCGCTCAAGGCCTACAGCCAGGTGTTCATGGGGCCTACAAGCGGGCGTCCTGTTGGCGCGAATCGAGCTAGTCTGCTGATGAGCTGTGTCATCTTTCTCTGACTTGGATGGGCGCTCAATCGGTTTGAACAACTCAGCTGTCACGCGAATTGAGCGGCCTGGTCCAGGCCGCCTCAGCATACAAGTTTTAGGTGTGCAGCCACTGCACGGCCTTGAGCCCCACCCAGGTCATGAGCAGTGAGCCGGCCACATGGGCCATGGTCGTGAGCAGGGCCAGACCGAGCTTGTCTTGCACAAGAAAGCCCACCACCTCGGCTGAAAAGGTGGAGAAAGTGGTCAGCCCGCCTAAAAACCCCGTGACCAAGAACAAGCGCCACAGCGGATTCAGGCCCGGCAACAACTCCATGGCGCCCACTGCCACGCCCACCAGCAATCCGCCTACAAGGTTGGCGGCCAGCGTCCCCCAGGGCATGAGCGCGCCGGGCTGCGACAGCCACAGGCCCAGCTGCCAACGCGCCAGCGCGCCCAGGGCCGCGCCCAGGCTGATGCCCAACACACTGATGAGTGGCCCAGATGCTTGAAGCATGGGCTACTTGGCCACACCCATGAGCGCGTCGGGCACGCTGGTGACGATTTGGGGGAACACGGTGATCAACACAATGGCCAAGATCATGCAGCCGAAAAAGGGCAGGGTCACGCGGGCAATGCGGTTGCTGTCAATGCCCGTCATGTTTTGCAGCACAAACAGGTTAAAACCCACAGGCGGCGTAATCTCGGCAATCTCAATGAGCAAGATGATGAAGATGCCAAACCACACCAGGTCAAAGCCGGCCTTTTGGATCATGGGCAGCACCACCGCGCTGGTCAACACGATCATGGAAATACCGTCCAGCGCCGTGCCCAAAATCAAGTACACCACCACCAGCACCGCAATCAGGCCGTAGGGCGACAGGTTGAGCGAGGCCACAAACTCGGCCAATTCGCGCGGGATGCCGGTGAACGCCATGGTCTTGGTCAAAAAGGCCGCGCCCGCCAAAATAAACATGATCATGCAGCTGACCCGGGTGGCCCCGGCCAGTCCCTGCCAAAAATTGCGCCACGTCAGGCTGCGGCCGGCCGCCGCAATGACCAGCGAGCCCAGCACCCCCCAGGCCGCGCATTCGGTGGCCGTGGCAATGCCGGTCACCAGCACCCACACAATGAAAACGATGAGCAGCGCGCATGGAATCAGGCTGCCCGAGCGGCGCAGTTTTTCACCCAGGGTGGTGGGCGGCTCGGCGTCGGGCACCTGGTCGGGGTGTTTCAGGCTCCACCAGGCGATGTAGGCCGAGAACAAGCCCATGAGCAAGAAGCCGGGCAAAAAGCCCGCCAAGAACAAGCGGATGACGCTGGCGTCGGCCGCCACTGCGTACACCACCATGGTGATGGAGGGCGGTATCAAAATGCCCAGACCGCCCGCAGCAGCCAGCGAGCCCAAGGCCAAGTCTTTGTTGTAGCCGCGCCGCTCCAACTCGGGCAGGGCCACCTTGGCAATGGTGGCGCAGGTGGCGGCCGAGGAGCCCGAGACCGAGCCAAAAATGCCGCAGCCCAGCACCGTGGTGTGCATCAGCCGGCCGGGTACTTTGGACAGCCAAGGCGACAGGCCGTCAAACATTTGCTCCGACAGCCGGGTGCGGTACAAAATTTCGCCCATCCAGATGAACATGGGCAAGGCCGCCAACTCCCAGCTCGCTGAGGTTTCCCAAAAAGAAGAAAACAGGTTTTTGCCCGGCACCGTGGTGGTGAAAAAGGCCTGGCCCACCCAGCCCACAATGGCCAGGGTCATGGCAATCCAGACGCCGCCGGCCAGCATCAACAGCATGAGGAACAGCAGCAGGCCGCCAATTTCAAGCAAGGTCATGGGGTGCTTTCACAGTTCTTCAGAAAAATCGCCACGGGCGTGGCGCTCTTCAACGCACGTCACGTAACTGGGCTTGCCGCCACGCAGCACGCACACCCACTCGTCGGCCACCGCCACCACAAAGATGAAGGCGCCCACCACAAAGCTCAGCTGTGGAATCCAAATGGGGATGGCCACCATGTTGCCCGCAATGTCGTTGAAGACCCAGCTCTCATGGGTAAAGCGCGCGGCCCAATACGCCAGGTAAGCAATGGCCACCAGGGCCACCGTCAAAGACGTGAGCTCCAGCACGCGGCGCAGCCGTGCTGGCACGGCTTCGAGCAGCAGCGTCACGCGCACAAAATCACCGTTGCGAAAGCTGTGCGCCATGCCCAAAAAGGCGGCTGCCGCACACAGCCAGGCCACCACGTCGTTGACCCAAGACACCCGCCACTCCAGCAGCCGGCCCAGGGAGGCCCAGATCATCAGTACAAAAATGGTCAGCACGCACAAGGCGGCCAGAACGCCGCCCAGCCCGTACAAGCCATTGAGAGCGCGGCGTGTCCAGGGGGCTTGGGGGGCAGCGTTCATGGGTCCCACTCAGCGGTTGTAAGTGTCTAGCACTTGCTTGCCTTCGGCGCCCGACTTGTCCAGCCATTCCTTGAGAATGGTCTCGCCCACCTTCTTCATGTCGGCTCGCAGTTGGGGCGAGCCGGGCAGCACTTCCATGCCGTTTTTCTTGAGCGTGGCCAAGGTGTCCTCGTTGACCTTGCGCGACTCGGCCCAGCCGCGTGCCTCGGCGGCAGCAGCAGCCTTGAGCAATGCGTCTTGGGTGGGTTTGTCCAGGGCCTCAAATGATTTGCGGTTGGCGATCACGGCGTTTTTGGGCAGCCAGGCCTGCACGTCGTAGTAGTACTTGAGGTGCTCAAAGAGCTTGCTGTCCACGCCAGTGGCGCCCGAGGTCATGTTGGCCTCGACCACGCCGGTGGCCAGCGCCTGGGACAACTCGGCCGCTTGCACTGTCACCGGTTGGGCGCCCACCAGCTCGCCAATGCGCGCCGTCATGGGGCTGTAGGCGCGCCATTTGCTTCCCTTCAGGTCGGCGGCGCTGTTGATGGGCTTTTTGCTGTAAATGCCCTGGGGTGGCCAGGCCACCGCATACAGCAGCATCAGGCCCTGGTCGGCGAGCTTTTTCTCGAGCAGAGGTTTTTGCGCCCGGTACAGCTTCATGGAGTCGTCATAGCTGCTGGCCAAAAAGGGCAGGCCGTCTGAGCCGTAGATTTGCCACTCGTTTTGGAAGTTGGCCATCAAAATTTCGCCCGCCTGGGCCTGCCCGCCCTGCACGGCGCGCTTGATCTCGGGCGCCTTGAACAGCGAGGCATTGGCATGCACCGTGATCTTGAGCTTGCCGCCCGTGGCCTTGTCGACCTCGTTGGTAAAGTTGGCGAGATTGACGCTGTGGAAATTGCCCGCCGGGTAGGCGGCGGGCAAGTCCCACTTGGTTTGGGCCAGGGCCGTGCCGGCCAGGGACAAGCTGGCGGCGGCCAGCATGAGGGAAAGCGTGTGACGACGTTGCATGTTTACTCCAAAAGTGAGGGCCAAGGGTCACCAGCAAACCACATGCCAGCGCCCCATAGGATTCATGCCCCGCAGTGGTGCTTGCGCGGCAGAGGCCAACTCTACGTGGTGACTGTGGTGATCTGAGTTGGTGATTTCCCTTATTGTTGACAAAATGTTGGCAAATCGTTGATTAAAAAAGCTAGACTTTCATCACGCTCTCACTTCTTATTGTTCTTATTGGTATTGCCCATGCCTCGCAAAGCCCCTGCCTCTCCTGACGCCACGGCCGCACCCGGATCGGCCGCCTCAGCCGCCTCAGCCGGCCCCATCGTCTCCTCGGCCCACCTGGTCTCACCCGACAGCGCCGAGATGAGCGAGTTCGAATTCGGCCTCATCGTGGCGGGCAATGCCTTTCACCGCTGGGTGGTGCACTGCATGGCGGCAGCGGGCCTGAAAGACCTCACCCCGCTGGACGTGCTGGTGCTGCACCATGTCACGCACCGCGCGCGCGACAAGCGCCTGGCTGACATCTGCTTCATCATGAACATCGAGGACACGCACTTGGTGAACTACGCCTTGAAGAAATTGCAGGTCTTGGGCGTGGTGGCTTCGCACAAAAGCGGCAAAGACGTCACCTACGCCGCCACCGACCTGGGCCGCCAACATGTGAACCGTTACCGCGACATCCGCGAGTCTTGTTTGATCACTGCGCTCAATGCCGACGACGGCCTGAACCGCGACATTGGCGAGCTCGCCCGGCTCTTGCGCGTGCTCTCGGGCATGTACGACCAGGCCGCCCGCTCGGCCGCCTCTTTATGAAAGCACCCGCCAACATGCACACCCCCGACCAGCGCTGGCAGTTCTGGATAGACCGGGGCGGCACCTTCACCGACGTGGTGGGCCGCAGGCCCGACGGCGCGCTGCTCACCCACAAGCTGCTCAGTGACAACCCCGAGCGCTACCGCGACGCGGCCGTGGCCGGTATTCGCCACCTGTTGGGGCTGGCGCCTGGCGAGTCCATCACCCCGACCCTGGTGGAATGCGTGAAGATGGGCACCACCGTGGCCACCAACGCGCTTTTGGAGCGGCGGGGCGAGCCCACGCTGCTGGTCACCACGCCCGGCTTCAAAGACGCGCTGCGCATTGCCTACCAAAACCGCCCGCGCCTGTTTGACCGCCACATCGTGCTGCCCGAGCTGCTTTACCAAGAGGTGATTGAGGCCCAGGAGCGGGTGGCCGTGGACGGTGAGGTGCTGCAGCCGCTGAATGAAGAGCGCTTGCTGAGCGAGTTGCGCGAGGTGCGCGCACGCGGCATTGCCAGTGTGGCCATTGTGTTCATGCACGGCTGGCGCCACACTGCGCACGAGCGGGCGGCCGCCCGCCTGGCCCGCGAGGCGAGTTTTGCGCAGGTCAGCACCTCGCACCAAACCAGCCCGCTCATGAAATTTGTCAGCCGGGGCGACACCACCGTGGTGGACGCCTACCTCTCGCCCATTTTGCGGCGCTATGTGGAGCAGGTGCAGGGCGAAATGCCGGGTGTGCGTTTGTTGTTTATGCAGTCCTCAGGCGGCTTGGTGGATGCAGCCGTGTTTCAGGGCAAAGACGCGATTTTGAGCGGCCCGGCAGGCGGCATTGTGGGCATGGCGCGCACGGCCGAGTTGGCTTATTCCGCTGAAACCTCGCAAGACTCTGATGCTGGCGTGCGCGTGATCGGCTTTGACATGGGCGGCACCTCCACCGACGTGTCGCACTACGCGGGCGAGTTGGAGCGCGAGTTCGACACCCAGGTGGCCGGGGTGCGCATGCGCGCGCCCATGATGAGCATTCACACGGTGGCTGCTGGTGGCGGTTCGCTGTTGGAATTCGACGGTGCCCGCCTGCGCGTGGGGCCGCGCAGCGCCGGCGCCAACCCGGGCCCGGCCTGCTACCGCCGGGGCGGCCCGCTGGCCGTGACCGACGCCAACGTGCTGCTGGGCAAAATTGCCCCCGCCTACTTTCCGCCCGTGTTCGGGCCGGGCGGCGATGAGCCTCTCAGCCGCGAGGCCAGCGCCGCGCTGTTTGCCCCCTTGGCCGAGCGCGTGGGCAAGCCCGCCGAGGAGCTGGCCGAGGGCTTTGTGCAGATTGCCGTGCAGCAAATGGCCAACGCCATCAAGAAAATTTCAGTCGCCCGGGGCTACGACGTCACGCGCTACACCTTGCAATGCTTTGGCGGTGCAGGCGGTCAGCACGCCTGCCTGGTGGCCGACGCTCTGGGCATGACGCGGGTGCTCATACACCCCATGGCCGGTGTGCTCTCGGCCTACGGCATGGGCCTGGCCGACCAGGGCGTGATGCGCGAGCAAGCCGTGGAGGCCCCGCTCAGTGCGGAAGGCTGGCCCGCGCTGCAAGCGGCCATGCAGGCCCTGGGCGGGCGGGCCCGGGCTGACTTGCTCAGCCAGCAGGTGGGCACGGGGGGTGTGCAACTGCGCGAGCGTGTGCATGTGCGCTACGAGGGCAGCGACTCGGCCTTGGTGCTGCCCTTTGGTGAACTTGCCGCCATCGCTCAGGCCTTTGAGGCGGCTTACCGCCAGCGCTATGCCTTTCTCATGCCAGGCCGGCGCTTGTTGGTCGAGGCCATTTCGGTGGAAGCCGTGGTGCCTGGCGAGCAAGCTAGCGAAACCATGACTCCTCTGGGCGCTGCCCGCAGCGCCCCCGTGCGCGAGCCTGTGCGCATGTACACGGGCGGAAGTTGGAACACGGCGCAGTTGGCTGTGCGCTCAGAGCTGCGCCCAGGCGACGAGCTGGCCGGCCCCGCCATCATTGCCGAGCCAAACTCCACCACCGTGATTGAGCCGGGCTGGCGCGCCCGCGTCACCTCGCTCGGGCACCTGATGCTTGAGCGCTGCCAGCCCAGAGAGGCCAGTTATGCGGCGGGCACCCAGGTGGACCCCGTGCTGCTGGAGGTGTTCAACAACTTGTTCATGAACATTGCCGAGCAAATGGGCCTGCAGCTGCAAAACACCGCGCATTCGGTGAACATCAAGGAGCGGCTGGACTTTTCTTGCGCACTGTTTGACGCCCAAGGCCAGCTCATTGCCAACGCGCCGCACATGCCTGTGCACCTGGGCTCCATGGGCGAGAGCATACAAACCGTGGTCCGCGAGAACGCCGGCCGCATGGCGCGCGGCAACGTGTATGTGCTGAACGACCCCTACCACGGCGGCACCCATTTGCCCGATGTCACCGTCATCACCCCTGTGTACATGGACGGCCACGAGCAGCCGCTTTTTTACGTGGGCTCGCGTGGCCACCATGCCGACATAGGTGGCACCACGCCAGGCTCCATGCCGCCTTTTTCCACGCGCATTGAAGAAGAGGGCGTGGAGCTCAACAACGTCTTGTTGGTCGACCGAGGCGTGCTGCAAGAAGAGCGCATCTTGGCCTTGCTCAACTCCGGCGCCTACCCCAGCCGCAACCCGCAGCAAAACCTGGCCGACCTCAAGGCCCAAATTGCAGCCAACGAAAAAGGCCTGCAAGAGCTCCAACGCATGGTGGCGCAGTTTGGGCTGGACGTGGTGCAGGCCTACATGGGCCATGTGCAGGCCAATGCCGAGGAGTCGGTCAGGCGGGTGATCACCCGGCTCAAAGACGGGCAGTTCACCTTGCCGCTGGACAACGGCGCCCACATCAGCGTGGCCGTGCGGGTGAACACCGAAGCACGCTCGGCCACCATTGATTTTTCTGGCACCTCAGCCCAGCAAAGCAACAACTTCAACGCGCCGCGCGCGGTGTGCATGGCAGCAGTGCTCTATGTGTTTCGCACCCTGGTGGACGACGACATTCCGCTCAACGCGGGCTGCCTCAAGCCACTGGAGGTCATCATCCCGCCGGGCTCCATGCTCAACCCCAACCCCCCGGCCTCGGTGGTGGCGGGCAATGTGGAGACTTCGAGCTGCATCACCAACGCGCTGTTTGGCGCCTTGGGCGTGATGGCGTCCAGCCAGTGCACCATGAACAACTTCACCTTCGGCAACCTACGCCACCAGTACTACGAGACCATCTCTGGCGGCTCGGGCGCAGGCGGCGTGTTCAACCAACAGGGCCAACTGGTGGGTGGCTATGGCGGCACGGCCGTGGTGCAAACGCACATGACCAACTCGCGCCTGACCGACCCCGAGGTGCTGGAGTTCCGCTTTCCAGTGCGGCTAGAAAGCTACGCCATTCGCGCCGGCTCGGGCGGGGCAGGGCGCTGGCAGGGCGGCGACGGCGCCGTGCGCCGCGTGCGCTTTTTAGAAGCCATGTCGGCAGGCATTTTGTCCAACGGCCGCGTGCAAGGCGCTTTTGGCATGGCCGGCGGCAGCGCCGGCGCGCCCGGCATCAACCGGGTGCATAGGCAAGACGGGACCGTGCAAGAGCTCGGTCACATTGGTCAGGTGCAGATGCAGCCGGGCGACGTGTTTGAGATTCACACGCCAGGGGGCGGTGGGTTTGGGGTGGCGCAGGAGTAGACCTGTTCTTAGCCACGAATCGCTTGCAGGCTTGTGTCCTACAAAAAAATGCCCCATCTCCTGTAGGAGCCAGCCTGCTGGCGAATCGTCGCAAGAGGCCATGCCCGTTGCCCGCCCCAAATCGCTTGCAGCCTTGTCTCCTACAAATTCAAGCCAGCAGCGCTTGCGCCAGCTCCCGCATGGCCTCGTGGCTGTGGTCCCTGGCGGTGACCGTGGGTGCCTGCGGGTACTGCACAAAATTGCGCTCTATGGACTGCAGGTAGGTGGGGTCGTAATGCAGCACCAGCAGCTCTTGCACCACCTCTGGAATGCGCCCGCCCTGGGCCAGCGCTTTCCAGTGCTTGACCACCTCTGAGCCGCGCACCTGCGACAGGGTGTCCAAGCGATCGGCAAAAAACGCCGTGTCTTTGACAAAAAAGTCATAGTCCTGCAGCAGCAGCTTGACGCGTTCTTCAGTAGGCAATTCCAGCCGCAGGCAAGCGCTGGCGCGCATGGCCGCCATCAGGCTTTCGGGCACGGCCACGTTGCCGACTTTTTTGCTCTCGCTCTCAATGTAGATCTCCCGCGCTGGGTCAAACCCGCGCAGCGCGTCCCACACCAAGGTGTCAAAAGCTTTTTGGCTGGGCTGGGTTTGGCCGGGCAAGAGGCCCAGCACCGAGCTGCGGTGGCGGGCCAGGCCTTCCAAGTCCAGCACCTGCGCGCCTTCGGCGGCCAGGGCGTGCAAAAGCCGGGTTTTGCCTGAACCCGTGGTGCCGCACACCACCTTGAAGCGCAGGCCCTGCAGACGCTTGGGAATGTCAGTCACCAGCGCCGCCCTGAAAGCCTTGTAGCCGCCTTCCACCAGGCTGACCTTAAAACCAATTTGGTCCAAGATCAGGCTGAGCGAGCCGCTGCGCTTGCCGCCGCGCCAGCAGTACACCAGGGGCGCCCAGTCTTTGGGTTTGTCCATCACCTCGCGCTCAATGTGCGCCGCAATGTTGCGCGCGGCCATGGCGGCGCCGCGTTTTTTGGCTTCAAAGGCGTTGATTTGCTTGTACTCGGTGCCCACCTGGTGGCGCTCTTCGTCGTTCAAGGTGGGCCAGTTCAGCGCGCCGGGCAGGTGGTCTTCGGCATATTCACCGGGGCTGCGGGCGTCAATGACGGTAGAAAAGGTGCTCAGGCGTTCAAGCACCTGGTCGGCGGGAATCAGTTGCAGGCTCACAGCAGCTTTTTAAGTTCAGGCCACACATTGTCGAGCATGCGCGCCTGCGCCTCTTCATTGGGGTGGATGCGGTCGGCCTGGAAGAGGCGCGTGGGGTCGGGCAGGTCGGCCACGCCGGCCAAGAAAAAAGGCACCAAGGCGCTGCGGGTCTCGCGCGCCACCTTGGCAAACATGTCGCTAAATTGCCGACCGTACTGGGCGCCGTAGTTGGGCGGCATCTGCATGCCAGCAATCAGCACGCGGGCGCCGGCCTGCTGGCTGGCCTGTGTCATGGCGCGCAGGTTGTCCTCGGTCATGGCCAGGGGCAGGCCACGCAGCGCGTCGTTGCCGCCCAGCTCAATCACCACCACGGCCGGGCGGTGCGTCTTGAGCAGGGCGGGCAGGCGCGAGCGCCCGCCCGAGGTGGTGTCGCCGCTGATGCTGGCGTTAACCACCTTGGCCGCGGGTTTCTGTTGACCCAAGCGCAGGCGCAGCAATTCCACCCAGCCGCTGCCGCGCTTGAGCCCGTATTCGGCGCTCAGCGAGTCGCCCAGCACCAACACGGTGGGCCCGCCCTTGGCTTGGCCCCAAGCGGGTGAACTGAATAAAGCGGCCAACCCCAAGCCAAAGCTGCGGCGCGAATGCGCCATGGCCCTGTGTGCGACGGGGCTGGAGGGGGGCTTGGTACAGTGTCTCCATCCCTTGGCAAGCCGTGCTGCCATTTCGCCAGAAAACCATTTTGCTTTGATGCTGAACAACACTCTGTCCTCTGAATCTGATTTGGCCAGCGCGCAAGCCTTGGCGCCCTCGGCGCCCCTCATTGCGGTTGAGCATGTGTTCAAAACCGTGAGCGACTCCACTGGCGAGCTCACGATTTTGCGTGATATCGATTTCACCTTGGCGCCCCAGGAGACTGTGGCCATTGTGGGCGCCTCGGGTTCGGGCAAAAGCACCTTGCTGTCCATCATCGCAGGGCTGGACAAGCCCAGCCAGGGCACAGTTCGCCTGGCCGGGCAAGACATCTTCGCCTTGAGCGAGGACGAACGTGCCGCCCTGCGCGCGCGCAAGCTGGGCTTTGTGTTCCAGAGCTTTCAACTCATGCACCACATGAGTGCGCTTGAAAACGTGATGCTGCCGCTGGAGCTGTCGGGCGTGCGCGGCGCCCGCGCCCAGGCCAAAGACATGCTCGAGCGCGTGGGCCTGGGCCAGCGCCTGGGCCATTACCCGCGTGTGCTCTCAGGCGGCGAGCAACAGCGCGTGGCCCTGGCCCGCGCTTTCGTGGTTCAGCCCGCCGTGCTGCTGGCCGACGAGCCCACCGGCAGCCTGGACTTTGCCACCGGCGAGACCGTGATGCAGCTCATGATGGCGCTCAACCAAGAACTGGGCACCACCTTGGTCTTGGTCACGCACGACCCGCAACTGGCGGCGCGCTGTCAGCGCTGCATCACGATTGAGGCCGGGCGGGTGGCGGGGTGAGGTTTTTCTTTGATGACTGAGACCACGGCACTGAATCCTTGACCCTGATTTCCTCCCTCCCCCTCTGGGGAGAG
>CAMCUN010000028.1 GCA_945878995.1 Polaromonas sp. YR568 | reverse complement strand
GTGACCGGTGCCATCGAGCTGCCAGAAGGCAAAGAGATGGTGATGCCTGGCGACAACGTGTCGATCACCGTCAAGCTGATCAACCCGATCGCCATGGAAGAAGGCCTGCGTTTTGCCATCCGCGAGGGTGGCCGCACGGTGGGCGCCGGTGTGGTGGCCAAAATTCTCGCCTGATTTCTGCACATCAACTAGGAATCAAGCATGGCTACCAAGCAAAAAATCCGCATTCGCCTCAAGGCATTCGACTACAAACTGATCGATCAGTCTGCCGCTGAGATTGTTGACACCGCCAAGCGCACAGGCGCCATCGTCAAGGGCCCTGTGCCCCTGCCGACACGCATGAAGCGTTTTGACATCTTGCGCTCGCCGCACGTCAACAAAACCAGCCGTGACCAGCTCGAGATTCGCACGCACCAGCGCCTGATGGACATCGTGGACCCCACGGACAAAACCGTGGACGCCCTGATGAAATTGGACCTGCCCGCAGGCGTGGACGTCGAAATCAAACTGCAGTAAGTGGGGCAAAACCTTTGGGGAAACCCAGGGGTTTGGTTTGACAAACAGCCTGCTTGGCAAGCAATTGCTTGCCAAGCAGATCAAATTTCGGATACACTGGCAAGCTTTTCCTGATTCAGCTGATTTTTGGCTGTAACAGAGAGAAGAAGTAAGCGCTTTTATCAACCCGCTTTCACACAAAAACACAGCCGCCAATTGAAGTGGCTGTGGTGAGAGTCAAGGAGAAAACAATGAGTCTGAGCAAGTCCCTGGGCTTGCTGGGCCGCAAGGTGGGCATGATGCGTCTTTTCACTGATGATGGGGATACCATTCCTGTCACAGTGGTGGATGTGTCTAACAACCGTGTGACCCAGATCAAAACCCAAGCCACTGACGGCTACGATGCACTTCAAGTGACATTCGGCGCGCGCAAAGCATCGCGCGTGACCAAGCCGCAAGCCGGTCACCTCGCCAAAGCGGGTGTGCAAGCTGGCGAAATCCTCAAAGAATTCCGTGTGACACCTGACCAGGCTGGCAAGTATGCTGCCGGTGCCGTGGTGCCCGCCTCGGATGTGTTTGCTGTGGGCCAAGTGGTCGACGTGCAAGGCACCTCTATTGGCAAGGGCTTCGCTGGCACCATCAAGCGCCACAACATGTCGTCGCAGCGTGCCTCGCACGGTAACAGCCGCTCGCACAATGTGCCCGGCTCTATCGGCATGGCGCAAGACCCGGGCCGCGTGTTCCCTGGCAAGCGCATGACGGGCCACCTCGGTGACGTCACCGTGACGGTGCAAAACCTCGACATCGTGCGCATTGACGAAGTCCGTCAGTTGCTCATGATCAAAGGCGCTGTGCCCGGCTCCAAAGGTGGTTTTGTCACGGTTCGCGCCGCGATCAAGGCCAAATCCACTGCTGCGAAAGGAGCGAACTGATGCAGGTCGAACTCCTGAATGAACAAGGTCTGGCCTCGTCCAAAGTGGACGTGCCCGACACCGTTTTTGGCCGCGAGTACAACGAGTCTTTGGTGCACCAAGTGGTGGTGGCTTATCAGGCCAACGCCCGCCAAGGCACCCGTGCTCAAAAAGACCGCGAACAGGTCAAGCACTCGACCAAAAAGCCTTTCAAACAAAAAGGCACCGGCCGCGCACGCGCCGGTATGACCTCGTCGCCCCTGTGGCGCGGAGGCGGTCGGATTTTCCCGAACATGCCCGACGAGAACTTCACGCAGAAGATCAACAAGAAGATGTACCGCGCAGGTATGGCTTCGATCTTCTCGCAGCTGGCCCGCGAAGGCCGCCTGGCTGTGGTGGACTCCCTGAAGGTCGATTCGCCCAAGACCAAAGTCTTGGCCGACAAATTCAAGGCCATGAACCTGAGCTCCGTGCTGGTGATTGCCGACGAAGTCGACGAAAACCTGTACCTGGCGTCCCGCAACTTGGTCAACATCCTGGTGGTTGAGCCTCGCTACGCCGATCCTCTTTCGCTGGTGCACTACAAGAAAGTGCTGGTCACCAAGGCCGCCATGGACCAACTCAAGGAGATGTTCGCATGATTGCCGTCAAGTACGACGAAGGTCGTTTGATGCAGGTGCTGGTGGCGCCCATCGTGTCTGAAAAGGCGACGATGGTGTCTGAAAAGTCCAACTCAGTGACCTTCAAGGTCCTGCAGGATGCCACCAAGCCCGAGATCAAAGCCGCTGTGGAATTGATGTTCAAGGTTGAAGTCAAGGCCGTTTCTGTTCTCAACACCAAAGGCAAGACCAAGCGCTTCGGAAAATCCATGGGCCGCCGCGACAACGTGCGCAAGGCTTATGTGACGCTCAAGCCCGGTCAGGAGCTGAACCTCTCTGGGGAGGCCGCGTAATCATGGCTGTCATTAAGATGAAACCCACTTCACCCGGCCGTCGCGGCATGGTGAAGATCTCGCGTGACCATCTCCACAAAGGTGAAGGTTACGCCCCCCTGCTGGAACCTCAGTTCCAAAAGGCTGGCCGCAACAACAACGGCCACATCACCACCCGCCACAAGGGCGGTGGTCACAAGCACCACTACCGTGTGGTCGACTTCAAGCGCAGCAAAGATGGCATTCCGGCCAAAGTTGAGCGCATTGAGTACGACCCCAACCGCAGCGCCCACATTGCATTGGTGTGCTATGCCGACGGCGAGCGCCGCTACATCATCGCCCCGCGTGGCGTGGTGGTGGGCAGCACCCTGCTCTCCGGCTCTGAGGCGCCAATTCGCGCTGGCAACACATTGCCGATTCGCAACATCCCGGTGGGTTCCACCATCCACTGTATCGAAATGCAAGTGGGTAAGGGCGCACAGATCGCACGTTCAGCAGGCGCTTCGGCCACCTTGCTGGCTCGCGAAGGCCTGTACGCCCAGGTGCGCATGCGCTCCGGTGAGGTTCGCAAGATTCACATCGAGTGCCGCGCCACCATTGGCGAAGTGGCCAATGAAGAGCACAGCCTGCGCCGTTTGGGCAAGGCCGGTGTCAAGCGCTGGATGGGCATTCGCCCCACCGTTCGCGGTGTGGTGATGAACCCGGTTGACCACCCTCACGGTGGTGGTGAAGGCAAGACCGGTGAAGGTCGCCATCCAGTTGATCCATGGGGTAACCTGACCAAAGGCTACCGCACCCGCAACAACAAGCGCACGCAAGTGATGATTGTTTCGCGTCGCAAGAAGTAAGGCCAGGACATGACCCGTTCACTCAAAAAAGGTCCATTTGTTGACCATCACCTGCTGGCCAAAGCCGACAAGGCAGTGACCAACAAGGACAAAAAGCCGATCAAAACTTGGTCGCGTCGCTCCATGATCCTGCCCGAATTCATCGGGTTGACGATCGCCGTGCACAACGGCAAGCAGCACGTGCCGGTTTACATCACCGACCAGATGGTGGGCCACAAGTTGGGCGAGTTCGCACTCACCCGAACTTTCAAGGGCCACCCTGCGGACAAAAAAGTCCAAAAGAAGTAAGGAATGACCATGGAAACACGTGCAACCCTCAGGGGCGTTCGTCTGTCGGTCGACAAAGGCCGCTTGGTCGCCGATCTGATTCGCGGAAAAAAAGTGGATCAAGCCCTCAACATCTTGGCTTTCACGCAGAAAAAAGCTGCCGTGATCATCAAGAAAGTGGTGGAGTCCGCTATCGCCAATGCTGAGCACAACGACGGTGCCGACATTGATGAATTGAAGGTCAAAACCATTTATGTGGAGCAAGGCGCCACGCTCAAGCGCTTTTCGGCGCGGGCCAAAGGCCGCGGTAACCGCATCAGCAAGCCCACGTGCCATGTGTACGTGACGGTTGGCAACTGAAGAGGAAATAGCAGGATATGGGACAAAAAATCAACCCCACCGGCTTCCGCCTCGCGGTCAGTCGCAACTGGTCCAGCCGTTGGTATGCCAGCAACAAAGACTTCGCCGGCATGCTGGCCGAAGACATCAAGGTGCGCGAGTACCTCAAGGTCAAGCTCAAGAACGCCGCCGTGTCGCGCGTGATCATTGAGCGTCCCGCCAAGAACGCCCGCATCACCATTTACTCGGCACGTCCGGGCGTGGTGATTGGCAAAAAAGGCGAGGACATTGAGAACCTCAAGAAAGACCTGGGCCGCCAGTTGGGCGTGCCTGTGGCGGTCAACATCGAAGAAGTGCGCAAGCCTGAAGTCGATGCCAAGTTGATCGCCGACAGCATCACCCAGCAGCTGGAAAAGCGCATCATGTTCCGCCGTGCCATGAAGCGCGCCATGCAAAACGCCATGCGTCTGGGTGCCCAAGGCATCAAGATCATGTCCTCAGGCCGCCTCAACGGCATTGAGATTGCACGCTGCGAGTGGTACCGCGAAGGCCGCGTGCCACTTCACACCCTGCGCGCAGACATTGACTACGGCACCTCTGAAGCCAAAACCACTTACGGCGTGATCGGCGTGAAGGTCTGGGTCTACAAGGGTGACACCTTGGGCCGTGGCGATTCGCCCGGTGCCCGCCTGGATGCCGCGCCTTCGGAAGAAGAGCGCAAGCCCCGTGGCCCGCGCCGCGACGGCCGCCCATCGGGTGACCGCCCCGCCCCGCCCCGTGGCCGTGTTGCCCCTCGTGGCAATGCGCCTGCGGCCGACGGCAGCGACAAGCCTGTGGAAGCCACTGACAACGACGCCACCAAATCCACCGTTAAGCGCGTACGCAAAGCCGCGCCAGCTGCAGCAGCTGACGGTGCCAAGACCGAGTGATCGGTCTCATCACGGAGATAAACAATGCTGCAACCTGCTCGCAGAAAATACCGCAAGGAACAAAAGGGCCGTAACACCGGTATTGCCACCCGTGGCAATACCGTCGCTTTCGGTGATTTTGGTCTGAAATGCACCGACCGTGGTCGCCTGACCGCGCGTCAAATCGAGGCTGCACGCCGTGCGATCTCGCGTCACGTCAAACGTGGCGGCCGCATCTGGATTCGTGTGTTCCCCGACAAGCCGATTTCCCAAAAGCCCGCTGAGGTGCGCATGGGCAACGGCAAGGGCAACCCTGAGTACTACGTGGCTGAAATTCAGCCCGGCAAGATCGTGTTCGAGATCGTGGGCGTGCCCGAAGAACTCGCCCGCGAGGCCTTCCGCCTGGCTTCGGCCAAGCTGCCCTTGCGCACGACGTTTGTCAGCCGCATGATTGGTCAGTAACCGAGGAAATGATCATGAATACGACTGAATTGCGTCAAAAAGATGTGGCCGGCCTGCAGGCCGAGGTGAAGGAGCTGCAACGCGCCCACTTCAACCTGCGCATGCAAAAAGCCACCCAACAACTGGGCGACACGGGTCAGCTGAGCTCTACCCGCCGCGCCATTGCACGGGCCAAGACCATCTTGGCTGAGACCGTTGCCAAAGGAGCTGCCAAATGAGCGAAACCAAGAAAGCCCTCGTTCGCACCATGATCGGTAAGGTCGTGAGTGACAAGCGCGCCAAGACCGTTACCGTGTTGGTGGAGCGCCGTGTCAAACACGAGCTCTACGGCAAGATCGTCTCGATGTCCAGCAAGTACCACGCCCATGACGAAAAGGGTGAGTACCACTTGGGCGACATCATTGAGATCACCGAAAGCCGCCCCTTGTCCAAAACCAAGAACTGGGTGGTCAGCAAGCTCGTGCAAAAAGCAGCTGCGGTTTAATACCTCAGCGCACTCGCTGTCCGAGATAAAAAGCCCACTTCGGTGGGCTTTTTTGATGACTTGTGGTCTTGCACCTTGCCCTGCACGAATTGTTCCGCTGAAGGACAATACTTTCTTTCAGTGGTTCAGACAGTCTTGGCCACTGCAAATCGATTCAACACAACCAAGGAGCTATGAATGATCAAAGTAGGCGATACCCTTCCAGCCGTGACCCTGATGGAATACTCAGAAGTTGAAGGCAATGGCTGCAGCATAGGCCCCAACCCAGTGGATGTGACCAAGGCCACTGCAGGCAAAACCATTGCCTTGTTCGCGCTGCCTGGTGCATTCACGCCCACTTGCTCGGTCAAGCATGTGCCCGGTTATGTGGAAAAAGCAGCCGATCTGAAAGCTGCGGGTGTTGACGAAATTTGGTGCCTCAGTGTCAACGACGCTTTTGTCATGGGCGCTTGGGCCCGCGAATCAAAAACCGAGGGCAAGGTCCGCATGATTGGCGACGGCAGTGGAGAGTTTGCCAAAGCCGTTGGCTTGACGCTGGATTTGACCGCGCGCGGCATGGGTGTGCGCAGCAACCGCTACTCCATGCTTGTCAAGGATGGCAAGGTGGCCAGCTTGAACGTGGAAGGCCCTGGCAAGTTCGAAGTCAGCGACGCAGGCACCATGCTGGCGCAAGCCAAGTCTTGAAAAGCTTGAACTGACCCAAGAAAAAAGCCACCGACACAGGTGGCTTTTTTCATTTGGTGCAGGTCCAACTGGCTGACTGATTTCAAAGATCTACCTTCAGGTAGTGAGCTCCCGCCAAAGGGTTGTGGTAGTAAGGCTCAACTTCCTCAAAACCCAAATCCGCATACAAAGCGCGCGCAGCTTCCATGTCGTCCAGGGTGTCTAGCAGCACGCAGTAATAGCCTTCAATCCGGGCCATGTCGAGAACGGCTTCGGCCAAGTGGCGCCCCAAACCAAAGCGCCTGAAGGCCTTGCGCACATAAAGCCGCTTCATTTCAGCCGCGTTGGGGTAGTCGACGCAGTCCAAGGGGCGCAAAGCGCAGCAGCCTGCCAACTGCCCGTCCACCAAAGCCAGTTTGATGATGCCCCTGGGCTCAGCGTAGTCACCAGGCAACTGGGCCAGTTCCTCGTCAAAACCTTGAAAACACAAGTCAACGCCAAGCTGTTGTGCGTATTCCAAAAAAATCTCGCGCACTTGGTCCAGCTCCTGGGAGCTGGTGGGCGTGACAAAAATAAGCTGAGGTTGGGTCACAGGGCGCATTCCATGGCTGAGCAATCCAGTTTAGCGTCTGGCGTACAGCCAATTACATCCCTGACGGAGCCAAAGAAAACACCCACACACTCGCAGCCCAGCCCAGGCCCAACAAGGCTGCGGCCAGCAACCGTGAGCGGGTGTCGTCGCGTGAGGCAGGCATGGGCTCAGGCAAAGCCTTGTCGCCATGCACCATGGCGCCCACCAATTTATGGCCTTTGAGGCTGTACCAAGCCATGGCCGCAAGGTGCAAGGCGACCAGAACTACAATCATGAGCTTGCCCCACTTTGTGTGAAAAGCCGTGGCGGTGGCCACCAAAGCGTTGCTGACCAAGTGCGACAGTGGCCCGGTGGTGGCAATGGCGTCATCGCTGACCAGACCCGTGGCCACTTGGGCCGAGAGCACCACCAAAAAAGCCAGCACTGACAAAGACCCCATAGGGCTGTGACCAGTGCGCAGCGCCAAGCCACCCTGGCCCCTGAGGTAAGTCCACAACACAGCAGGACTGAAGCACATGGCCGAGAAGCGCGACCAAAGCCCACCCCACACGCCCCACAACAAACGGAACACCAGCAGCGCCAAAACAGCTTGGCCGAACCTGAAGTGCCACACCATGGCCGAGCCACCCAGCAGGCCAGTGGACACTGAACCGGTCACCGCCAATAGCAATGCGCCATGAAAAAGCCGAGTGGGCAAATCCCAAACTCGGGTCCGATGCAGCGGTGGGGCAGACATGGGCAGTTTCTTTGAGTGATCTTTTAGAGGGCTCAGGGTAGCTTAAGGGTATGGCCTGAGGCAAAAGTGGTCAATGAAGCTAGACTAATAATCTTGACCGAAATCTAGACCGAAAGTCAGGTCAACTCCCGGATCGAGAACCTACAGAACCAAATTCACAGGCGTCTTTTTTATGCACAAGATTTTCTCTCACCTGGCTTTCGCCGCCGCCCTGGCGGCTGTGGCCGTACCCGCCTCAGCCCAGTTCGCCAAGCCCGAGGATGCCGTCAAGTACCGGCAAAGCGCGTTGTCGGTCATGGGCACCCACTTCAGCCGTGTCGGCGCCATGGCCAATGGCCGGGTGCCTTTTGATGCCAAAGTGGCTGCTGACAATGCGGAGCTGGTGGCTAGCATGTCCAAGCTGCCCTGGGCCGCGTTCGGGCCGGGCACTGACAAAGTGGGCAATACCAAAGCCAAACCCGAAGTCTGGACTGAGCAGGCCAAATACAAAGAAGCATCAGAAAAAATGATGGGCGAAGCCACCAAATTGGCTGCTGCCGCCAAAACGGGCAACTTGGACGCCTTGAAAACAGCCTTTGGTGCCACGGGGGCCAGCTGCAAAGCCTGCCACGACGCCTACCGCTCGCAATAAGTTTTCACCAGGCGCAAGCCATGCAAAAAGCCCGTTCGCCCTGTGCGGCCGGGCTTTTTTGACTTGGGCTCAGAGCCTTAGCTCTCAGACAAGAGTTTGTCTATCAGTTGGTGCATGGCTGCAAAGTCGGGCTCTCCCACGTACTGCTTGACGATTTGCCCGCGCTTGTTCACCAAAAAAGTGGTGGGCGTGAGCTTGACATCACCCCAAGCCTTGGCGACTGCACCGGTGTTGTCAATGGCCACCTTGAACGGCAGCTGACGGGTGTCCCTGAAATTGACCACATAGGCCGGTGGGTCATAGCTCATGGCCACGGCCAAGGTGTCGTAGCCGCGGGCCTTGAACTGCTGGTGCGTGGCCACGAGCTTGGGCATTTCCGCCACACAACTGATGCAACTCGTGGCCCAAAAGTTGACCAGCAGCACCTGACCCTTCAAGGCACTGGTGCTGGTTTTGCTACCGTCGAGCAAGACAAAGGTGGTCTCAGGCGCGGCCTGCTTGGTGGAGCAGGCCGAAAGCACCCAGGCACTCACCAGCACAAGGACCGTGGCCTTGAGGCGGCCAAAAGAGCAGGGTAAGTGGGTCATGGTCTCAGTGTAGCCAGCGGCCTGCTCAAGGCAAAGCAAAGAAATCATTGCCCCTCCAAACCGGGCAAAGTTGGCGGTTTTGTTTGGCCAATAAGCGCTGGTTCGGGGCCTTGCCAGAAACGGTGCAAAACCCTGTACCTGGCGTGACCGTGCAGGGCTCATCAGCCCCTCGATTGCCTGTAAAGTCCATGAGTGAATCACATGACCCACTTTTTCTTTCGCTTACCTTTGGGCCTGAGCGCACAGGGCCCGCGTGGGTTTACCCTATCGCTTGTCGCCTTCTCCGCGCTGGCCTTGCTGCTGAGCGCCTGCAGCCCCGCTTTGAATTGGCGTTTGGTGCGCACCGAGGCGGCGAGCCTGACATTTTTGCTGCCATGCAAGCCCGACCGGGCCAGCAAAATGGTGCCTCTGGGCGGCCAGGCCAGCACGCTGAGCATGGTGGGCTGCGAGGCCGATGGGGCCATGTTTGCGCTGGCCGTGGCTGACACAGCTGTGCCCGCCCAAGCCGCAGAACTCTTGACCCAATGGCAAAGCCTGACTCTGACCCACATGAGGGCCAGTGCTCACACGCAGTCCCCGTTTTTGGTGACAGGGGCGAGCAGCCCGCCTTCGCCCGTGCGGGTGCAGGCCCAGGGCCAGCAAGCTGACGGTCGGGCTGTGCAGAGCCAGGCGGTGTACTTTGCTCGGGGTTCACAGCTGTTTCAGGCCGTGATTTACGCGCCCAAGGTGTCTGCCGAGATGGCGGACACCTTTTTTGGCGGGATCAAGCTCGAATGAGTGCGCCTGCTGCTGTTCTGGGCGCTACTGGTGGCCTGCTTCAGGCCCGCGCCAGCGTGCTGGTGTTTTTGGTATTTTCGCTGGGCTATTTCAGCTCGGCCATGGTGCGGGCGGTCACCGCCACGCTCTCGCCCGTGCTCACCTCGGAGTTTGACTTGCAGGCCGCAGAGCTGGGTCTGCTGGCCGGTGGTTTTTTCCTGGGTTTTGCCAGCACACAGCTGCCCTTGGGCAGTTGGTTGGACCGCTACGGTCCCAAGCGTGTGGTGCTGTGTTTCATGACCTTGGCGGTGCTGGGTTGCATGGCTTTTTCGACGACCAGCAGTTTTGCAGGGCTGCTGACCGCGCGCATGCTCATGGGCATGGGCTTGTCGGCTTGCCTGATGGCGCCGCTCACGGGTTTTAGGCGCTGGTACGAACCCAGCCAGATGCTCAGGGCCAACTCTTGGATGCTCATGGTCGGCTCGCTGGGCATGCTGGCATCTACCTTGCCCGTGCAGTGGCTGCTGCCCCTGACCGGTTGGCGCCCTCTTTTTTGGATCATGGCTGCAGTGATTGTGCTGTCCATGGCGCTGATGGCCCGCTGGGTGCCCGCCTGGCCTGTGGCCCAGTCGTCTGGAGCCGCCAAAAGCGTGGGCTATGGCCCTATCCTGCGCAGCCGGGCTTTTTGGCGCATTGTGCCGCTGGGCCTTTTCAACTATGGCGGCACAGTGGGCATGCAAACC
This sequence comes from Polaromonas sp. YR568, assembly GCA_945878995.1. Lineage (GTDB taxonomy): Bacteria > Pseudomonadota > Gammaproteobacteria > Burkholderiales > Burkholderiaceae_C > Polaromonas. Next base: position 36,726 of record CAMCUN010000028.1, on the reverse strand, counting down.
TTGTGGGCTGGGCCCTGGCTCACCCGCGTGACCGGGCTGTCGCCCACCGAGGCCGCGCAAGGGCTTTTCTTTCTGAACCTGTGCATGTTGGCGGCTTTTTGGACCTGGGGCTGGTTGACCCCCAGCTTGTTCAGGCGAGGCTGGAACGTGGACCGCATGATGCACTGGGCCATGCCTTTGAGCCTGGCCATGTTGGCCATCAATGTGATCGGTGGCGCTCAAACGGGCTGGGTGGGCTGGGCGGCATTTTGCGTGCTTTCCTCAGTGCTGGCACTGGCCCTACCGGCGCTGGGCATGAAGTTCGATGCCTTGCTGGCGGGGCGGGCTTTGTCGGCCTACAACCTGGTGGTTTTTCTGGGGATTTTCGGGATGCAATGGGGGGTCGGTCTGCTGATCGATGTGGGCCGCGCTTGGGGCTGGAGTGAAGTGGCCAGCTTTCAGGCGGCATTCACGGCCTACCTGGCTTGCTGCGTGGCCGGCTACGGCTGCTTTGCCCTGGTCAAAGAAGATAATCCAACACCATGAATGGGCTTTTCATCATTGCGCATGCGCCACTGGCTTCGGCCATGCGCCAGTGCGTGGCGCATGTGTTCACGGAAGAGGCCAAGAGCATCGTCGCGCTGGATGTGCAGGCCTTCATGCCGCCAGAGGAGACGCTGGCCCAGGCCCGAATTTTGATGGGACAGCTTGGGCCAGATCCGGTGCTGGTGCTCACTGACATCGTGGGTGCCACGCCCTGCAACGTGGCGCAAAAACTGGTGGATGGTGTGCACAGCAGGCTGGTGGCAGGGCTGAACCTGCCCATGCTGCTGCGTGCCGTGTCCTACCGCCACGAGCCCTTGGACACCTTGGTCGCTCGGGCACTGGCGGGGGCCAGCCAAGGCGTGATGCAGGTGGCCATCACGGCGCCGCAAAATCAACACAAGAGACACCATGATCAAGACCTCCGCGACCATCAGCAATAAGCTGGGCTTGCACGCCCGTGCCTCGGCCAAGCTCACCAAACTGGCGGGCAGCTTCCCCTGCGAGGTCTGGATGAGCCGGGGCGAGCGCCGGGTCAATGCCAAGAGCATCATGGGCGTGATGATGTTGGCCGCAGGCTTGGGCAGCACGGTGGACATTGAAACGCAGGGCGCGCAAGAGCAAGAGGCCATGGACGCGCTGCTGGCCTTGATCAATGACAAGTTTGGTGAGGGCGAATGACGTTTTCCATCCACGGTCTGGCCGTCTCACGGGGCATAGCCATTGGCCGTGCCGTGTTGGTGGCGTCCAGCCGCGCCGATGTGGCGCATTACTTCATTGAGCCCAACAAGACGTCGGCTGAAGTTCAGCGCGTGCGCGCTGCCCGCGATGCGGTGGTCGAAGAAATCACCCGGGTGCAGCGCGATCTGCCCAAAGACGCGCCGCCCGAGCTGGCAGCGCTGTTGGACGTGCACCTGATGCTGCTGCAAGACGAGCAGCTCAGCAGCGGCGTCAAACACTGGATCCAAGACCGCCACTACAACGCCGAGTGGGCGGTGACCACGCAGTACGAGGCCTTTGCCCGCCAGTTCGACGAGATGGAGGACCCTTACCTGCGCGAGCGCAAGGCCGACCTAGAACAGGTCACCGAGCGTTTGTTGCGTTACCTCAAAGGGGCCGGCTCGCCGGTGCAGCCCCCCGCGCCCGCCCGCCGGGAGCAGCAAGATCTGCTCTTGGGCGACACACTGGATGTGCCGCTGGTGCTGATTGCGCATGACATGGCGCCGGCCGACATGATGCAGTTCAAGCAAAGCTTGTTTGCCGGCTTTGCCACCGACGTGGGCGGCCGCACCTCGCACACCGCCATCGTGGCGCGCAGCATGGACATCCCGGCCGTGGTGGGCGCGCGCAGCGCCAGCCAGCTGATCAAGCAAGACGACTGGGTCATCATCGACGGCGAGGCCGGCGTGCTCATCGTCGATCCGTCCCCCATCATCTTGGCCGAGTACGGCTTCAAGCAGCGCCAAGGCGAGCTCGAACGTGAACGCTTGAACCGCTTGCGCCACACGCCGGCCTTGACTTTGGACGGCCAAAAGGTGGAACTGCTGGCCAATATTGAATTGCCTGAAGACACCAAGGGTGCGGTGGTGGCGGGCGCGGTGGGCGTGGGTCTGTTCCGCAGCGAGTTCCTGTTCATGAACCGAGGCGGCGCCTTGCCCGATGAGGAGGAGCAGTACGGCGCCTATGTGCGCGCCGTAGAAGGCATGCAGGGCTTGCCCGTGACCATACGCACGGTGGACATAGGGTCTGACAAACCGCTGGACCGCCACGCCCGACAAGAAACCCACCTCAACCCTGCCCTGGGCCTGCGGGCCATTCGCTGGAGCCTGGCCGACCCGCCCATGTTCTTGACGCAGTTGCGGGCGATTTTGCGAGCGGCCGCCCACGGGCAGGTGAATCTGCTGGTGCCCATGCTGGGCCATGTGCGTGAAATTCGCCAAACTTTGTCGCTGATCGACCATGCGCGTGCGCAACTCGACAACCGGGGCGCCGTGTACGGCGCGGTCAAGCTGGGCGCCATGATCGAGGTGCCCGCCGCCGCCCTGATGCTCAAGGTGTTCCTCAAGTATTTCGATTTTTTGTCCCTGGGCACCAACGACCTGATCCAGTACACCCTGGCCATAGACCGCGCTGACGAAGCCGTGGCTCACCTGTACGATCCCTGCCACCCGGCGGTGCTCAAGCTGGTGGCCGACACCATCGCCGAATGCCACAGCCAGGGCAAGGGGGTGAGTGTGTGCGGTGAAATGGCTGGGGATGTGGCCATGACCCGGCTGCTGCTGGGCCTGGGCCTGCGTTCTTTTTCCATGCACCCCACACAGATCCTAGCGGTCAAGCAGCAGATTTTGCGGGCCGACGCCACCAAGTTGCAGCCCTGGGCGCAGCAGGTGATTGACAGCGAAGACCCGGCCCAACTCTTGTACAAGCCCTGAGCCGCGCGCGGCCAGGGCATGGTGCTCAGACCAAGCGACTTTGTGCGGCGGCGTGGGCCTGCTGGTCGGCGTGGTAGCTAGAGCGCACCATGGCGCCCACCGCCGCATGTGAAAAGCCCATTTCGCAGGCTTTTTCCTCGAACATCTTGAAGGTGTCCGGGTGCACATAGCGGCGCACGGGCAGGTGGCTGGTGCTGGGTGCGAGGTACTGGCCGATGGTGAGCATCTCGATGTCGTGCGCGCGCATGTCTTGCATGACCTGCAAAATTTCTTCGTCGGTCTCGCCCAGGCCGACCATGATGCCGCTCTTGGTCGGTACACCCGGGTGCAAGGCCTTGAATTTTTTCAGCAAGTTCAAACTGAACTGATAGTCCGAGCCAGGGCGGGCTTCTTTGTACAGGCGCGGCGCAGTTTCCAGGTTGTGGTTCATCACGTCGGGTGGCGCGGCTTGGAGAATGCTCAGGGCGCGGTCGTCGCGGCCGCGAAAGTCGGGCACCAACACCTCAATTTGGGTCTGCGGCGAGAGCTCGCGGGTGCGGCGTATGCATTCGACAAAGTGGCCCGCGCCGCCGTCGCGCAGGTCGTCGCGGTCCACGCTGGTGATCACCACGTAAGACAACTTGAGGGCGGCAATGGTTTTGGCCAGGTTTTCTGGTTCGTTCACATCCAGCGGGTCGGGCCGGCCGTGGCCCACGTCACAAAACGGGCAGCGCCGGGTGCACTTGTCACCCATGATCATGAAGGTCGCCGTGCCCTTGCCAAAGCATTCTCCAATGTTGGGGCAGCTGGCTTCTTCACACACGGTGTTGAGCTTGTTCTCGCGCAGGATCTGCTTGATCTCGTTGAAGCGCGAACTGGCACTGCCAGCCTTGACGCGGATCCAGTCGGGCTTTTTGAGCACCTCGGCGCGCTCGACCTTGACCGGAATGCGCGAGAGCTTGGCGGCTGCTTTTTGCTTGGCCAAGGGGTTGTAGTCTTGGACGCTTTGCGCTACGCGGACGGTGGGGGTGCTGCTCATGAAAATCCTGGTGGTGAACGGCTCAGGGTGCGAGGAAAGTGCTGAGCTTGTTGCCCAGCACCTGTGCGGCCTCGTCCCAAGGAATATGCACGCCGATTGTAGAAAGGTCAATGCTTTGCAGGCCCGCGTGGCCGCAGGGGTTGATGCGCTGGTAGGGTTCTAAGTCCATGGCCACATTCAAAGCCACGCCATGCAGGGTGCAATGCCGGCTGACTTTGATGCCCAGCGCGGCAATTTTGCCCAGGCCCCTGAAGGGGTCGTCCGCAGGCTGCGGCCCGCTCAGGGCCGCGTGTGAAAACGGATCGGACAGCCGCACGTAAATGCCGGGCGAGCCCGCCACGCGATGGCCGGTCACCCCCACATGGGCCAGCGTGCGGAGCACCGCTTCTTCAATGCGAAAGACATATTCTTTGACGTAGTAGCCCGCGCGCTGGAGGTTGATCAGCGGGTAAGCCACCACCTGGCCCGGTCCGTGGTAAGTGACTTGCCCACCCCGGTTGGTCTGCACCACGGCAATGGCGCCTGGCGCCAGCAGGTGGCTGGCCTGGCCAGCCAAGCCTTGGGTGAAAACCGGCGGATGCTCGCACAGCCACAGCTCATCGGCCGTGTGCGCGCCGCGCTTGGCCGTGAAGGTTTGCATGGCCTGGTACGTGGGCAGGTAATCAACGCGCCCCAGCAGGTGTGGGTGCATGGCTGTGCCTGTTCTCACAGCACCACCTTGACCATGGGGTGGGTGGACAAGGTGCGGTAAAGCTCGTCAAGCTGCTCGCGGCTGGTGGCCGTGATGGTGATGGTCACGCCCTGGTAGCGACCGCCTTTGCTTTCGCGCAGCTCGATGGTGGAAGGGTCAAAGTCAGGGTCAAAAGAGCGGGCGATAAGGCTCACCGCCTCCACCAAGCCAGGAACTTTTGCTCCCATCACCTTGATTGGAAAGGCACTGGGGTAGGTGATGAGAGAGCCTGAGCTGTCTGGCATGGTGAACTAGAAAAAAAGAAAAGGTCGGTGGAGGAACTGGGGCGGGCTGAGGACATCGCGCTATTCGTTGAGCTATTGTCAGCGGGCCCGACTAAACACTCGTCACCCAAGGCACTGAGGCCCTGGAGCGCCAAGCCCCTGGACACTGAATTGTCAGATGGCGGGAAAAATTTGACGATCCCAGGGGGTTTCTACGTATAATGGATAGTTTTCTGAATAAGCTCTTATGCTGTGCGAAGAAGAAAGAGTTGGTCATTTTGACGGCTGCTTTTGGGCTGATCAAGAGCTGGGCATGATGTTTTTGCATGAAGCGGATTGGGTCAGTTCGCTAAATAGAATACACATTTGAGGCATTGTTTGACATTTTTGAAGCCGGACGCCTTCGCCAGTGAAACACAGTGACAGCGCCTTTGCAGATGAAGATGGACGCGATGACCACAAAAGCCTGACAGCGCAAGAAGCGCAGTCATGGCGGGCCCGAAACCCGGTCACTTCGCCTTGGCGTGTGCTTGGTTTGCAAGCGGTGGTGGGCGCGGTGTTGGTGGCCCTGACGGCTGCAGTGACGGGCCAGTCCAATTTGGCGGCATCTGTCGCTTGGGGGGTGGTTTCGGTGTGGGTGCCGGCGCTGGTGTTTGCCAGGGCCCTGTCTAGACAGAGGCGGCTTTCTCAAGCGTCGTCGGCTTTGGTGGGGTTTTTTGTCTGGGAATTGGTCAAGGTTGTATTGACGGTGGCGCTGCTCTTGGTGGCGCCCCGTGTGGTGGTCGATCTCAATTGGCTGGCGCTGGTGGCTGGCTTTGTGGTCACTCTAAAGATGTATTGGCTGGTGATGGCGCTGAACAAGTGGCAGCGGCATCACCCCCCTCGGTTTTGATTTTGGATGGATGGTTGATTTATGGCTGCTGAAAACGCCGGCGCACAAGGGCATTCGGCTGGAGAGTACATCCAGCATCACCTGCAGCATTTGCAGATGGATTTCAATTTTCAAGGTGTCAAGCAGACCAGCGTCGTTGACTTCAGTCTGTTCAACTTTGATTCGATCTTCTTCTCGGTGGTGCTCGGTGCCCTGGGGTGCTTTTTGCTGTGGTCGGCCGCACGCAAGGTCACTTCTGGCGTGCCAGGACGCTTCCAGGCCGCCGTTGAAATCCTCAGCGAAATGGTGGAAAACCAGGCCAAAGGCGTGATTCACAACGCCGCCAGCCGCAAGCTGATTTCTCCATTGGCGCTGACCGTGTTCGTTTGGATTTTCCTGATGAACGCCATGGACATGCTGCCCGTCGACCTCATCCCCCAAATCTGGCACACCGCCGGACCTGCCTTGGGTTTCAAAGACTACATGCGCGTGGTGCCCACGGCCGACTTGTCTACCACGCTGGGTTTGTCCTGCTCGGTGCTGTTAATTTGCATTTTTTACAACATCAAGATCAAAGGCCTGGGTGGTTGGGCCCACGAGTTGATTGCCGCTCCCTTTGGCGACCATTGGCTGCTCTACCCGATCAATTTCTTGATGCAAATGATTGAGTACCTTGCCAAGACGGTTTCCCACGGCATGCGGCTGTTTGGAAACATGTTTGCAGGTGAGCTGGTCTTTATGCTGATTGCCCTCATGGGTGGTGGCTGGGCCCTCTCGGCAACGGGTGTGGGCTTGGCCATCGGCCATGTTCTGGCCGGTTCTGTGTGGACCATCTTCCACATTTTGGTGATCACCTTGCAAGCCTTCATCTTCATGATGTTGACCCTGATCTACACCGGTCAGGCGCACGACTCGCATTGATGATCTTTCCCTTTCCCCCTTTTTCTTTTTCTTTACTTAGGAGTATTTCATGGAAAACATTCTCGGCTTGGTCGCTTTGGGTTGCGGTTTGATCGTTGGTCTGGGTGCTGTGGGCGCCTCCATCGGTATTGGCCTGATGGGCGGCAAGTTCCTCGAGTCCGCTGCTCGCCAGCCCGAACTGATGAACGAGCTGCAAGCCAAAATGTTCATTTTGGCCGGCCTGATTGACGCGGCCTTCCTGATCGGCGTGGCCATTGCCCTGCTGTTTGCCTTTGCAAATCCATTTGTCCTGCGCTGATCGCTTGACTTTTTCAAGCCGTACAAGGATTGAGACGTGAACATCAACGCAACTCTGTTCCTGCAGGCTATCGTTTTCGCGATCCTGGTGTGGTTCACGATGAAATTCGTGTGGCCCCCGATCACCAAAGCGCTGGACGAGCGGGCACTCAAAATCGCTGACGGTCTGGCCGCTGCCGACAAAGCCAAATCTGAACTCGCCACCGCCAACAAGCGGGTTGAGGAAGACATGGCCAAATCTCGCAATGACGCTGCCGTGCGACTGGCCGAGGCCGAGCGCCGAGCCCAGGCCATGATCGAAGAGGCCAAGGCCAAAGCCTCGGAAGAGGCAGCCAAGATCATTGCCGCAGCCAAAGTCGAAGCGCAGCAGCAGGCCGTTCAGGCCCGCGAAGTCTTGCGTGAGCAAGTCGCTGTGCTGGTGGTCAAAGGCGCCGAGCAGATCCTGCGCAAGGAAGTCAATGCCAGTGTGCATGCCGACCTGCTGGGTCGCTTGAAAGCCGAGCTCTAGGCCATGGCTGAACTTGCCACCATTGCTCGCCCCTATGCCGAGGCCTTGTACAAGGCCTGCGGTTCGGAATTGGCTGCCACTGCCGACTGGCTGGACGAAGTCGCTGCCATTGCAGCCAATCCACAGCTCCAGCAATACGCAGCCGACCCCAAAGTCACGGACCAGCAAACGCTAGACGTGTTTGCGGGCGTGGTCAAGTCGGCGCTGACTGAGAAAGCCACCAACTTTCTGAGCACAGTCATCGACAACGGTCGACTGTCTGCCCTGCCCGATATCGCCGCTCAGTTTCGTGCCTTGGTCAATGCCCAGGCCGGCTCGTCGGACGCCATCGTTTACAGCGCATTTGCCATGGACGCCGATGTGGTGGCTGAGCTATCGCTCACCTTGGAAAAGCGTTTTGGTCGCAGCTTGAATGTGCGCGTCGAAATCGATCTCGAGATCATTGGCGGCGTGCGTGTCGTGGTGGGTGACGAGGTGCTAGACGCTTCGGTCAAAGCCCGTTTGGAACAAATGAAAGTGGCGCTGATCGCCTGAGCTTAAAGCTCTCGACCGCCAACAACCTAGAAAGAAGGAAAGAGTCATGCAACTCAATCCAGCAGAAATTTCTGAACTGATCAAAAGCCGCATCCAGGGGCTTGGAGCAGGTGCCGACATTCGCAACCAGGGCACCGTGGTGTCCGTGGCCGACGGTATCGTGCGCATTCACGGCTTGTCTGACGTGATGCAAGGCGAGATGTTGGAGTTCCCTCCCACTGCCGCCGGCGTTCCCACCTTTGGCCTGGCCTTGAACCTGGAACGCGACTCTGTCGGCTCCGTGATCTTGGGCGAGTACGAGCACATTGCCGAAGGCGACACCGTCAAGTGCACGGGCCGCATTTTGGAAGTGCCTGTGGGCCCCGAGTTGATTGGCCGCGTGGTCAACGCCCTGGGTCAGCCCATTGACGGCAAAGGCCCGATCAACGCCAAGATGACCGACGTGATCGAAAAGGTCGCCCCTGGCGTGATTGCTCGGAAATCGGTGGACCAGCCGCTGCAAACCGGCCTCAAATCCATTGACTCCATGGTGCCCGTGGGCCGGGGTCAGCGCGAGCTGATCATTGGTGACCGTCAGACCGGCAAAACCGCTGTGGCCATTGACGCCATCATCAACCAAAAAGGGCAGGGCGTCACTTGCGTCTACGTGGCGATTGGTCAAAAAGCCTCGTCGATCAAAAACGTGGTTCGCTCGCTGGAGCAAGTCGGTGCCATGAACTACACCATCGTGGTGGCGGCCTCGGCCTCTGAGTCGGCCGCCATGCAATACGTCAGCGCCTACTCGGGCTGCACCATGGGCGAGTATTTCCGTGACCGCGGCGAAGACGCGCTCATCGTGTATGACGATCTTTCCAAGCAAGCCGTGGCTTACCGCCAAGTCTCGCTGCTGCTGCGCCGCCCCCCAGGCCGCGAAGCCTATCCCGGCGACGTGTTCTATCTCCACAGCCGCTTGCTTGAGCGCGCAGCCCGCGTCAACGCCGATTACGTCGAGGCCTTCACCAAAGGTGAAGTCAAAGGCAAAACCGGCTCGCTGACGGCCTTGCCCATCATTGAGACACAAGCTGGCGACGTGTCCGCCTTCGTGCCCACCAACGTGATCTCCATCACCGACGGCCAGATTTTCTTGGAAACCAGCTTGTTCAACGCCGGTATCCGCCCCGCCATCAACGCCGGTATTTCGGTGTCGCGCGTCGGTGGTGCAGCCCAGACCAAACTGATCAAGAGCCTGTCTGGTGGTATCCGTACCGACTTGGCCCAGTACCGCGAACTCGCGGCCTTTGCCCAGTTTGCGTCCGACCTTGACGAGGCCACCCGCAAGCAACTCGACCGCGGCGCACGCGTGACCGAGCTGCTCAAGCAGGCCCAGTACTCGCCCTTGCCCATCTCCGCCATGGGCGCCACCTTGTTTTCCGTAAACAAAGGCTTTATGGACGACATCGAGGTCAAGAAAGTGCTGGCTTTCGAATCTGGACTGCACAGCTTTCTCAAAGACAAGTACTCCGCCCTGATGAGCAAGCTCGAGGCGAACAAGGCCATGGACAAAGAGGCCGAAGCCGAGATGACCGCCGCCATCACCGAGTTCAAGAAGTCCTTTGCTTGAGTCTCAGACTCCAAGCAAGCTTTAGAACCTTCTAGGAACTCATATGGCAGCAGGCAAGGAAATCCGCGGCAAGATCAAATCGGTGGAAAACACCAAAAAGATCACCAAAGCCATGGAAATGGTGGCCGCCTCCAAGATGCGCAAAGCGCAAGAGCGGATGCGCGCCGCTCGACCCTACAGCGATAAGGTACGCAACATCGCGGCCAATTTGGGCCAGGCCAACCCTGAGTACACGCATCCCTTCATGCGTGGCAACGACGCCAAAGCCACTGGCTTTATCGTCGTGACCACCGACAAGGGCTTGTGTGGTGGCATGAACACCAACGTGTTGCGTGCCCTCACCGTCAAGCTGCGCGAGGCGGAGGCTACTGGCCACAAGGTGCAAGCGGTGGCCATTGGCAACAAAGGGCTGGGCTTTTTGAACCGCGTAGGTGTTCCGGTGGTCTCGCATCTGACCCAGATGGGCGATAAGCCGCACCTTGAAAAAATGATTGGCCCCGTCAAGGTGCTGCTCGACGCTTACGCCGCTGGCAAGGTCAAAACGGTGCAGCTGTGCTACACCCGGTTCGTCAACACCATGCGCCAAGAGGCGGTGGTGGAGCAGTTGCTCCCCTTGGCCAAGTTGGAAGCCGACCATGGCCACAGGGACTGGGACTACATTTACGAGCCGGATGCGCAGACCGTCATTGACGATCTGCTGGTCCGCTATGTCGAAGCACTGGTCTACCAAGCGGTGGCTGAAAACATGGCCTCTGAGCAGTCAGCCCGCATGGTGGCCATGAAGTCGGCCACCGACAACGCAGGCAGCGTCATCTCGGAACTCAAGTTGGTTTACAACAAAACACGCCAAGCAGCGATCACGAAAGAGCTTTCGGAGATCGTCGCTGGTGCGGCTGCCGTCTGAGCCACCTGGCCGACGTCGAACAGATTTAAAGAACAGAAAAGGACTCAATCATGGCTCAAGCTCTAGGCAAGATTGTTCAGTGTATTGGCGCTGTGGTGGACGTGGAATTTGCGCGCGACCAGATGCCCAGCATTTATGACGCCCTCAAAATGGAAGGCTCCACCCTCACCCTGGAAGTGCAGCAGCAGCTGGGTGACGGCGTGGTCCGCACCATTGCGCTGGGCTCGTCCGACGGCCTGCGCCGCGGCAACATGGTCTACAACACCAAGGCACCCATCACCGTGCCCGTGGGCAAGGCCACTCTGGGCCGCATCATGGACGTGCTGGGCAGCCCCATTGACGAGCGCGGCCCTGTGGACCAGGCGCAAACCGCGTCCATTCACCGCAAAGCCCCCGCTTATGACGAGTTGTCGCCCTCTACCGAGTTGCTGGAAACCGGCATCAAGGTGATCGACTTGGTCTGCCCCTTCGCCAAAGGCGGCAAGGTGGGCCTGTTCGGCGGCGCGGGCGTGGGCAAGACCGTGAACATGATGGAGCTCATCAACAACATCGCCAAAGCCCACTCGGGTTTGTCGGTGTTCGCAGGTGTGGGCGAGCGCACCCGTGAAGGCAACGACTTCTACCATGAGATGGCCGATTCCGGCGTGGTCAACCTTGAGAACCTGCCCGAATCCAAAGTGGCCATGGTCTACGGTCAGATGAACGAGCCCCCAGGCAACCGCCTGCGCGTGGCGCTGACTGGCCTGACCATTGCCGAGTCCTTCCGCGACGAAGGCCGTGACGTGCTGTTCTTTGTGGACAACATCTACCGCTACACCTTGGCCGGTACCGAAGTGTCCGCCTTGTTGGGCCGCATGCCTTCTGCCGTGGGTTACCAGCCTACTCTGGCTGAAGAAATGGGTCGCCTGCAAGAGCGCATCACCTCCACCAAGGTCGGCTCCATCACTTCGATTCAGGCCGTGTACGTGCCTGCAGACGACTTGACCGACCCCTCGCCTGCCACCACCTTTGCCCACTTGGACTCCACTGTGGTGCTCTCGCGTGACATCGCTTCGCTGGGTATTTACCCTGCGGTGGACCCGCTGGATTCCACCAGCCGACAGCTCGACCCCAATGTGGTTGGCGACGACCATTACCAAACGGCCCGCGCCGTGCAAGGCACGCTGCAGCGCTACAAAGAGCTGCGCGACATCATTGCGATCTTGGGCATGGACGAATTGGCCCCTGAAGACAAGCTGGCCGTGGCCCGCGCACGCAAAATCCAGCGTTTCCTCTCGCAGCCCTTCCACGTGGCTGAGGTGTTCACTGGCTCGCCCGGCAAGTACGTCAGCTTGGCCGAGACCATTCGCGGCTTCAAGATGATCGTCAGCGGCGAGTGCGACCACCTGCCCGAGCAGGCCTTCTACATGGTTGGCACCATCGACGAGGCTTTCGAAAAAGCCAAGAAAGTCTAAGGAACTCGCATGCGTACCCTCCAAGTGGATGTGGTCAGCGCCGAAGAGTCCATCTTTTCGGGCGAGGCCAGGTTTGTGGCGCTGCCGGGTGAGTCGGGTGAGTTGGGGATCTTCCCCCGCCACACCCCCTTGATCACCCGCATTCGCCCCGGTGCAGTGCGCATCGAGCTGCCTGATGGCAAAGAAGAGTTCGTTTTCGTGGCCGGTGGCGTGTTGGAGGTCCAACCAGACCGCGTGACCGTGCTCAGCGACACCGCCATCCGTGGCAAGGACTTGGACGAAGCCAAGGCCAACGATGCGCGTCAAGCGGCTGAAGAAGCTGTGAAAAACGCCAAAAGCGATATCGACTTGGCCAAAGCCCAGTCCGAACTGCACGTCATGGCCGCCCAGATTGCGGCCCTGCGCAAGTTCCGTCAAAAGCGCTGATTGTTCCGCGCTTGAAAAAACCGGCCTCTCGCGGCCGGTTTTTTTTCGACTTTGTTTGTAGGAGCCAGCCTGCTGGCGATTTGTCGCCTGAGGTGATGCCCGTTGCCCGGCACGCATCGCTTGCAGGCAAGCTCGTACAGTGGAAAAGACGAGCTCTTGTTTTTGTAGGAGCCAGCCTGCTGGCGATTCGTCGCCTGAGGTGATGCCCGTTGCCCGGTACGCATCGCTTGCAGCCAAGCACCTACAGGGGAAAAGACGAGCTCTTGTTTTTGTAGGAGCCAGCCTGCTGGCGAATTCCCGACTGAAACCAGCCCTTGATGGCGCAAGTGCTTATTGCAAAAAAGGCTCATCGGCCAATTCGTTGTGCTCGTCGCTGGCCAGGCCCGTAGAAAGCAACAAGGCCTCGCAGCGGCTCAATGCTTGCTTCAAACCCTCTTGGGCTTGGCCCTCGCGAAAAGCCTGGGCCAAATCGTCGGCGATGGCTTGCCAGGTCTGGGCAGGGATGGCGCGCAAGCCACGGTCGGCCACCAACTCAATGGCGTGCTCGGCCAGCAGCACGTAAATCAGCACCCCGGTGTTGCGCTCGGTGTCCCACACGCCCAGTTTGCTGAACATCATGCGGGCGCGTTGCTGAACCACGGGCTGAACCTCACCGCTGCGCACCAAGCGCCAGAGGTAGCTCAAGGGCAGAGCCGCCTCCACGCACAAGCGAATCTCGCCCGCGTGCCTGGTTTCGCTCTCGGCCATGCGCTGTTGCCATTCCCGCGCCAAGGCGGGCGGCACCACCCGGCGGCTGTCGCCTGAGTCCATCCACAGGTGCTTGAAAAAATGCACCGCACGCGCCCACACAGACAGGCGAGATTCAGGGTCCAGGCGGGTGTTCAAAGAGCCCATGACCACTTACCACCTACCGGAGGCACCGCCGCCGCCAAAATTGCCCCCGCCCCCACTGCGAAAGCCGCCACCACCGCCCCACGTGCCCCCGCCAAAACGACCGCCGCCTGAGTGCCCTCCTCCCCCGTCAAAGCGCCCGCTCGCACCCGCCGAAGCCAGCGCAAACACGGCGCCCACCAAAGCCGCGACCAGCCCGAGCAGCACACTGGCGCTGAGCACCCAGGCCAGCGCACCAATCGCGCCGCCCGTGAGCAGCGATCCCCATTTGCGACCCACCATGGCCGACAGCAAGCGCGCCGCCACGGGCACAGCCACAAAAAGAAACACCAGCAGGCCGTTCCAGTCGGTGGTCTGCAGGCCTGCGCTTGGAGCAGGCTGGGGCTCGGGCAAGCGCTCGCCACTGACCAGCAAGAACAATTGGTCCAGCCCGGCCGAGATGCCGCCTGCAAAGTCGCCTTGTCGAAACCGCGGCGTGATGGCCCTGTCAATGATTTGACGGGCGGCCAAGTCAGGCACCGCGCCTTCGAGTGTTTTGGCCGTGGCAATGCGCAGCGTACGGTCGCCCTTGGCCACCACCAGCAGCAGGCCGTCGCCAATCTCGCGCCGCCCCAGCTTCCACGAGTCGGCCACGCGCTGGGTGTAGTCAACGATGTCCTCGGGCTGGGTGCTGGCCACCATGAGCACCACGATTTGCGTGCCTCGGGCCTGCTCAAAGGCTTGCAGCTTGGCTTCGATTTGCGCCCGCTCGGCCGTTTGCAAAGTGCCCGTGGTGTCCATGACCCGCGCCGACAAGGCCGGGATGGATTGCAGCGCTTGCCCCCAGGCTGGGGCTGCAGCGAGCAGGCAGGTCCAAAGCGTGGCCAGCCACAGCCAAGCCAACAGATGGAGATGGCCAGGCCGCGCAAGGCGGGGCTGCTGCAAGTGCAAGTCAGGACGAAGCAGAACACCCATCAAGGCTGGCACTGTGTTTACTTTGAAGGGCCGAAGTCCACCGCCGGCGGTTGCGAGATTTGCGCCTCATTGGGCACACTCAGGTTGGGCTTGACCGCGTACCCAAAGGCCATGGCCGTCAAGTTGCTGGGGAAGCTGCGGGCCAGCACGTTGTACTGCTGCACCGACTGGATGTAGCGGTTGCGCGCCACAGCAATGCGGTTTTCAGTGCCTTCCAACTGCACACGCAGGTCCTGAAAGCCTTGGTTGGCCTTGAGGTTGGGGTAGTTCTCACTGACCACCAGCAGGCGCGAGAGGGCCGAGCCCAAGCCCGCCTGGGCCTGCTGAAAGCGCTGCATGGCTTGGGGATCGTTCAGGGTTTCAGGTGTGACGGTCATGGCCGTGGCACTGGCGCGCGCCTCAATCACGCGGGTCAGGGTTTGCTGCTCAAAATTGGCTTCTCCTTTGACCGTGGCGACCAAATTGGGAACCAGGTCGGCACGCCTTTGAAATTGGTTGAGCACCTCAGACCAGGCCGAGCGGGTTTGCTCGTCCAAGCGCTGAAAATCGTTGTAGCCGCAGCCCACCAGCAGCAAGCTCAGCCATGCCGCAGCCCACCACACCATCACACGCTTGACCATGAATTTCTCCCAAGACTGAGGCCTTTAAGCAAGCGATGATGCCATCAAACTAACATGGCGTATCTGGCGCTCATTCGCACGCATGAGCTACCGCATTTTTACTCCATCATTTGCGCGATTCCATGCCCAACATCAAACCTGACATCAGCAGCGCCGGCAGCGCTGACGACGTAGAGGCCTCGTTTTACGAGGCTATGCAACACGCCGACATCGACAAACTCATGGCCTGCTGGGCCGATGAAGACGACATCGTGTGCGTGCATCCGGGCGGCGGCCGTTTGATAGGCGCGGCCGCCATCCGCATGAGCTTTGAGCTGCTGTTTGCCCATGGCAGCGTGCGCGCTCAGCCCGAACATGTACAGCGGGTGCAAACCATGGGCTCAAGCGTGCACAGCTTGGTCGAGCGCATAGACCTGCACACCCCCCAGGGGCCGGCACAGGCCTTGGTCACGACCACCAACGTCTACCACCGAGGTGTCCAGGGTTGGCGCATGGTGGCGCACCACGCCAGCCCGGGCATCCCGGCCGACGCCAGCGAGCGACCCAGCTCGGGCACGGTCTTGCACTGACGTGGCCAAGTTCCCCAAGCAAGCGGGCGCACGCCGCAGCGG
This sequence comes from Polaromonas sp. YR568, assembly GCA_945878995.1. Classification (GTDB taxonomy): domain Bacteria; phylum Pseudomonadota; class Gammaproteobacteria; order Burkholderiales; family Burkholderiaceae_C; genus Polaromonas. Next base: position 21,209 of record CAMCUN010000028.1, on the reverse strand, counting down.
CATGGCCTACCAAGCGCCTTGGTGGCTGCCTGGGGGCAACGTGCAAACCATTTGGGCGTCCTTGCGCTCACAGCGTCTGGACGACGGCGCCCTGCGTTGGCAGCGCGAACGCTGGAACGCACCTGACCAAGACTTTGTGGACGTGGATTGGTTGCAAACCGACCCACCCATGCCAGCGCCCGCGCAGCCCAGCTCGGCGCCCCTGCTGGTGCTGTTTCACGGCCTGGAGGGCTCATCGGCCAGCCACTACGCGCAAGCCTTTGCCTGCCTGGCCAGGCAGCGCAACTGGCGCTTTGCGGTGCCGCATTTCCGAGGCTGCTCGGGCGAGCTGAACCTCGCCCCCAGGGCCTACCATTCGGGCGACCACCATGAGCTCGACTGGATACTCAAGCGCTTCAAGGCCCAGCATGGCGGCCCGCTCTTGGTGGTGGGCATCTCGCTGGGCGGCAATGCGCTCATGCGCTGGGCCGCAGAGCACGGCCAGCAGGCCCGCCGCACGGTAGATGCCATCGCCTCTGTGTGCTCGCCCCTGGACCTGGCGGCCGGTGGCCATGCCATGGGCCGGGGTTTTAACCGCTGGTCATACACGCCCATGTTCCTTAAATCCATGGTGCCCAAGGCACTGGCCAAGTGGCAGCAGCACCCTGGCTTGTTCGACCGCCAGGCCTTGCTGCGCGCGCGCAACCTTTGGGACTTTGACAACGTGTTCACGGCCCCGCTGCACGGCTTTGGCGACACCGACACGTATTGGCGCGAGGCCTCGGCCAAACCGCTGATGCACGGCATTGAACTGCCGGCCTTGGCCCTGAACGCCTTGAACGATCCCTTTGTGCCCGCCTGGAGCTTGCCCGGGCCTGCCGATGTCAGCGCCTATGTCACCTTGTGGCAACCCCCCCAAGGCGGCCATGTGGGCTTTCCAGCGCCCGCCCGCCGCTGGCCCGCCACCCATGTGCTGGCCATGCCCGCAGCGGTGTCTGAATTTTTGGCGCAACACCTGCACAGGCCGCGCAGCGCACCAGAGCAAGACATTTTGTTGCCCCGTGCGCGCTAAAGCACAAGGGGCTGGCGCGGCGGCGAATGCGAGCGGCCACAATCGCAGCTTGTTGATCATCGGAGCCCTTCACACCCATGGATGACATTGTCAAAGCCGCCCTGGCCAAATGGCCCCATGTGCCCGACTGCTACGGCTGGTTGGGGCTGGACGCACGCGGCAACTGGTTCATGCGCGACGACGCTTGCCAGGCCGCAGGCCCCTTCACGGGGTCTGCCAGCACGGCGGTCAGCCGAGGCTCGCTGCTCAAGCACGACAAGCTGATCGAATTCATACACCGCAACTATGAAAGTCAGGCAGGCTGTTGGTTCTTCCAAAACGGCCCTCAGCGGGTCTATGTGGAGCTTGAAGCCACGCCTTGGATCTGGCGCATAGGTCCTGGGTTTTCTGCCCACACCCACTCCGGCTTGGCCGGTCGCGTGCAGCGCTGCATCATGGACGAGCACGGTCGGCTTTACCTGGACACCGAGCTGGGCTTTGGCCTGGTCCACACGCAAGACATGGTGTTGGCGGCAGACGCCGTCGAGCAAGGGCTGTGGGTGCCCGCTGAGATGGCGGCCAGCGATTTGCCGCAGCGCTTTGGCTATGTGCGCAGCCCAGCCTCGAGTCAAAAAGCACCTGGAAAATAAAAAGCTGACCCAGGGGCCAGCTCTAAGGGGACCCAAGATCTGGGTCCTATGGGCTTACTTGACGCTGCTGACCATGTATTCCACGGCGGCGCGAATGTCGGCGTCTGAGGCGGCAGAGCCGCCTTTGGCAGGCATGGCGCCTTTGCCTTTGATAACGCTGGCCGTCATGGCGTCCAGACCTGTTTTGACGCGGGGCGCCCAGGCGGCTTTGTCGCCCAACTTGGGGGCACCCGCCACGCCTGCTGCATGGCAGGCCACGCACGCTTGCTTATAAAGGGCTTCACCGGCACCTGCTTTCACAGCCACAGCCACAGCGGAGACAGCGGCGGGAGCGGCAGGCGCAGCCGCTGCTGCTGGTGCGGCAGCCATCATGGCAGCGGGTGCGGGTGCCGCCGCTGCAGGTGCCTGGGCAGGAGCCTCAGCCGCAGGGGCTGCGGGCTCGGTGAATTTGCCGCCCGCTTTGTTGGTGAGGTAGACCACGGCGCGGCCAATTTCAATGTCTGTGTAATCGCCGCCACCCTGGGCGCCCATGGCATTTTTGCCCTTGAGCGAAGAGTTCCACAAAGCCTCAAACCCTGTTTTCAAGCGCGGTGCCCAAGCAGCCACATCGCCTGTTTTGGGTGCACCCGCCGCGCCTGCGTTGTGGCAGGCTGCGCACTGGGCATTGAACACTTCTTCGCCCGATTTCAGTGGCCGGTTGGCGTCGCGGATTTCAATGGCGCCGATTTTTTGCAAGCGCTGGGCCACCGCTTTGTCGGAATTGTCACTGCCCGCTGCAGGCTTGTTGTCCGATGCCACGTAGTACACCAAGGCAATGATGGCAAAGACGGGTACCACCAGCGAGTAAAAAACGGTCCACAGCAGCTGCTGGGGTGTTTTGATGGGGCCGGTGTGGTCTTCTTCGTGAGCCGTCGTGGGATCGTTAGCGCTCATGGCGTCCTCAAGGTCTGGGTGGCAATCAATGGATGCGGGCCTGATTCCCGGCAACTCAGCATTATAGTCAGCGACATGTGACAAAGCGGCGATGTCCCGCTCTCCAGAGGTCGGCTGGTAGAATAGAAAAGTTTTGTAGGGGACTGAACAAGCCCTTCAGATGCACAGCATGCGGCTGTAGCTCAGTGGATAGAGTATTGGCCTCCGAAGCCAAGGGTCGTGGGTTCGATCCCCGCCAGCCGCACCAAGCCTAGAAGCTTTAAAAATTTTGGACAGCTGGGCGCTCACCACCAGTTTGGCGGCCGGCCTGTCACAACCCGCATTCAAACTCGGGGGAATTAACCCACCGTGATGCGCGCGGGTTTGACGAACACAAACTTCACTGGCGAGCACCAGTGAAAACGCACCAATCGGGCGTACAGGGCGACATAGCCCAGCATCATCAGCAAGACAGACGCAGCGGCCAGCAGCGGCTGCTGACTCCACACCGCAGCCAAGAACACGGGCGGCACGCTCATGAGCGCGAGCAGCACCCCTGTGGCGGAATTTTGGGTGGACCGCACTATCAACAGGTCGCCAGACCACAAGCGAATCAAGGCGGGTCGCACCACGCGGCGCATGAGCAGGCTGTGCAGGTGCAGCCGGTCAGGATGGCCCGGGTGGCTGCCGTGCATGCGGCGGCGGTAGATGCTGAACAAGACCTCGGTCACGGGATGCACGCACACCAGCAAGGCCGCAAAAGGCGTGACGCTTGGGTTGCGCTCGACCAGCAACACACTGGCCCACGCCAGTGCAAACCCACCAAAGTAGCTGCCACCATCGCCCAAAAAAATCTTGCCCCACGGCCAGTTGATCAGCCAAAAGCCCACAAAAGCGCCCGCCAAGGTCAGGCTGACCAAGCACAGATCCATGTCACCTGCAGACCAGGCGATCATGGCCAAGCCGATAAAAGCAATGACCAGAAAACCACCGGCCAGGCCATTGAAACCATCGACGATGTTCACCGCATTGGCCACGCCGCCCACGGCAAAGGCCGTGAACACCACGGAGATCAGAGGCACGGTCAACAAGGGGTCAAAAAAGGGCAAATCCACAGAGGTGATGGACTGCTCCGTGAGCCACCATCCCAGTACCCCAGAGGCCATGGTGGCCAGCAAGCGGGCCATGACGCCCACTTTCTTGGTCACATCCTCGGCCAGGCCAAACAAAAAAGCCGGCAGCCCGGCCAAGAGCAACACGCTCAACAGGCCTTGCTGTCCGGGATGGGCCACCCCGTAGCCTGCCAGCACGCCCAACACAATGGCCAGCCCGCCTATGCGGGGCGTGGGGGTGGTGTGCATTTTTTGAACACCTTGCACACCATCCGCGCTGAAACGGCCATGCCAACGGCGTGTCAACACCAAGAGCAAGGCGATCGTGAGTGACGCAAGGGCGGCCACATAGGCGCTAGGCGGAACGCTTGGCAGATTCATGAACAAATAGGGCCGTGTGCTTAAGCCCAACATTATAGATTTGTCGCCATAAAGAAACCATGCTGCCAAACAGAGGCACAAAAGTTAATTTTTGTGCTTTGATTTGGACTGTATGTTGGCAATTCAATGAAGTAAATAAATGGGAGGTTTTTTAAATAATTAGTACAAATAGGTAAAACTTTAATTAAAAAAAATAGCGAAGTAATTTTGATGAGCAAAGCAAGCGCTTGCCGCTGCAAACGCAAGCCCTTAGCTGGCGCGCGCGTGCCAAACCGGTGCCTTGCGCGAGCTGGACCAGCAGACACGGCCGATGGCCCAGAGCAAAGTCAGCACCAGCACCATGCGCAGCGCATCAGGCCCCTGGCTCACGCTGAGCTGGCCTGCCCACAGCAGCAAGAGCACACCCAGCGCGTCACTGGGTCTGGGTGCCGCCCTGTGGGCGGCCGACGCGGCGCCCACCAGCCCGGCCGCAGCCAGCATGGCCCAGGGCGAAGCCCACACCATCAGCACAGCTGCCAAGGCCCAGGCGCCGCACATCAGCTTAGCGGGGTGCATGGGCGTGCGCTTGAATTCGCTTGCAGCAGCTGGCCGGTGGCTGGGCAGCGGGTCAGCAGACAGGGCGGCGCCCAAGGCCCAACCCAGCCACATGGCCAGCACATGCCAGGTGATGGACTCGGCCGGAGCCCAGCCCAACGCACTGCACCACTGGGCCATGGGCAGCAAGCTGCCCATCATCAAGCCGGTGGGGGCGTCCAGCCGGTGGACCTGGCTGCAATTTCCCTGAGCTTGGTCCTGCAGCCAGGGTGACAGCAGCAGCAGACCGCACAGCAGGGGCCAGTGCACGGCCCAGTGCTGCGCCTGGGCGGCCAGCCACACAGAAGCCAGCAAGCCTGCCAAATGACCCAGCGCACAAGCGAGCCAAGGGCCCAGCGCAGGCGGCAGATGGCCCCCGCCTGCACCTGTGGGCGCAGCAAGACGCGTTTTGGAGGTCGCCATCAGCCAGAGGCGACGCAATAAATGCGGCTGAGCAGCCATGCTGCGTTGGAGCTGGTGGCACAGCGTGGCCCAAGCCAGGGTTCCCACCAGCCAGCCCACAAGGCGAAGCGGCATCCACTCGGCCGCCATGGCCAGCGCCAGGCCGCCGCTGGCCACCCCAGCCAAGGCCAGCAGCAGGGGGCGGCCCAAGGCCAAGGCAGGCCAGTGGTGCGCCAGCCAGGCCAGCGCCGCCCACCACAGGGCCACCCCACCCAGGCCGCCAAACCAGCCCCAACTCAGGGCCATGCCCAACTGGGCTTGAACCAACCAGCCTGCATAGAACAAGGCCGAGCGCCCAGCCGCTTGCAGCGCGCTGTGCGCCTCCAGCCTGGCCAAAGTGCGTGTGGCCCCCATGGTTTAGCCCCGGCCGTAGGCGTGGCGCTGGTTGCCGCCTTGGGCGGCATGCACGCTGGCATTGAAGGACACGATGATGCGGTCTTGCTCGCCCGCGTAAGGCATGGCCTGGTGGGCCAGCCAGGCCGGAAACACCACCAGTTGCCCGGGCTGAGGGGCGATGTCGGTGTGCGGCTGCTGCAGGTAGGCCGAGCCCAAGTCCATGTGCGCGCCGCCCAGGTGCTGGAAATGCGGGCCGTAAAACCGCGTCACGCCATTGAGTGCGCCATACACCTCGTGGGCGCAGCGGCGGGCTTCATCGTCCACCTGCACGCAGTAAACGCCAGACCAGGAGCAGTTGCCGTGGGTGTGTATGTCGTGGTGCACGCCTTTGTTGCTGATTTGGAACCACAGGCCCTCCAGCGCAATCTGAAAGGCGGGGCTTTGGCCTTGCGAGTCTTGCCAGCCGCCGTTGGCCGCCATCACGGTGTCGCGCAGGCCCTCCACGATGAAACTTACCAAGGCTTGCCATTCGGGCAGCGCAATGCGTTGGTGCAGGTCGTCATTGCTGGCAAAAAAGTGCGGCGAGGCCTCGCCCGGGCGCTGCAAGGACTGCGTGGCCCGCAGGGCGCCAAACACGCGCGCCAACAAGGCGTTGGACTCTAGCGCTTGCGGCCATTGGTAGACGCCTATGGGCGTGGGCCACAGCGCCAGATGCTGGCGAGCCGGAAGGTGGGACATGAGCGGGCGACTTTAGCTTTGCAGTGGCGCGTCTTGCCAGCGCGCGGGCCATCGCAGGCGGTGGCCGGTGAGGGCGGCGAGCTGCTCAATGTCTTCGGGCGAGTCCACGTCTTGGCGGTAACGCTTGTTGGGCGTGGGCCAGGCGTACACCGCCTCGGGGTGCTGGGCCTGCCACTGCTTGCAGCCCAGCTTGGCGTCGCCCGCGAGCACGGCGTCTTTGACCTCGGCGCTAAAGAGCACCGGGTTGCCCGGCAAGCCGTCCACGGTGGGCACCACCACCTGGGCGCCCTCGGGGCGTTTTTTGTAAGCGCCTATGAGCTCGTTGAGGTCTTGCGCGCCCAGCAGCGGCTGGTCGGCCAGGACCACCATGATCGCGTCAATTTTGGGCGAGATCGCGGCCAGGCCCAGGCGCAGCGAGGACACCTGGCCGTCTTGGGGCCTGAGGTTGCGCACCAGCGTCACGGGAAAGTCTTGCACGGCCGGCTCCAGGTGCTCGGCGTGCTCGCCCAGCACCACCACCAGCTCGTCCAGGCCCGCGCCTGACAGGGCAATGAGGGTGCGGCGAATGAGGGGCACGCCGCCGAGTTCGAGCAGGCCTTTGGGCCGGTGGCCCATGCGCGAGCCGCTGCCTGCGGCCAGCAACACGCCGCCTACCACCATGCGGCTGTAGAGGCCGCCACCGCCTTTGAGAATGCAGCCCATGGTGTCAGCCTCCACAGCAAGATGATTTGGGAGCGGCCACGGCCGCAGCCGGGGCCACTTGGGGCGCTGCCGCCAGGGCTGCCGTCGCCGCCGCTTTTTTGGCGCTGCCGCAGCACGAGGGCGCTGACGCGGTGGCCGGTGTCGCGGGGCGCGTGGCGGCTGGGGTCAGGGCCGCCGCAGGGGCCGATGGCGCTGGGCTGGCCATGTCGTGGAGGGCGCGGGGCAGCGCGTCATTGACATCTGCCCGCTTGGCCGCCACCACGGCGGCCAGCACGGACAAGGCAATTTCTTCAGGCGTTTGCGGCCCAATGCCCATGCCCGCCAAGCCGGCCGGCGCCACGATGGCCTCCACGCGGGCGGCGTCTTCGCCAGCCGCCACCAAAGAGTCTTTGAGCACCGCGCCCTTGCGTGCACTGGCGACAAACCAGGTGCGCCTGGGCTGCAGCGCCAACGCGGCCTTGAGCGCCTGCATGTCACGCCGCCCTTGCGTGGCTACCACCACCCAGGTTTGGGCGCCCAGCTGCTGGGCCACCTCGCTGGCCTCATCATTGGCCAGCACGCGGCTGGCCGCTGCAAAGTCGGCGGCCTGCGCGCCTTGCGCCACCAGGTTCACGGCAAAGCCGACGCGGGGCGCCAAATCGCACAGGGCGCGGGCCACGGGAGAGTCGCCCAGCACCGTCAGGCACGCCAGGGGCAGCACCGGGTCCACAAAGAGCTCCAGCGTGCCGCCCGAGTGGCAGGCCATGCCGAACTCCAGCACGTCGCTGAGCTGCTGCTCGCGCGACTCATCGGCGGGCGAGATCCGGATGCTGCGGGCCTGGCCGTCGGCGAGCGCGGCGCGCACGGTCTTGACCACCGCCGGTTGGGCGCAGCCGCCGCCTATCCAGCCGTGGATTTGGCCGTCGGCCGTGACCACGGCCTTGTCGCCGGGCTTGGCCGAGGTGGGCGGCGTCACGCGCAGCACCGTGACCATGGCAAAGGGCTGCTGGCGCTGGTGCAGCGCATGGGCGGTGTCAAGCCAAGCTTGGGGGTTCATGGGGGTCTTTCAGTGCAAAAAAGGCTTGGCCCGGGCGAGGTCGGCCAGGCTGGCCAGGGGAATAAAGCGCTCCACCAGCGCTCTGGATTGGCGCACAGCCAAGGAGGTGGGGGCCTGGCGCGTGGGGTGAAACCAAGTCAGCCGGGCGCCGTGGCCGCGCAGCAGCTGCAGGGCCTGGGCCAGCTGGGCGGGCTCGTCGGTGTCAAAGCCGTCGGACATCAGCCACACGCGGGCATGGCGGCCGAGCTGGGCGCGCGCATGGTGGCGTGCAAAGGCCGTGAGGTTGGCGGCAATCCGGGTGCCTGCGCCAAAGCCGGCGGTGACGGCGTTGATTTTTTCTTGCACGGTGGCGCTGTCGCTCTTCATCAGCGGCGTGACCTCGGCCAGCTGCACATGGAACACAAACACCCGCGCCCCGGCGGCCTGGGCCAAGGCCCTGGCCACACGCAGAAAAAACGCCGCGTGCGACTCCATGGAGCGGCTTACGTCGACCAGCACAAACAGCTGCGGCGGCCGGGTGCGCTTGCGCTGCCAGGCCGGCGCCAGCGGCAAGCCGCCATGGGCCACGCTGCGGCGCAAGGTTTGGCGCAGGTCCAGCCGCCGGCCTTGCGGGTGGGTTTGCCAGCGGCGGGTGGCTTGGGGCTGGAGCTGCTGGTGAATTTGCCTGGCCAGTTGCGTCAGCGCATGGAGCTCTTGCGGCAGCCACATTTGGCCGCTGCGCTCGTGCAGCGCGTCGGGCACGCTGAGGCTGGCGCCGCCTTGGGCGCGCTGCAGGGTGTTGAAATCTGAATCGGCCTGGCCCGCTTGGTCGGCCGAGGCTTGGCTGGCGCGGTGGGCGTTGGCGCCAGGCGCGCTATCGCCAGCCATGGACTCGTGCATCTGGCTGACTTGGCTGCGCAAATCGCGCCTGGGCCGGGTTTGCCCGCTGACCTTGACCGTGCCCTTGATGCGGTGGGGCAGCCAGTACTGCTCAAACACGGCAGGCCACTGGCGCCAGTCGCGGGCGTTGCTGCAGGCAATGGCGCGCCAGGCGGCATCGAGCGTGCGCAGCTTCAAGCTGCCCAGCGCGATGGCGGCTTGCAGCATGTCGCGCTGCTCGGCGGGCCCCACCTTCATGCCGTGCTCGCGCAAGAGCGCGGCAAAGCCGGCCAAGCGCTCACTCAGGGGAATGGCTTGCTGCAAGGTGTTCATGGCCGGTGCAGCCGCGCGGGCTTCAGGCTTTTTCCGCCACACCCACGCTGCGCCGGCCTTCAATGAGCTGGCGGCTGCGTTCGGCGGTGAGCATGAAGCGGTCTTCGCGGGTTTTGAGCAGGCAGCCCAGGGTCAGCAGCAAGGCCGACATGTCTTCGGGCAGGGCCTGCGGATGCAGGCGGTGCAGGGCGCGCACCCAGTCCAGGGTCTCGGCAATGCCTGGCGTTTTGGCCAGGTCTTCGCGGCGCAGGCGCTGCACAAACTGCACGGCTTCTTCCACCAGCGCGGTGTCGGCCTCGGGCAGGGCGGCTTTGACGATGGCGATCTCGCGCGCCAGCGTCGGGTAGTCCAGGTAGTGGTAAAGGCAGCGGCGGCGCAGCGCATCAGACAGCTCGCGCGTGCCGTTGCTGGTCAGCAGCACCTGCGGCACCTGGCGGGCGCGCAGCGTGCCCAGCTCGGGCACGGTGATTTGGTACTCCGAGAGAACCTCCAGCAAAAAAGCCTCAAAAGCCTCGTCGGCGCGGTCAATCTCGTCGATCAAGAGCACGCAAGCGCGCTCGCTGCTGATGGCCTGCAGCAAGGGCCGCTCCAGCAGGTACTCGCGCGAAAAGAGGTCGGACTCTTTCAAGCGCTGCTCGCCGCCTTCAGCCAGCCGAATGGCCATCAACTGGCGGCCGTAATTCCACTCGGAGGCCGCCTGCGCCAGGTCCAGCCCCTCGTGGCATTGCAGGCGAACCAACTGCGCGCCCTGGCTGTGGGCCAGGGCGGCGGCCAGCGCGGTTTTACCCACGCCGGCATCTCCTTCCAGCAGCAGCGGGCGCTGCAGAGCCTGGGCCAGCCAGGCGCTGGTCACCAGCGCCTCGTCGGCCAGGTAGCCTGCGCCTTGCAGCTGCTCGCGCAGGGCACTGGCAGTGACACTGGGGTTGGCGACCGGTGCTGCCACAGTGTTCACGGCCTTCAGGTGCGCTTGCCAAACAGACTCGAGACCCAGTTCTTGAGCAGCGCCCAAAAAATGGCCAGGCCGTTGAGCTCGCTGGCCACCTTGGGCGCGGCGTGGCTGGCGGCGGGTGCGGCTTCGGCCGTGGGCCGGTCTGCGGTTGCCGACGCGGCGGGTGCAGCCGATGCGGGTGCCGGCAAGCTCAGCGCGGTTTGGCGGAAATTTTCCACAAACTGCGCCAAGATCATGTCCGAGACCTGCACCATCATGCGGCCGCCAAACTGCGCGAACTTGCCGTTGACGATGACCGAGGCCGAGCCGTTGAGCACGCAGTGCGCGGGGTTGGCAGGGTCGGCCACGATCACGGCCGTCAGGTCCATGGAGGCCGAGGATCCGCCTTTGTCGGCGCCCTTGCCGCGCATCACCATCTTGCGCTCGGCAGGCACGGTCTCGAGCACATCGACTTGGCCTGCAAACTGCGCCACCGCCGGACCGACCTTGATTTTGATCGCACCTTTGTAGGAGCCTTCTCCAAGCTGCTCAGTGATTTGGGCTCCAGGCATGCAGCCAGCCACTGCTTTGAGGTCGTTCAGCAGGGTCCAGGCACGCTCGGCGTCCACATCCAGCGGGTATTGCTTGTCGAGTTTGACTTCCATGGGGTCCTTCTTTTACAAGTTCAAACCGTGCTGCTTGAGCGACTTCCAAACCCGAAATGCACTGTGCGGCATGTCCAGGTGGGTCACGCCTTTGTGGGCAAAAGCGTCCACGATGGCGGCGGTGAAGGTGGGGATGGAACCCACATGCGGCGATTCGGCCACGCCTTTGGCACCAATGGGGTGGTGCGGGCTGGGCGTGACGGTGTGGTCGGTTTCCCAGTGCGGTGTTTCTACGGCGGTGGGCAAAAAGTAGTCCATCAGCGTGTTGCCCAGCAAGTTGCCCTGCGCGTCATACGGCATTTGCTGGCCCATGGCCACGGCAAAGCCTTCGGTCAGGCCGCCGTGGATTTGGCCTTCAATGATCATGGGGTTGATGCGGGTGCCGCAGTCGTCAAGCGCGTAAAAACGCCTGATTTTGGTCTCGCCAGTGGCGCGGTCTATGTCGAGCACGCACAGGTAAATGCCAAAGGGGAAGGTGAAGTTAGGTGGGTCGTAGTAGTGCACCGCCTCCAAGCCGGGCTCGAGGCCCGCTGGCGGCTGGTGGTAGGCCTGCCAGGCCACTTCGGCCATGGTTTTGAACTTGGCGTCGTCGCCCTTGACCTTGAAGCGGTCCACTTCCCAGTCCAGGTCGGCCTCGTTGACTTCAAGCATGTGGGCGGCAATCTTGCGGGCCTTTGCATGGATTTTGCGGGCGGCCATGGCAATGGCGGCGCCGGCCACGGGCGTGGAGCGGGAACCATAGGTGCCCAGGCCGTAAGGCGCAGTGGAGGTGTCGCCTTCTTCCACTTGAATCACCTCGCTGGGGATCCCCAGCTCGGTGGCAATGATCTGCGCGTAGGTGGTTTGGTGGCCCTGGCCTTGGGTGATGGTGCCCATGCGCGCAATGGCGCTGCCGGTGGGGTGGATGCGGATTTCGCAGGAGTCGAACATGCCCACGCCCAAGATGTCGCAAATCTTGGAGGGGCCTGCGCCCACCACCTCGGTGAAGGTCACCAGGCCAATGCCCATCAGGGTGGGGCTGTCGGGGTCGGCCCGCTTGGCCGCTTGCTCGGCGCGCAAGGCTGGGTAGTCCACTGCGTCCAGCACTTTGGTGAGCGCGGTTTGGTAGTCGCCCGAGTCGTATTCAAAGCCAAAGGCGCTGGTGTAGGGGAACTGCTCTTTTTGGATGAAGTTCTTGGCCCGGATCTCGGCCTTGTCCATGTTGAGCTTTTGCGCCAGCACGTCGACCATCCGCTCAATAAGGTACACCGCCTCGGTCACGCGGAAGGAGCAGCGGTAGGCCACACCGCCCGGGGTTTTGTTGGTGTAGACGCCCTTGACCGAGCAGTGCGCGGCAGGGATGTCGTAGGAACCCGAGCAAATATGAAACATGCCTGCCGGGAACTTGGTGGGGTCGGCGCAGGCGTCAAAGGCGCCATGGTCTGCAATCACGTTCACACGCAGGCCCAAAATTTTGCCGTCTGGCGTGGCAGCCAACTCGCCGTCCATGTGGTAGTCGCGGGCAAAGGCAGTCGACGAGATGTTCTCCATCCGGTCTTCCACCCATTTCACGGGCCTGCCCAGCACGATGGAGGCCACGATGGCGCACACATAGCCGGGGTAGATGCCCACTTTGTTGCCAAATCCGCCGCCAATGTCGGGGCTGACGATGCGCACTTTGGACTCTGGGATGCCCGAGAGCATGCTGACCACGGTGCGCACCACGTGCGGCGCCTGGCTGGTGATGTAGGTGGTGAGTTCGCCGCGAATCGGGTCGAAGCTGGCCACGCAGCCACAGGTCTCCAGCGGGCAGGGGTGCACGCGTGGGTAGTACATGTGTTGACTCACCGTCACAGGCGCATTGGAAAATGCCGCGTCGGCAGCGGCTTTGTCGCCCGCGTCCCAGGTGAAGATGTGGTTGTGGTGGTCGCGCTTACCGTGTGCGCCTTCGGTTTTGCCGGCCAGGTCTTCACGGATGACGGGCGCGCCGGGCTGCAGCGCGGCGTAAGGGTCAATCACCGCTTCAAGTTCTTCGTACTCCACCTCGACGGCGGCGGCCGCGTCGGCGGCGATGTAGCGGTCATCGGCAATCACGATGGCCACTTCTTGCATTTGGAAGTGCACCTTGCCGTCGGCCAGCACGGCCTGCACGTCCCCGGCCAGGGTGGGCATCCAGTGCAGCTTGAGGGGTTTCAAGTCTTCGGCCGTCAGCACAGCGTGCACGCCGGGCATGGCCAGCGCTGCTTCTTTGTTGATGCGCTTGATGCGGGCGTGGGCCACCGGGGCGCGCACGATGTCCATGTGCAGCATGCCGGCCATCTTGATGTCGTCGACGTAGTTGCCCTTGCCCTGAATGAAACGGGCGTCTTCTTTGCGCAGGCGCGAGGCGCCCATACCGGCCAAGGCCAGTTCGCGGGCTTCGGCGGAGAGGATTGGTGCGTTCATGTGCTTGTCTCCTTCAGGCGGCGGCGGTGGCCGACTCTTGCAGTTTTTTGGCGGCGTATTGGATGGATTTGATGATGTTCTGGTAGCCCGTGCAGCGGCACAGGTTGCCGCTCATGCCCATGCGGATCTCGTCTTCGCTGGGGTTGGGGTTTTCTTGCAAAAAGCGGGCCGCGCGCATCAGCATGCCCGGCGTGCAAAAGCCGCATTGCAGCCCGTGTTCTTTGTAAAAGCCCTCTTGCACGGCGTGCAGCACGCCGCCTTGGGCCAAGCCCTCGACGGTGTCGACTTGGCCGCCGTCGCACTGCACCGCCAGGAGCGTGCAGGATTTGACGGACTGGCCGTCCACGTCCACGGTGCAAACACCGCAGTGGCTGGTTTCGCAGCCGATGTGCGCGCCGGTCAAGTTCAACTCCTCGCGCAAAAAGTGAATCAGCAGCGTGCGCGGCTCCACCGCTTTTTCATGCACGCGGCCGTTGACGGTGACAGAGATGAGTTTTTTAGCCATGATGCTTGTCCTGAAAAGTGTTTATGCGCAGCGGCCAAAGGCCTTGACCAGGGCGCGCTTGACCATTTGACCGGCCATGGCGGTTTTGTATTCAATGTCGCCGCGCAGGTCTTCGGCCGGATCGCAAATGGCCGTGGCTGCATCGGCTGCAGCTTGCAAATTCGCCACGCTGAGTTCTTTGCCCAAAATAGCCTGCTCGGCCGCTTCAGCGCGCAGAGCGGTGGGCGCCACGTTGGTCAGGGCTATGCGCACCTCAGACACCACGCCACCTTGCCGGCGCATGACCACGGCGCACCCGGCGGTGGCCCAGTCGCCGGTTTTGCGCTTGAGCTTTTCGTAGGCGCTGCCCGTGCCTGCGGCAAAAGCGGGCACGTGGATTTCGCACAGCACCTCGTTTTCTTCAAGCAGCGTCATGTAGGTGCCCAGAAAAAAGTCGTCAGCGGCCACTGTGCGCCTGCCTTTGGGGCCTTCGAGCACAAAAGAAGCGTTCAGGGCAATGGACAGCGCTGGGTGGTCGTTGCCAGGGTCGCCGTGGGCAATGTCGCCGCCAATGGTGCCGCGGTTGCGCACCTGCGGGTCGGCAATCATCTGGGCGGCCTCGGGCAGCAGCGGCACATGGGCTTGCAACAGGGCCGAGTTGATGAGCTCGTTCTCGGTGGTCATGGCGCCAATCACCAGGGTCTGGCCTTCTAGACGAATGCCGCGCAGTTCTGGAATGCGGTTGATGTCAATCAAATGCGCGGGCTCGGCAAAGCGCAGCTTCATCATGGGCAGCAGGCTGTGGCCGCCGGCCAGCAGCTTGGCCTCAGACCCCAACTGCCCTAAAAGTGCAATGGCTTCCCCCACAGAGCGGGGGGCGTGGTACTCAAAGCGCGGTGGAATCATGCGTGTCTCCAGGAGTTATTAACCAATTAGTCAGTTTATGAACCATTAAGTTCTGAGCAAAGTGAGGGGTTTTTACGTGAACCGTCTTGAAAGGTGCACTTTTAAGCACGAAGGGTTATTTTTTAAGCACGAATTGCTGATTCGTGACTCTTCCAAAATAGCAATCAGGGAAAGTCCGGGGGTGGGTCTGACCAGAGGCTCAGGCCTTGACGGCTTTGCGTTTGGCTCTCAGACCCAGGGCCGAGCGCAAATCTGACACTTCCGTGCGCGAGACCGGGACCACCAGCCGTGGCTCGTTGCGCAGCAAAAGCTGGGTCCGGTTGCCCTCGCGCTCCAAGGTGTCTACAGCCGCCAAATTGACCATGAAGCAGCGGTGCACCCGGTGAAACTGGGCCGGGTCCAGCCGCGCTTGCAGGTCGCCAATGCTCAAATTGCAAAATTGCCAGCCCTGGGCGGTTCGCACCCGTGTGGAGTGGCCCTGAGACTCTATGCAACGCACGTCCGCCGTGTCGACAAACACCACTTGCTGCAGGTGGGTGGTGGGCACCCGGCTCAGGCGCCTGGCGTGGCTGGCCGGCATGGCCTCTTGGCTGACCACCTGCGTCACGTCGTAAAACACCAGCACAAAGCCCGTGGGCGCACCGGCCTGGTCGGTCATGCGGCTGACCTTGATGAGCAACACCTGTTCTGGGATGTTGATGATCATGGTCATGGGCACATCGCCCGCCACCGGGCAGGCGCTGGCTTGGTCCAACAAAAACTTGACTTTGGGCCGCGAGCGTTCGGGGTGAAAGTCCAGGACAAAGCGCTGAAAAGGCCGCATTTTCTCGACCGGCAAGACCCGGCGGGCGTAGTCGTTCATGCCCACCACCTCGCGCTGTGCGTTCAGTTCGATGACGCCTGTCTCGAATTTCTCGAACAGGTACATCGGTGAGGTAGCGCTCGCCGTGTCCATGGGCGTCTCCAAGGCGGTCGGTCAAAAAAGCCGACGCTGCGGTTTTAACCTAAATCCGGCAGTTGGGCGCGGCCGAGGGGCTGACGAAGCAGGTCTCTGGCTAGGCGCGAGTGCCCCCCGGACCGCCTGTCCGGGGGGTGCGAGCAACAACGCCAGAGGCCTGAAGCGGCAGACCTGCGGCCGTGCAGCGCTTTCACCCCTGAGGTGAAGACCATCGTGGGCGCAAATGTTTGATTCATAGAGTGTTTGTTGCGGAAGCAAGCGGCCAACTGCCGGGTTTAGGTTTAATGGCTCTAGCGTAGCGGATTTCAAGAACGGCCTCGGCCGTTTGCGCCCTGCTGCGGTGTTAGAGTGGCGCCAAAACCCGAGGCCTCGCTCATGGAGGGAAGGTGCCCCCTGGTCCCGCTTGTTTTTTGTTTGTTCATGAAAACCACCCCTCCTGGCAGCACACAACTTGGCTTTGGCGATGACTTTGATGCGCTGCCGCTCAGCCACCGGCCATCGGTCGCCAAACCGCGCAAAGCAAGCGCATCCAAACAGCCCCCTGCGACGCAGGCACCGCCCTCCCCGCCCGTGTTGGCGACAGCGCTTTTGCCTGCCGCTGTGTTGCCCGCCGCTGTGCTGCCCGTGCCTGAACCCGATCGGGCTGAGCCCGACTGGGCGCAGCTGGCCAGCACGCTAAACAGCCACCCCGATTACCGCGTGCTGCGTCGCTTGGCGCCACCGCTGCTGTTTCCGCCCGCCAGCGGCCCCACCCTGCGTGTGCTGGTGCTGGACACCGAAACCACGGGTCTGAATGCCAGCCGCGACAAAGTCATTGAGCTGGCCTTGCTGGCGTTTGACCTGGACCTGGCCACCGGCCAGCCCGCCGGCCAGTTGCAGGTCTACGACGGCCTGGAAGACCCAGGCGCGCCGCTGTCCACAGAGGTGCAGCAGCTCACCAGCATCAGCGACGACATGCTGCGTGGCCAGCGCCTGGACGAGGCGCGCGTGGCCGAGCTGCTGGCCGGCGCGCAGCTGGTGATTGCCCACAACGCCGCTTTTGACCGCCCTTTTGTCGAGGCACGCTTGCCGGCCTTTGCCGAGCTGAACTGGGCATGCTCCTTTGCCGACATCGACTGGAAGCGCCAAGGCCGCGACTCGGCCAAGCTCAGCGCCCTGGCCCTGCAGCTGGGCTGGTTTTACGACGCGCACCGCGCCGAGATGGACTGCCACGCCTTGTTGGCGGTGCTGCGCCCCCCGCTGCCGCTGGACGAGCGCAACGGCCTCATGCACTTGGTGGAGGCCGCCGAGCGCCCGTCTTACCGCCTGCAGGCCACGGGCGCGCCTTTTGAGGCCAAAGACCTGCTCAAAGCGCGCAACTACCGCTGGGACGGCAACCTGCGCGTGTGGTTCACCCAGCTCAAAGACGAGCCCGCCCTGCTGGCCGAGACCCAATGGCTCAAGGCCCAGGTCTACGAGGGCCGGCCCGCGCGCGTGCAAGTCGAGCAACAGGGCGCCCGCCAGCGCTACTCAGGCCGGCCTGGGCGGCTGGACGTCAGGGCGCTGTGAGGTCATAGAGTGCCGAGCAATTGAAGCGGCGCAGAGGGCAAGTCAATCCCTGTCAGCCTCAGCCCTCAGCCCTCAGCCGTCAGCCCCCGCATGGGCACTTCGCCCCAGCCCCGGCCAGCGCCAGTGCACGTACATCCAAGCCACCAGGCCCACCCCCAGCAAGCCCAAAGAGGCCACGGCCAGGCCCACGGTGGAGTGCATCACAAAGGGGGCCAGCACGCCGGCGACCAAGCCGTTGGCCACCGCGCCTATGCAAGACTGCAGCGACGAAGCCATGCCCCGGCGCTCGGGGTAGAGGTCCAGCATCAAGAGCGTGACCACGGGCACCACCAGCGCCCAGCCAAAGGAATACACCGCCAGCGGCAGCAAAGCCCAGCTCACATGTGCCGGGAAGAGCAGGTTGGCCACTAAATTGAGCACGCCACTGGCCAGCATGATGACAAAGCCGTGGCGAATTTGCTGCTTGGGCGCCCAGCGGCCCGCTTGGCGGCCGCTGACCCAGGCGCCGGCCATGATGCCGCCAATGTTGAGCATGAAAAACCAAAAAAACTGTTGCGGTTCGAGCAGCAGCAGCTCGCCCAAAAACGCCGGTGCCGACAACACGTACAAAAACATGCCGTTGAAGGGCACGCCACTGGCGAGGGCCAGCAGCACAAAGCGCAGGCTGCTCAGCAACTCGCCGTAGCCGCGCATCAAATGGCCGGGGGAAAACGACTGGCGCTGCTCGGCGTGCAGCGTCTCGGGCAACAGCTTGTGCACGCCCATCCACAGCGCCGCGCCCAGGCCCGCCAGCAGCCAAAACACGCTGTGCCAGCCCGCATGCACATACAGCCAGCCGCCAATCAGGGGCGCCACCGCCGGTGCAATGCCAAAGTAAATGGTCACCTGGCTCATGACTTTTTGGGCCTCGCGGGGCTCAAACATGTCGCGGATGATGGCGCGCGAGACCACCACGCCCGCGCCCGTGGACATGCCTTGCAGCGCCCTGAAAAACACCAGTGAGCCAATGTTGTCTGACAAGGCGCAGCCCACCGAGCTCAGCGTGAACAGCGCAATGCCGCCCAGCACCACGGGCCGGCGGCCAAAACTGTCGGCCAGCGCGCCGTGAAACAGGTTCATCAGCGCAAAGCCAAAGAGGTAAGCCGACAGCGTTTGCTGCATTTCCACGGGCGTGGCACCCAGCGACTTGGCCATGCCTGCGAACGCGGGCAAATAGGTGTCCACCGCAAAGGGCGCGATCATGCTGAGCAAAGCCAGCAGCAGCGCCAAGGCCCAGCGCGGAGCGCGCCAGAGCTGGCTGGCGTTGGGGTTCATGCGCCCGCGCCTGGGGCGTTTTTCAGGGCCAGGGCGCGCTCGTACACGGCATTGCGCGGCGCGCCCGTGATCTCAGCGGCCAGCCGCACTGCGGTTTTCACGGGCAACTCGGCCAGCAGCAAGGCCAGCACGCGCTCGGCCTCGGCCAGCCCGTCAGGCGCTTGTTCGGGGCGCGGGTGCAGCACCAGCGCAAATTCACCGCGCGTGCGGTGGGCATCGGCCGCCAGCCAGCGTGCCAACTCGGCGGCGGGCAAGGTGGCAATGTCTTCAAACTGCTTGGTCAGCTCGCGGCCCACGGTCACGCGCCTGTCGTCCAACACGGCCAGCGCCTGTGCCAGGGCCTCTATGCGGTGCGGTGCTTCCAGCAGCACCACGGCGCGTGGCTCGCTGGCCAGCTGCTGCACCGCCTGGCTGCGCTCGCCTGCTTTTGAGGGCAAAAACCCCGCAAACACAAACGCGCTGTCCCCAGACAAGCCGGCCACGCTGAGCGCGGCGGTCACGCTGCTGGCGCCAGGCAGCGGTACCACCTTCAGGCCCGCCGCCTGGACCGCGGCCACCAGGCGCGCACCTGGGTCGCTCACCGCCGGGGTGCCGGCATCGCTCACATAAGCCAGGCGCTCGCCCGCCTGCAGGCGCTGCACCAGCTGCACCGACGCCTCGGCCTCGTTGTGCTCGTGCACGGGCAGCAGCGGCTTGTTCAAACCGTAGAGCTTGAGCATGCCCTGGGTGTGGCGCGTGTCCTCGCAGGCAATCGCGTCCACCAAGCCCAGCACATAAAGCGCACGCAAGCTGATGTCGGCCAAGTTACCTATGGGGGTGGCCACCACGTACAGTGCACCTGTAGGATAGTGCTGGATACCGGCGGCGGCGCGGGCCGCATCCTGGGCCAGGGCGAAAGAGGCGTTCAATGTGGTTTTCCAAAAAGCAAAGCAAACCGGCCTCTGCAGGTGTTGCAGCGCCTGCAGAGGCCGCAGCGGCCAAGCAGGTTACCACCAAGCGCCGGGGCGACGAGGCCGAACGCCTTGCCCGCCAGCATCTGGAGCGCCACGGCCTGCGGTGGGTGGCGTCTAATTTCAAGACGCCTGGCCGGGGTGGCGGCGAGATCGACCTCATCATGGTTGAGACCGACGGCACGCTGGTCTTTGTGGAGGTCCGCCAGCGCAGCCAGCGCGGCTTTGGCGGGGCGGCCGCCAGCGTGGGTATGGCCAAGCAGCACCGCATTGTGCTGGCCGCACGCCACTACCTCCTGCGCCTGGCCAAAGTGCCGCCTTGCCGCTTTGATGTGCTGCTTATTGACGGCGATTTGCACCTGGGGCCGGACATCACTTGGCTGCGTGCGGCTTTTGATGCATCATGAACGTGATGATGGACTTGGCAAGCCGCTATCATTGCGCCCCATGTTGGAACAACGCATACAGCAACACTTCGTCGACAGTGCCGACCTCAAATACCAGGCCGCACAGCTGCTGTCCAAGCCCATTGCCGACGCGGTGCAAGCCATCTTGGCCAGTGTCACCAGCGGCGGCAAGGTGCTGGCCTGCGGCAACGGCGGTTCGGCCGCCGACGCCCAGCACTTCGCGGCCGAGTTTGTGGGCCGCTACGAACGCGAGCGGCCCGAACTGGCGGCGCTGGCACTGACCACCGACAGCTCCATCCTCACGGCCATTGCCAACGACTACGACTTCACGGTCATTTTCTCTAAGCAGGTGCGCGCCCTGGGCGGCGCCGGTGACGTGTTGCTGGCCCTGAGCACCAGCGGCAATTCAGCCAATGTGCTGGCCGCCATTGAGGCCGCCCACGAGCGCGAAATGACCGTGGTGGCCCTCACCGGCAAGGGGGGCGGCAAAATAGGCCTGGCCTTGCGCGAGACCGACGTGCACATTTGCGTGCCACACGAGCGCACAGCGCGCATCCAGGAGGTTCACCTGCTGGCTCTGCACTGCATCTGCGACGGCGTGGACGCCCAATTACTTGGTGACCAGGAGACCCCCGAATGACTGTTTCTTTCAAACGTTTGACCCTTTCCACGGCAGCCGTGGTGCTGCTAGGCGGCGCGCTGTCCGGCTGCGCCCCGCTGCTCATTGGCGGCGCTGCCGGCACCGTCCTGGTGGCCAGCGACCGCCGCAGCGCCGGCATACAGCTTGAAGACGAGAGCATCGAGCTGCGCGCCAAATCCGCCATTCGCGATCAAATGGGCACCCGTGTGCGGGTGGACGTGACCAGCTATAACCGCCAGGTCCTGATCACCGGCGACGTAGCCAATGCCCTGGACAAGCAGGCGGTTGAGCGCTTGGTGGCCAAGGGGGACAACGTCAAGTCCGTGGTCAACGAATTGGCAGTGCAAAACACGCCATCCCTGTGGGACCGTTCCAACGACTTGCTCACGACGGGCCGCGTCAAGGCAGCATTCATTGATGCGAACGTGCAGGTCAATGCCGTGAAGGTGACCACCGAGCGCGGTGTGGTCTACCTCTTGGGCCGCGTGACCCAGCCCGAGGCAGACCGCGCTACAGAAGCGGCCCGTTCCATCTCGGGCGTGCGGCGTGTGGTGCGCGTGTTGGAAGTCATCAGCGACGAAGAGCTCAGGCGCTTGCAATCGTCCTTGTCTGGCAAATTCTGAGGCTTTCACGTTCAGATCCTGATTTTGTAGGAGCCAGCCTGCTGGCGATTCGTGGGTGGCATCCACCCTCACCGCATGCAAAAAATCGCCGGTAGGCCAGCGCCATCAGGGGGCGGGGGCAGAGTTGGTGCACCGAAGCGGTGGTGCTGCGCGATGCCCCCACCCCGGCCCTCCCCCAGCGGGGGAGGGTGAAATTCGGGGGCCTTTTCTGACTCCCTCCACCCTCTGGGGGGAGGGTT
>CAMCUN010000027.1 GCA_945878995.1 Polaromonas sp. YR568 | reverse complement strand
GGTCTCTGGCTAGGCGCGAGTGCCCCCCGGACTGCCTGTCCGGGGGGTGCGAGCAACAACGCCAGAGGCCTGAAGCGGCAGACCTGCGGCCGTGCAGCGCTTTCACCCCTGAGGTGAAGATCGTCGTGTGCGCAAGTGTTTGATTCACTAAGTGTTTGAAGCGGAAGCAAGCGGTCAACTGCCGGGTTTAGGCTCAGTGAGCGGCCGACCCAGTGCGCGGCTCAGCGGCCCTGAAACACTGGCGGTCGCTTGTCGAAAAAGGCACGCACGCCCTCTTGGTGGTCATCTGTGAGCAGGGCCAGTCCCTGCGCCCAGGCTTCGGCGTCGAGCAGGGTTTCGAGATCGGGCTGGTACATCAGCTTGAACATTTTTTTGGCCACGCCCAGGGCGAAGGTGGGCCCTGCTGCGAGTTCGCGGGCGTATTCAAAGGCGACGGCGTCCAGGGCCTCGTCGGCGACCACCTGATTGACCAGGCCCATAGAAAGCGCTTCGCGCGCTTCGACTCTGCGTCCCGAATAAACCAGTTCTTTGGCGCGCAGCAGGCCCAGATGCTGGGTCAAAAAGTACACCGCACCGCCATCGGGCACCAGCCCGACATGGCGAAAAACTTGCGAAAACTTGGCCGTCTCCGACGCGATCACCGCGTCACAGGCCAGGGCCATGCTCCAGCCAATGCCGGCCACCGCGCCCCGCACGCTGGCCACCACGGGTTTTTCAATGTTGGCCAGGTTTCGCACCATGCGGTGGGCCAGCTTGAGCAGATCGCGCCCGCTTTGCGGCGTGAAGTCGCCCATCCGGCTGACATCCCCGCTGGCGCAAAAAGCCTTGCCTGCGCTTGTCAGTAACACCGCGCGCACCTCGCTGTCCCGGCCGGCCTGCTCGAAAAAAGTGCCCAGCGCTTCGCGCATCTCGGGCGTCAGCGCATTGAGTTTGTCGGGGCGGTTCAAGGTGATGACCGCGACGGCATCACGCATTTCATAGTTCACGTTCATGGTTGGCTTAAAAAAGGAGAGGATGGGGCGGCCGGCTGCTTCAAAGCTCAGCGAGCGCGGGGTCTCATCAGGCAATCAGGGCCGGCGCGTTAGGAAAAGCCTGGAAGGCCGCGGTGACCGCTGCCAGGTGCCTGGCCATGCGTTGGCGCGCCAAGTCTGCATCTTGGCTGACGATGGCTTGGAGCACCCGCCTGTGGGCGTGGATGACCTGTTGGCGTACGGCCTCGGTGGCAAAGTTCTCTGCTGCTGTGGCCTTGTAGACCATGCTCGAGAGCGAGAACATGAAGCCGCGCAGCAGCTCATTGTGGCTGGCATGGGCGATGGCGCAGTGCCATTGCACGTTTTCGAGCAAAAACTGGGGAACGTCGTCAAAGGCCGCCTCGACCTTTTCGGTGGCCTTTATCAATTGCGCCAGCTCGAGTTGCGTGCGGTTCTGGGCGGCCAAAGCGGCCATTGACGGCTCCACGGCCTCGCGCGTTTGCTGTAGCGCCAGCAAGCTGATGCCACGCCCCTGAACGAACAGCGACATCGAGCGCCCCAGGGTTTCGTCGTTGGGCTGGTGGGCGGTGGAGCCTCCAAAGCGGCCCGGACGGGTGGACAGCAGCCGCTCTGCCTCCAGCACGCGCAGTGCCTCGCGCACGGAGCCACGGCTCAGGCCGGTTTGCGCGACCAATTCGCGCTCGGGCGGCAAAGATTCGCCATTGGCCAGTTCGCCCGACAGGATTTGCCGGCGAAGCTCATTGGCCAGCACGTCCGACGTCTTGGGCACGACGATGGGGGAGAGCTTGAGTGTATTCACGGGGTTTACGAAAACATTTTATGGTTTTATTATCAACAATGTCAATTATCGGACCATAGATGAACGATCTCTGCCTGGCTCGGCTTATGCCATCCTTCACGCCCCCCGAAGTTGGCGGTCTTTGAAGCCCCCCTGACAGTCCTCACAGGAGCATCCATGGACAGTCCTTCGAGCATCCAACTCAGCCGACCCGAGGGGCACCCGCATGTGCTGCTTATCACCATTGACAGGCCGCCCGTCAATGCGATGTCGCTGCAGGCCCACCGGGAACTGCTGGCCGCCCTGCGGTCGGTGGACAGCGACGAGGGCATCCGCTGCATCGTGCTCACGGGCGCAGGCAACCGTGCTTTTGTGGCCGGTGGCGACGTGGGCGAGCTCGGTGCCATGGACCCCGCCTCAGCGCTGGTCCGCACGCGTGTGATTCGCCAAGTCTTCGATGCCATCCGCCGCAACCCGGTTCCGGTGATAGGCGCGATCAATGGGCATGCGCTGGGCAGCGGCCTGGTCATGGTGTCGCAATGCGACTTCGTGATCGCGGCCGACACCGCCAGCTTTGGACTGCCCGAAATCAATGCCGGTGTGATGGGCGGCACCAAGCATCTGGCGCGCATCGTCCCTGAAAAGGTGATGCGCTGGATGGCCCTGACCGGCA
The DNA here is from genome assembly GCA_945878995.1 of Polaromonas sp. YR568. Taxonomy (GTDB): domain Bacteria; phylum Pseudomonadota; class Gammaproteobacteria; order Burkholderiales; family Burkholderiaceae_C; genus Polaromonas. The sequence goes on along the minus strand of CAMCUN010000027.1, from coordinate 45,055 downwards.
ACCGGGTGGACGCCAACTACCTGCACCGGCTCGGTGTGGTTCAGCAGGTGGTGCCCCAGGAGCAGGTCCTGGCTGCGGCTTTGGTGGCTGCAGCTGAGATTTGCGCCCGCAGCCCGGCCAGTGTGCGGCTCATGAAGGAGGTCATCAATCTGACGGAGTCCATGAACCTCGATGACGGCTACCACGTGGAAACCTATGCCACGGCCATCATCAAGACCCACCCTGATTCCATGGAGGCGGCCCGCGCCTTCAAGGAAAAGCGCCAGCCGGTCTTTGGAAAAAAGGACGGGCCAGCCGGTGTGTGAGCAAGCTCAAGGCCCAGCTGCGCCCCTGCGCTGCGCGGCCGTGTTCCAGATAGTTGCCCAGTTGTGAGCGAAGCATTCAATTTTTTAGGAGACAAAGATGAAGATGTTCATGAAGGCCGCCCTGACGGCCACCACCTTGTGCCTGAGCGCAGCGGGCTTGGCGCAGGACGCTTTTCCGGTCCGCGCGGTCACCATCGTCGTGCCCTTTGGCGCTGGCAGTGGCACCGACGTGGGCACGCGGCTGCTGAGCCAAAAGCTCGCTGAGGGCCTGGGACAGGCTGTCATCGTTGACAACAAGCCAGGCGCCAACGGCTCCATTGCGGCCGAGTTTGTTGCCAAGGCGCGGCCAGACGGCTACACCTTGCTGATGGGAACCAATTCGACCCACGGCGCCAACCCGGCGCTGTTCAGGTCCATCCGCTATGACCCCGTTCGAGACTTCGAGCCGGTCAACCGAGTGGCGATTTTCACCAGCATCGTGGTCACCAATCCGCAGCTTCCCGCCAAGACCATGCGCGAGCTGATCACGCTGGGCAAAACGCGTGAGCTGTCGCTGGCCACGGGCAACGCCAGCGGGGTGGTGCAAAGCGAAACCTTGGCGCGCGAGGTGGGCTGGAAGCTGCTGCGGGTGCCTTTTAAGAGCAACCCGCCGGCCATGACCGAGGTGGTTGCCGGTCGGGTGGACATGATGTTCACCGACATTGCGTCGGCTTCGGGCCAATTGAAAGCGGGTACCCTGCGGCCGCTGGCCGTGACCTCGCTGCAGCGCAGCACGCTCATGCCCGATCTGCCCACCATTGCAGAGAGTGGGGTGCCGGGCTACGACCTGTCAGGCTGGATCTCCCTGTTTGCGCCGGCCGGCACGCCCGCTGCGGTGGTCGAGAGGCTGAACGCTGAAATTGCCAAAGCCTTGCAGCATCCCGATGTGCGCAGCCGCCTGCTCGACCTCGGTGCCGACCCCTCGCCCATGCCAGTGGCGCAGTTCAAGACCTGGTCCCTGGGTGAAGTGAGCAAGTGGACGCGCCTGGTCAAGGAAGCCGGCATCCAGCCCGAGTGAGTCTGGGCAGTCTTTTGTGCACCGAACGAGGAAAAAATGGATTTCAATTTCACCGAAGAGCAGCGCATGTGGCGCGACACCGTCAACGCGTTCATGGAAAAGGAAGTCGGTCGCGAATACACCCGCGCGCATGACGCCAGCCGCGAGTTCCCCTGGGAGGTGTACCGCAAGATGGGGCAACTCGGCTGGCTGGGCCTGCTGCTGCCCGAGGAAGACGGTGGGGCCGAGGCAGACCCCGTCATGTTCGCCATCTTCTGTGAAGCGATTGCCAAGTACAGCCTGGACACAGCCGCCTGCATCATGACCTCGATGTTCACCGCCACGAACATCTCGGCCCACGGCACGGCGGCGCAAAAGGCCCAGTACCTGCCGCTGTTTCTCAAGGGCGAGCGCACCTTTTCCATTTCTATCTCGGAGCCGCAGTCGGGCTCGGACGCAGCCAACGCCAAGACCAAGGCCGTGCTCGACGGAGACGAATGGGTGCTCAACGGCAACAAGACGTGGTGCTCAGGCGCGCACATTCCCGGCACCCTGATCGTGCTGATGGCCCGCACCGGTGAAGAGCGCTACAAGGGCCTGAGCCTTTTTCTGCTGCCCAATGACGCGCCAGGGCTGACCATCACCAAGCTCAACACCATCGTGCGCCGCAGCCTGGGCACCACGCAGCTTTACCTGGACAACGTGCGCTTGCCCAAGGAAAACCTGCTTGGTGAAGTCGGCCAGGGCTGGGCCTACATTGGCGAGCACCTCGAGCACGAGCGGCTGAGCCTGGCCGCCTCCTATGTCGGCAACGCGCAGACCGCGCTGGACGACACCTTGCGCTACACCAAAGACCGCAAGGCCTTTGGCCGGTCCCTCTCGGACTTTCAGGTGCTCAAGCACAGGATGGCCGAAGACGCCACCCAGATCGAGGCCGCGCGCTTGCTGACCTACTCGGCCGCCACCAAGATGGCGCAGGGGGTGCGCGCCGTCAAGGAAGTATCCATGGCCAAGGTGTTCGCGGTAGACGCCTTGTTCAAGACCGCCTTCAACGGCATGCAGGCCCTGGGCGGCTACTCCCAGTTGCCTGAGCAGGACATGGAGCGCTACTTTCGCGAAGCCAAGCACGGCATGGTTGGCGGTGGCGCCAATGAAATTCAAAAAAGCATCATCGCCAAAGAACTCGGTCTTTGACAGCGGGCTTGTGGGCCACCGCCTGCCTCGTGCAGGCAGCCAGACATGGGTTCCCCTGCATCTGCCGCTCTGGTGGACTTCTCTGGGCCTGTCTCGTTGATTCACGCTGAATGGCGTGCGATACAGGTTCTCGCTTCGTGGAAGGCGCGCGCCAAGCGCGGTAAGGCCAGCTTAGGAGGCTGCGACCGACGGGAAATTTCATTTGATCAGACCCGGGTGTGTGGCCTAGCGTCACCCACGCCCCGCCCTAAGGGTAAGCACACATGGTGCTGCTGGCCTTGAATTTTTACGATCACCCCTCTTTAAAAGGTGAATCCAAAATGTTTAAAAAATGCGTTGTGGTGGCTTTGCTGGGTTTGTCGGCCAGTTTGGGGCTGGCGCAAGAGTGGCCCACGGCCAAGCCCATTCGCCTGATTGCGGTGTTCCCTCCCGGCGGCTCGGTGGACCAGGTGTCCCGCATCTTGGCCGAGGCTTTGCGGCTGCAGCTTAATCAAACCGTGGTGGTGGAAAACATAGGCGGTGCCTCTGGCGTGGTGGGCACGCAGGCGGTGGCCAGGGCCGCGCCAGATGGCTACACCTTTGGCGTGGTGTTTGACACCCACGGCGTGAACCCCGGCCTCAAGCCCAGCATGCCTTTTGACACGCTCAAAGACTTAGAGCACATCCACCTCATTGGCACCGCGCCCATGCTGTTGGGCGCAAGCAAGGGCTCGCCTGTCACCAGTTTTGCGCAGCTTGTGGAGGCCTCCAAGGCCAAGCAAAAAACCAGCTACGGCACCATAGGTGCGGGCAGCTTGGGCCACTTGGCCCTGGCGTCGCTGGCCAAAACGGCAGGCTTTGACTGGACCCATGTGCCCTACCGTGGGGGCGGCCCGCTCATGACCGACGCAGCAGGCGGCCATGTGCCGCTGGTGGTGGGCTCGCTGTTTTTGGTCAAGCCACAGGTAGATGCAGGCAACGTCAAGCCCTTGGTGGTGAGCACCAGCAAGCGCTCGCGCCAAATGCCCGATGTGCCCACCATTGCCGAGAGCGGTTTCCCAGGTTTTGACGCGCCGGCCTGGTGGGGCGTGATTGGCCCGGCCAAATTGCCGCCCGCCGTGATCAGCCGTTTCAATGACGCCCTGGCCAAAGCCCTGCGCACGCCCGAGGTGGCGCAAAAGCTCAATGCCCAAGGCATTGACATTTTGGCCGCCGGCCCCGAGGTGTTCAAGCCCTTTGTGGACAAGCAAATTTCGACCTGGGCCAAGTTCATCAAGGACAACAACATCACGGAATAATCGCCTTGGCCGCATGACTTGCGGCTTTAGGCGCCTGCTGCTTATTCCACGCGACGCCGCACTGCGCAAAGTGCGGCGGTTTCGTTTTTTCACTCCGCTTTTTTGGACCACATGACCGCCAAGCCCGACCGACTCCCCCCCATTCCCCAAGCGCAATGGACGCCAGAGCAGAAAAAATACGCCCAAGTCATCATTGACGGCCCGCGCGGCGGACTCATCTCGCCCTTTGTACCCTTGCTGCGCAGCCCCGAGCTGATGGACCACGCCCAGCGCATGGGCGAGTACCTTCGTTACCGCAGCGCGCTGACCTTGCGCCTGTCCGAGCTGGCCATTCTGGTCACCTCCCGCTTTTGGTCCCAGCCCGTGGAGTGGGCCATTCACGCCCCGATTGCCGAGCGCGCGGGGCTGGCCGCCGCCACCATTGCCGCATTACAAGACGGCCGACAACCCACTGATTTGCCCGAAGATGAGGCCGCCGTGTACGCCTTTTCTACCGAACTGCACCACAACCGCAGCGTGAGCGACGCCACCTGGGCGCAGGCGCTGCGCTTGTTTGGTGAGCAGGGCGTGGTGGATTTGACAGGCATCAATGGCTACTACGCCTTGCTGTCCATGGTGATGAATGGCGCCCGCACGCCTGTACCGGCCAGTGCTGCGGCACCTCTGCGCGCTTTCCCGGATTTGTGAGCGCCGCGCATTCGCTTGCTGGCAAGCTCCCACAGGGGACACGTGTTTTGAACTTGTAGGAGCTTGCCTGCAAGCGATTCGTGCCGGTCAACGAATATCGCCTCATGCCCTCATTCGCCGGCAGGCCAGCTCCTACAGGGGATAGACGGGTCTTGTCTTTGTAGGAGCTGGCCTGCCAGCGAAGGTTTCGATTCTTAGGCGCTGATGCAAGCCACTGTAGGAGCCAAATTGGCCCAAATGCGGCAAGCACGGCGTGAGCAAAGAGCAAGTGGAGTCAGCTCTTTTGGGCGAGCCTGCGGTCATGGCTGACCCTCACCCTCATGAGCCACGCATGCGTGCCATTGGCCAAACAGCCGAAGGGCGATTCGTTTTTTTGGTTTTCACCTTGCGTCACCGCGACTCAAAGACCTTTTTGCGACCCATCAGCGCCCGCTTCATGCACCAGCCAGAGATTGACCACTATGAAAACCAAACTTAAGCCCATGCCCAGTTTGCCCAGCGACGCCGCTGCCGAGGACTTTGTGGCGCATGCCGACTTGACGGCCTTTGACTTGAGTGGTTTTAAGCCCATGCGTTTTGAACTTGAAGCCAAGTCAGCCGCCATGCATTTGCGATTGCCGCAGGCTTTGCTGGACGCGGTCAAGCACCGCGCCCAGGAGCATGGCTTGCCCTACACCCGGTATGTGCGCTTGTTGTTAGAGAACGATTTGGCCCAGGCGCGCAAGTCTTAGTTCCGCGAAACGGCCCATGGCCGGCAAGAGCTCTCCGGTCTTCACCGCCTTGGGTTAGAAGCCCTCAGTCCACCGCGCTGCGCTCAGACCGCAGCCAGGTGTAGGTCAGGCCCAACCCCAGGGAGGCGCCGTTGGTTTTTTTGACCAAGGGGCTGTTTTCGTTGGCGGCGCCTGCCACGCTGTCGATGCGGCCGAAGCCAAAGACGCGCCAGTCGCGCGACAGTTGGTGGAACACCGACGCGTTCAGCCGCAATGCCACCAGGCCGCTTTGCGCCTCGTAGCTTGGGCGGCTGGCCAAGGCGTACTGGGGGGCCACCCCGTAGAAGCTTTGGGCCAGGCGTTTGTCGGCCACGATGGCGCTCACGCTGGTGGAGTAAAACCAGCCGGCGCTGGCCCGGCGTTGGTACACCAGCTTGGGCTCAAAGGCCATGCCGCGGTGAGCTGCCCCGTCGCTGAGGTCGAACACGCCGCGCAGCGGCAGCTCTGCTCGCCAGCCTCCGCCGGATTGGTCTTCGCTGAGTTTCCATTTCACGCGGGGGCCAAACTCAATCAGTGTGCCCAGCGTGGGCATGCCTTTGCGCTCGTCAACTTCGTCAGCCCGCGCGCCGAATGAGCCGGCCACGCCGATGTCAAGTTCCATGCGCTCGGTCTTGATGGCGCGCAGGCCCGCCGTGTCTCGGTCGGCGCGCAGGACCTCGCCTCGGTACACAAAGTAAGGCAGCGCCAGCCCGCGCGAGACCTGGGCGCTGGCGCCCGGGTAAGCCTGCTGGGACACGCCTAGGCCCACTGCGCCCAGCTCCCACAGCGGCTGCGTGTTGGCGTTCTGTGCCAGGGCAGGGGTGGCTGCCAGGGATGCCGCCATGCTGGCGAGGGCAAGGCAATTAAAGGGAAATGTGCGCATGGGGAACTCCTTTGGGATTGCACTCATTTTGCCCATGAGCTGCCCTGTGTGGCGCGCAGGGGCTAAAAAACAAAGCTTGGTGTGTGTGGCGGCTGCTCATTGCCCATGAATCTTTGCCCTGAGGTCACCGCAGGTGCGCACAGCGTTTACAAATTCAAGTGAGCTGTCCCACCATGGGGACGGCCAGCTTGCGGTGGGCAAGGCTTTGTCAATCGTTCAAAGATCACCCTAGCAGCTCAGGCCGGGTGCAGGGCTGCGTACTCCCGAGCCGATGGCGGGTGCAGGGGCAAGTGCTTTCCTTGGGGGCGAACGGCCAACCACCCCAGGCATGCCAGCCAGATGGCGCGAGGGATGGCCTTTTCGCCGTCGCGGTAGTAGATCAACATCCGACGGGAAATGCCCAGCGCTTGGGCCGCTTGCTCCAGCGTCATGCCGGTGTCGTGCAGCCAGGTCCAAATTCGCTCATGACCAATTCCTCCGGCTTGCTCGGTGGCCAGATGCCTCAGGTTGTCGGAGCCCAGGTCAAGTTCATCTTCGATCCAGTCCACTGAGCGGCCACCAAAGCCCAGTTTGGCTTTGCTAAAAAGTGCCGCGTCATTGAGCGGCGCCAAAAAAATGGTGCTCCGAACCCGCTCGCTCAAGTCCACCTCCATAGTCTTTCCGTCCTCGTAGCGCAATCGCAAGCAGCAGTTGGGCAGGGCTTGCACGGCCGTCAATACGAAATGATCTTTGCTCATCGTTGCAGTTCCTCAAAGGTGGTGGCCAGCAGGGCTCGGTTGGCTTTGGCCCAGTCCAAAACATCAACAATCTCGCGCGCAGCAACCTTTCCGTGAACGATTTTCAGGTCGCTGATCGCGACCCAAGCCTCTCGCCCATCATTGAGCAAGACATGAAAGTGCGGTGGTGGGTGATCCTTGGCGTTGATTCTCAGCCGACATTGGGCAAAGCGTTGAATCACTGGCACGATGCTGATTTTAGTGCAATCATTGCACTTTGGGGGTGCGATGAGCTGATGGCACTTCAGCACTGACCGCACTGCCAGTCCTCAGGCTTTGAACAACCCTACCAGCCCCGTCGACAACCAAGGCACAGCCGCGATGACCAAGGTGCCCAGGAAGATGGCCAGCAAGGCGGGCAGCACGGCCACGGCCACTTCGCGCACGGACTTGCCGAACATGGCGGACGAAAAGTAAATGTTCATGCCCGCAGGCGGGCACAAGAAACCCATTTCCATGGCGGCCAAAAAAATAATGCCGAAGTGCACCGGGTCTATGCCGTAGCTCATGGCCACGGGCAAGAGCAGGGGCACCAGCACCACGATGGCGGCAAAAATTTCCATCAGTGCGCCGGCCAGCAGCAAAAACGCGGTGAGCACCAGCAAAAACACCCATTTGTTGGGAATGGCGCTTTGCACCGCTTCAATGGCCGCGTCTGGAATGCCCGCGTCAATCAAGAAGTTGGTCAAGGCCAGGGCCATGCCCAAAATCAGCAGCACGCCACCAATGATTTGCGCCGACTCGTTGAGGCAGCGCAGCAAGAGGCGAAAGCTCAGCTCGCGGTGCGCCCAGGCTTGCGTGACGATGGCGTACAAGGCCGTGACTGCCGCGCTCTCGGTGGGCGTGGCCAGCCCGCTGACCAAAGCGCCAATGGCCACCACGGGCGCGAGCATCTCCCATTTGGCGGCCCAGGCCGCACGCCAGAGCACAGGGGGTGTTTGGGGTGTTGTGGGTAATGGGCTGGCCATGCTCAGCCCCGACGGCGTGCGGCGCAGGTAGCCGCCAAACACCAGCAAAAAAGCAATCATCACCAGCGCGGGCAAGATGCCTGCCAAAAACATGGTGTGGATGGGCACGCGCGCCATCACGGCGTACATGATGAGCGGCACCGAGGGCGCCAGCAACACGCCCAAGGCGCTGGCGCTGGTGACCAGGCTGATGCTGCGGTTTTCTGGGTAGCCCGACTTGAGCAGCAAAGGCACTAAGAGCCCACCCAAGGCCAAGATGGTGACGCCGCTGCCGCCTGTAAAAGCCGTGAAGCACGAGCACAGCACGGCCGCGGCCAGCACCGTGCCGCGTGTGCCTTGCCCCATGAGGGCCACAAACAACTGACCCAAGCGCTCGGCCGCGCCCGTGCGCGCAAACACCAGGCCGGCCAGGGTGAACAAGGGCAGGGCGGGCAGCGAGGGGTTGACGGTGATTTGGTAGTGCGAGAGAGCCACCGCAGCCAGCGGCAGGCCGTCTTGCCAAAACAAGGCCAGGGCGAGGCCGCCCAAAATAGCAAAGATGGGCGCACCCGCGAGCAAGGCCAACACCAGCAAGAGCAGAGCAGGCCACAGCACCAGGGCGCTGCCGTCAAACTCGCTGAGCAGCCAGGCGCCAGCGGCGGTGAGGGCCAGGCCGAGCGCAAACCTCCAAGGTGCAAGGGACGCGGGCACACCGCGCGCGCCCAGCTTGAGGCCCATGAGCGCAAAGCCCAGCGGCATGCTCAGCTGCACCCACCAGGTGGGCACGCCGTAGGCCAGCTCTTGTGCGGCCAGGCGTTCGCTGGCCACCAACTGCCAGCTGCACATGGCCAGCATGCCGCACACCAGCGCGGCCGTGCCGTAGGCCAGCGCCCCGGTCCAGGCGTGCAGGCCGGGACCCTGGGTGCGCCCGCCTGCCAGCGTGCTCAGGTGACCATGCCTCTCGGCGGCCAAAGCGCCCCACATGGCCAGCACCAAGCCCAAATGCTGAACCACCACGGGTGCATTCATGATGCCGCTGCCCGTCAGCGGGCGCATGGCAATTTCAATCACCGGGATCAGCACCATCAGTCCCAAGGCGGCTGAGGACACCCATTCGTCCAAAAGGGCCAGCCGCCGCCAGCCCAAAGGCGCTGTGGTGTTGGCGGGGCTGGCCGCGTTCACGGCATCAGCTGCACTCACTTGGGTTTGCTCGCCCGGTAGGCGCTGAGGTGGGCCATGACTTCGTCAAAGGTCTCCGCTGGCACCATGGAGCCGCGAATGCGGGGGTAGAGCTTGGTGGCCAAGTCGTTCCACTCCTTCATTTGCTCGGCGTTGGGCTTGTGCACCGTGAGGCCGCGCTTTTTCATGGCGTCTACCGCCTCTTCCACTTCCAAGCGCGCTTTGGTGCGAATTTGTTCGCCCGCTTTGTCGCTGGCCGCCCGCACGGCTTGTTGCACAGGCGGGGCCATCTCGTCCCAGGCTTTTCGGGTGACCACCAAAGCCCCCACGATGGGAGCCCAGTTGATGTCCAGCATGTGCGGCGCGGTGTTGAAGACTTGGGTGGCCAAGGCAAAGTAGGGCGTGGACGGCACCACATTGATCATGCCGGTTTGGATGGCGGGCAAGATGTCTGTGGTCTCCAGCGGCACGGGGGTGTAGCCCAGGCTTTTCATGATGGCTTGTTGGTCGGGCTCTGAGCCCCAGGCAAAAAACTTCATGCGCTTGTAGTCATCAGGCCGCACGGCGGGTTCTTTGGAGAAAAACCGGACCCAGCCCGCATCGCCCCAGGCCAAAACCACAAAGCCTTTGTCGTAAAACTTTTTCTCCATGGATGCGCGCATTTTTTCGCGCACATGGTCCACCTCTTCCCAGTTGCGAAACAGCAAAGGCATGGCTTGCAAGGCCGCAATCGAAGGCTCAATTTCCCGCAAGCCCACCACCGACAGCAAGGCGCCTTGCAGCTGGCCTATGCGCATGCGCCTGGCCATTTCGGCCTCGCCGCCTTGGCTGCCGTCGGGGTAAACCAAGTACTTGGCCCCCGCGCCTTGGGCCGTGCGCCAGGCGTCGGCCACTTCCAGCAGTTGCCGGTGGTAAAGCGAGTTTTTGGGAACCAAAGAGCCAATGCGCAGCGACTTGTTGTTGGCGTGCGCAGCCGGTGCGGCGGCCAAGCTCGCCAGCAAAGCCACTGCACCCAAAGCCTGTGTCAGCCAAAGTACAGTGGCTCGGGCTAGCCCTGACTGGCTGCGTTCAGCGCGCTTGATGTTCATGATGAGGTTCTCTTTAAAAAAGGTCGTCGGCCGAATCAAGCAGCCACTGGGCGCGCAGCCGCATGACTTGGTTGGCCAGGTCGTAGCGCTGCGCGCTGGCCGCCAGGGCCTGGCGCAGCAAGGCTTCAAAAGCGACTCGGTCGCCCGCTGCTTGGGCAATGGCTTCGGCCTTGGCCACCAAGGGGCCGGCTTGCTGGCCGGCGGCCAGGGCAATGGCCTCGTCAAAATACGCCGTCGCTTTGGCCACAGAGCCCCCGGGCCGGGCCGCTTCAAAATTACCCATCAAGCTGGCCAAGGCGCCCGCCCCGTGGCCGGGTGCGCGTTGGTAGGCGAGTGTGGCCAGGCGCACGGCCAAAGGCAAATCGGCCACGGCGTCCGGCTCGTCGGTGGACAAGGCGATGTACGCCCCCCAAGACGCCGCCGCCCAATACGCCACGCCCACTTGGTCTGGCCGCACCGCTGGCCATTGCTGTGGGTTGGTTTGGCGCAGCGCCTTGTCAAACCCCGGGCTGGTCTTCACCAAGGCCGCCATGGCGTGCTTGTGGGCGCGCAAATACAGGCGCCTGGCACGATCATTGAGCTGGTGGGCCGCCCGGTTGTCGGTGGCGCCCAGGCGCTCGGCCTCAAACGCCACAAAGGCATAGGCGTACTGCGTCAGGCCCGAGGCCACGCTTTCGGCCAAGGGCAAGTGGCCAGGCGTTTGGCGCAGCAAAGACTCTGACAGCTTCAAATAAAACGCACTGGCTTCGCGGGCCAGCCCCAGGTCTTCTTCTTCTGACTGGCCCTGCGCCGTCAAGGCATCGGCTGCGCTGTTAACCAGCAACTGGCGCGGCACACAAGCGCTCAAGCCAATGGCCAGCAGCAGCATGGCTAGGCAGAGGGTCAGACGGGGGGCTTGAAAAGCTGTCAATTGATGTGAGCAGAAAGTCATGTCAAAAGCCGAAGATGTACGCCTGTCAATGCCAGCAAGCAGCCATTGAAGCTATTTCCCGAAGGGAACTACAAGTCAAAGAAATTTCAAGTTTATGTACGGTGCGTGAAATGTCCGTGACATCGGGTGCTTGGCGAATCGTGCTGGTCAACGGGCATGTCCTCACGCCACCAATCGCCGGCAGGCCAGCTCCTACAAAGGCAAAACACCTGGGGCTCCTTGTAGGAGCCAGCCTGCTGGCGATGCGTGCCGTTCAACGGGCATGTCCTCACGCCACCAATCGCCGGCAGGCCAGCTCCAAGCCCTGCAAAAGAGGGTTGATTGAGCCCGCTTCAAAGGATTGAAGAATTTCTGGTTCTTTTTTGTCGTGCTGTGGGTTTCTTTGTGTTCTTTCTTGATTCGACGCTGGTTTTTTTCACGCCATAGCCGCCTTGGTGACTGCACGACCTTGGGCAAGCTGCAGTTGCCCGCGTACAGTCGGTTTTTTCAATCGCCGTGGGCCGATGGTCTGAACGCTATTTTTGGAGACACAAAGACATGAAAGCTGCTTGGTACGAACGCGTGGGCTTGGCCCGTGAGGTGCTGCAATTTGGTGACATGCCCGATCCGCTGCCTGAGGCGGGGGAGGTGCGGGTGAGGTTGCAGTGGTCGGGGGTGAACCCTTCAGACGTCAAATCGCGTGCCGGCATGCGCAGCAAAGAGATGCCGTTTGCGCGCGTGGTGCCTCACAGCGACGGTGCGGGCGTGATTGACGCGGTGGGTGAGGGCGCAGACGCGTCGCGTTTGGGCCAGCGGGTGTGGGTGTGGAACGCGGCATGGGGCCGGGCTATGGGCACGGCCGCCCAGTGCGTGTGCCTGCCCCAGGCGCAGGCCGTGCATTTGCCCGAGGGCGTGAGCGGCGAGGCCGGGGCCTGCATGGGCATCCCGGGGCTGACGGCCATGCACGCGGTGCTGGCCAATGGGGGCGTGGCGGGCAAGACCGTGCTGGTGCAAGGCGGCGCAGGCGCGGTGGGCCACTATGCGGTGCAGTTTGCTTCCCGCCTGGGGGCTGCGCGGGTGATGGCCACCGTGAGCACGCCGCAAAAGGCCGAGCTGGCACGGGCGGCCGGGGCCGACGAGGTGATTTTTTACAAGACCGAACCGGTGGCGCAGCGGGTGCGCGAGCTGACGGGTGGCAAAGGCGTGGACCGCATCATTGAGCTGGATTTGGCGGGCAATGCGGCGGTGGACCTTGAGGCGCTGCGCGTGGGCGGTGAGTTGCTGGTGTATGGCACCTCAGGCACGCCGCTGTCCTTGCCCTTCTTCCCGCTGATCAGCAAGAATTTGGGCCTACAGTTCTTCATTGTCTACAACTTGGACCCTGCCGATCGCCAGCGCGCCACGGCGGTGCTGCAGCGCATGCTGGCGCGGGATGAGTTGATCCACAACATTGCCGAGCGGCTGCCTCTGACAGAGATCGCGCGAGGCCATGAACTTGTCGAGCAAGGCGGGCTGACCGGCAACCTGGTTCTTCGTATCGATTGAGTGGCTGCGCCAGACCTCGGCCTTCAAAATGCAGGTGCTTGGGAGTGGCTTCGTCATATTTCTTTGCCCATAGAAATTGCATGTCACGACTACAGGGGGAGGGGCAGGTCTTGTTTTTGTAGGAGCCAGCCTGCTGGCGATTTGTGCCGGTCAACGGGCATCAGCTCTGGAGAACATTCGCTTGCAGGCAAGCTCCTACAGGGGAAAATTTAGAGCGCTGGCACGGCAACAGGCAGTCGCAGGCCTGCGCTTTGTTGCTGGCCGGCCATCAACTCGCCAAGCATGTCCGCCGTGGCCGCGCTCAGCGTCCAGCCCAGGTGGCCGTGGCCGGTGTTGTAGAACACGTTGGCGCGGCGCCCCGCACCCACGCGCGGCATCATGTCCGGCAGCATGGGGCGCAGACCGGCCCAAGGCACCACCTGGCGGGTGCTTACCCCAGGAAAGCACTGCTGCACCCAGTCGACCAGGGGCTTGATGCGGTCGGCCCGGATGTCACGGTTGATGCCGTTGAATTCGGCGGTGCCGGCCACGCGGAAGCGGTCCAGCCCCAAGCGGCTGGTGACCAGCTTGGTTTCGTCGTCCAGCAGGCTCACGCTGGGTGCGGCGGCCTGGCTGGCCGCGTCGAGCAGGTTGATCGTGATGGAGTAGCCCTTGACGGGGTACACATTGACGCGGTCGCCCAATTGCGCGGCCAGCGCGCGGCTTTGCACACCGGCGCAGACCACCAGGCTGTCAAAGCCGTGGCTTTGCTGTCCCTCTTGGCCCAGGGCTTTGACTTCGGCCCGGCTGCCGTCGCTGCGCACGCTTTGCACGTCCTGGCCGTAGAGGATCTGCACGCCCAGCCGCACGCAGGCCTGGGCCAGCCCGTGCGTGAACTTATGGATGTCGCCAGTTGAGTCGCTTTCTGTGAAGTAGCCGCCGTAGTAGGTGCCGACCAGCGTGGGTTCGATGGCGCGCATCTCCTCGGGCGTGACGGCGCGGCGCTCTAGGCCGCCTTGGGCCAGCAGCTTGGAGACGCGGCCGGCGTGCTCAAAGCCTTGGCGGTCGCGGTAGATGTGCAAGATGCCTTCGCGCTTGAGGTCAAAGTCAATGCCCTCGGCTTGGGCCCAGGCAAAGAGGTGCTGGCGTGCGGCAATGGCCAGGCGGGCGGTGGCAATGGTGTTGCTCTCGTACTTGGGGATGCTGGCGGCGAACTCGGCAAACCACGACAACTTGTGCCAGCTCGGCTTGGGGTTGACCAGCAGCGGTGCGTCTTTGCGCAGCATCCACTTCAGGCCCTTGAGCAAGGTGGAGGGGTGGGTCCAGGTTTCGGCGTTGGAGGCCGAGATCTGGCCACCGTTGGCGAACGAGGTTTCCATGGCGGCGTAGGCGTGCCGCTCAAAGAGCGTCACGGCCAAGCCGCGGCGGGCCAGGGCGTAGGCGGTGGTCACGCCGGTGATGCCGCCACCAATGACTGCAACAGTTTTTTTCATCAGGAACTCCAATAGGTTGCTGCTCGCGTGCACGGCTGTGCGGCGAACGCCCCCTCTGTTTGGAACCTGAGAGATTCACCCCTGGCCAGTGGCACTGAGGGCTTGCTCCTGCGGTGTGCCGGCGGATGAGGCGCGGCAGCTCTTCAGAGTATGGTGATGCAGACCGGTCCTTTTGCCTGAGAGTTTCCGGGGCGGTTGCTCCTTCGGCGCCGCGCTGTGGCGCGGTCTCTCCCGGTCTGAATGGGATAAAACTTTATTCTACCTTGAGGTACTCCGAGACCAGGCGCATCCAGAACAGGGCGCCAGGCGCGATCAATTCGTCATTGAAGTCGTAGCCGGGGTTGTGCACCATGCAGGCTCCTGGCGAGCCTGGCCCGCCATTGCCCACAAACACATAACTGCCCGGCACCTTCTCGAGCATGAAGGCAAAGTCTTCACTGGCCATGTAGGCGGGGCCCTCGGGATGGACCCGGTCTGGGCCGAACAGTTCCAGCGCCACCTGGGTGGCCAGGCGCGTTGGGGCGGGGCTGTTGACCAGCACGGCGTAGCCTTCGCGCCAATCGACCTCGGCCTTGACCTTGAAGCTGGCCGCCTGCTGCTGCACCAGTTCATGAATGCGGGTCTTGAGCAGTTGGCGCACATCCTTGTCTAGCGCGCGCACGCTCAGCTCTAAAGTGGCTTCTTCGGGAATCACGTTGTTGGCGGTGCCCGCATGGATGGCGCCCACGCTGACCACCGCGCTTTGGAGCGGATCGACGTTGCGCGAGACCACGGTTTGCAGGGCCATGATGACGGCGGCCGCGGCCACCACCGAGTCGGTGGTGGTGTGCGGCAGCGCGCCGTGGCCGCCGTGGCCGCGCAGCTTGATGGTGACGTTGTCGCTGGACGCCATGGCCGGGCCTGGCCGAAAGTGAAAGTGCCCCGCCTCCACGCCCGGCATGTTGTGCAGCGCAAACACGGCGTCGCAGGGGAAACGCTCAAAGAGACCGTCCTCCATCATCTTGAGCGCGCCGCCTGCGCCTTCTTCGGCCGGCTGGAAGATGAGGTGGAGCGTGCCGTTGAATGGAGCGTCTTCGGCAATCAACCGGGCAGCAGCCAGCAAGATGGCGGTGTGGCCATCGTGGCCGCAGGCGTGCATCAGGCCAGCGCTGCGGCTGGCCCAGGCGTGGCCGGTGTTTTCAAGGATGGGCAGGGCGTCCATGTCGGCGCGCAGGCCCAAGGTCTTGCTGCCCTGGCCGCGCTTTAGGCGCCCGACCACACCTGTGCCACCTATGCCGGTGCTGACCTCATAGCCCCAGTCGGCGAGCTTGCCGGCCACCAAGGCGGCCGTGCGGTGCTCGGCAAAGGCCAGCTCGGGGTGGGCGTGGATGTCGCGGCGAAGGCGAATGAACTCGCCCATGCGCGCCGACAGCGCATCGCCCAGGTAGGCTGCCTGCATCACTGCGGCTGCAGGTTGATGGCGCGGGCGATGGCGCGGTACTTGTCGGTGTTGTCGGCGTAGACCTTGGCCACCGAGGCCAGAGGCTGGGGGCGGGGCACCACCATGGCCTGGGCTTCCAGCGAGGCGCGGATGGCCGGGTCGTTGGCCACCTCGCTCAGCGCCTTGTGCAGAGCCTGCACAATGGGCTCTGGCGTGTCCTTGCGCACAAAGTAGCCGGCCCAGGTGTCAAACACAAAGCCCTTGAGCGCAGCGGCCTCTTGCAGCGGGGGAGACTTTTTGAAGGCGTCCTGACGCTCGGCCGACAGCGCTGCCACGGTACGCAACTTGCCGTCGTCGACCAGGGCGATCTGGCCCTTGCCGTAGGGCGTGATGAACACATCGACCAGGCCTGCCATTATGTCTTGGAACGCAGGCGCTGCGCCTTTGTAGGGCACATGCGTCATGGCAATGCCCGAGAGCTTGGACATGTGCTCGCCAAGCAGGTGGTACATGGAGCCGGGGCCCACGCTGGCGTAGGTCAGGGGCTTGCCTTCGGCGGCGGTCTTGCGCGCGTGGGTGAGCAGCTCGTCAGCGTTGTTGACCGCCAGGTCTTTGCGGGCAAACATCATCATGGGGTTGAGGGTGATCATCTGCACCAGCCTGAAGTCCTCGGGTTTGTACTTGAGGGCGGCATTGGACATGGGCGCCAGAATCAGCTCGTTGGGCGAGCCCTGGAAGATGATGTGGCCGTCGGCCGGGCTGGCGAGCACTTTTTGCGCGGCAATGCCGCCGCTGGCGCCACCCAGGTTTTCCACCAGCACGGGCTGGCCCAGGTGCTTGGACAAGGTGTTGCTCAAGGTGCGGGCAATCACGTCGGACAGACCGCCGGCCGGGTAGGGCACCATCAAGGTGACCGGCTTGGAGGGAAAGCTCTGCGCGAATGCTGCGCTGGCCAGGCCGAGGCCGGCGAGGGTGGCTGCGACTCGGCGCAGAAAAAAGCGTTTGCTGGCGGTCATCTGGGTTGTCTCCTAAGTGGGGGGCTGCCTGTCCAAAAATCAGGTGTAGTTATCCTAGGATGGTGAAATGCATGTGTCAAATGCATTATTTTCAGAATAATGATGCAAAAACCGCATTGATTAAGGGTCTTCGATGAATCTGCGTCACCTCGAGCACTTTCTGGCTGTCGCCGAGACGGGCTCCTTCAGCCGGGCGGCTGAAAAGCTGTTTCTCACCCAGTCGGCCTTGAGCCGGAGCATCCAATCATTGGAAGGCGAGATCGACGGCAAGTTGTTTGACCGGGTGGGCAAGCGCAACGAGCTCACGCCCTTGGGCCGACTCGTCAAAGAGCGGGCCCAACGCATGGTGCTGGAGGCCAGCGAGCTCAAGCGCGGGGTGGAACTGATGCGCCAGGCCAACGCGGGCGTCATGCGCTTGGGCCTGGGCTCGGGGCCGGGCGCGATCTTGATGACGCCGCTGATGTGCCACATGGCCACATTTCACCCTCGGGTGCAAGTGCGCTTGGTGCGCGGCCCGACGGACTTGCAGCTCGTGCAACTGCGGGCGCGCCAGCTCGATGCCTTGGTGGTGGACATGCGCGTGGTGCCGCCCAGCCCCGACTTGCACATTGAGCCTGTGGCCGAGATGGCGGGCGGCTGGCTGGTGCGCACAGGTCACCCTTTGCTCCAACGCCGCAGCGTGGGGCTGGCCGATGTGTTGGCCTTTCCAGTGGCCTCCAATCCTTTGTCTGACGAGGTGACGCGGGCCGTGGTGGCACAGTACGGCCCGCAGGCCAACCCGGCGCAGATGATCACCCTTGAGTGCAACGACCTGGAAAGCCTGATCGACGTGGCCGAGCGCACCGACACCGTGCTGCTGTGTGTGTTGGCCGCTGCGCGCGAGCGCATCAAGGCCGGTGCTATGGCGGTGCTGCCGGTGCGGCCCACCTTGCAAGCGACGGCGCGTTTTGCCTATGTCACGCTGGTCGGTCGCAGCCAGGCGCCGGTCATGGGCCTTTTGCGCGACTTTGTGGCCCAGCGCTTGGCAGACTGAGGGCGCATGCTTTTGGCGTATAAAGTCAGCGTGTGTCAGGCCAGCATGAAGTTGGCATCGATAGAATAATTCACTTTTTGGCGGGCCTTGCATGGGTGCATGCCAACCTTACCAGGACACAACCATGAGCAAGCGAGATGCCTCCACCGCGACCCCAGAGGGCTTGCGCAAGTGGCGCGAAGCGGTGCCCAACGACCGGCTTGCGCATGTGGTGAAAGACCTGGTGCGCACCATGCAGCGCGGCCTGCAGGCGCGCCTGGCGCCGCATTCTGTGGCCATTGGGCAGTGGACCTTTCTGCGTATTTTGTGGGAGCGCGACGGCATCACCCAGCGGGAGTTGAGCGATTTGGCCGGGGTCAGCGAACCGACCACCTACAGCGCCTTGCTGTCTATGGAGAAAAAGGGTTATATCTCCCGCCGCAAGCTGCCCAGCAATTTGCGCAATATCAGCGTCAGCATCACGCCCAAGGGGCGTGCGCTCAAGGCCAAGTTGGTGCCCCTGGCCGAAGACGTCAACGCGGTGATGATGGCGGGCATGTCCAGCGAAGAGGTGGCGCAGTTCAGGCAAACCCTGCTGCGCATGATCGACAAGCTCGAACGCGATGAAGTGCTGAGGTCCACCGCCGAGACCGCAGGGCCCCTTTCAGATTGAACCCACGCTTGGCTTGCTGGTTGGGCCCAGGGGCAGCAGTGCTCACTGGGCTGCTTCATTGGACAGGGAAACTCCCCCCTGTTGAGCTTGGCCAAGTTCATAGAATGCAACAATCAGCCAGCTTTTTTGCCCGGCAGCCATGACGAGGATCACCGTGCAGAAAATCAAGTCCGACAGCCTCGCACCTCAGCGGCGCGCCAAGGCCACCGCCGCTGGCCCCGCTGCAGTTGCAGCCGCAGCGGCACCTCTTAAAAGCGCCTCTACCCCCAAGTCCGGCCGTCCGGCCAAACCCAAAGTTGCGGCTGCGCAGCCCCATGCTTCAGCTGGCACATCTCCTGATGCATCTGCTGCTGCCAAGACGACTGAGCAAGCCCTGCGAATCATCAAAAAGTACCCCAACCGCAGGTTGTACGACACCACCACATCCTCCTACATCACGCTGACCGATGTGCGTGCGCTGGTGATGTCGCGCTTGCCTTTTGCAGTGCGCGACGCCAAGACCAATGAAGATTTGACCCGCGCCATCTTGCTGCAAATCATTCTGGAAGAAGAAGCCGGTGGCGCACCCATGTTCACTGAACAGGTGCTGGCCAACATCATTCGGTTTTACGGCAACGCCATGCAGGGTTTCATGGGCACTTACCTTGAAAAAAATGTGCAGACCCTGATGGAGCTGCAAAGCAAGCTGACCGAGCAGTCCAAAGGCCTGAGCCCCGAGGTGTGGGCCCAATTCCTCAACCAACAGTCACCGCTGGTGCATGGCGCCATGGGCAGCTACCTGGAGCAGTCCAAGCAGCTGTTCACGCAGATGCAGGACCAGCTGCAAAAGCAGAGCACGCAAATGCTCTCTGGCTTCGGCCTCAAGCTTTAAGGCTGAAGCGGCACAGCCCTTTGGGGGATTCACAAAGAATCCAGGCCGCCGCTGTGGAGCAACAGGGCGGGCACGGCTGGCGCCGTTGGCGCAGCCGGGGTGGCTGGGGCCACTTGGGCGGCAAAACTGGGAAGCAAGCGCAGGTCTATCCACTTCAACAGGTCGCGCCAGATGGCTTGAATCTCGGTGCGTGAAACCTGCCTGGCGTTTTTAAGCTCCACCGTGATCACCGGTACCCGCTCCATGGTGCCGCCGTAGTTGCCCAGCGAGCCCGGGTAAATGCCAATTTGGTCCAGGTACAAGCTGCCCAGTCTGTTCGGGGGGGGTGCAGGGCCGTCAAAGTCGAGCAGGCCGTAGGGGGCATGGATGGCCACGATCAGATGCGGCTTGAACTGCTCTATTTGGCCTTGCAGCCAGCGCGTTTCAGGCTCAGACATCGCCGTGGCTCCCGGGTAGCGGCGCGGGTCTTTGCCCGTGCGCTTGGCCCAGTAGGTGTGGGCGTCGCGGCTCCAGTCGTCGGTGGGAAAGTTGCGGTTCAAGTCCACGCCCCGGTTGTTGGTTCGGCTGGAGGGCCGACGCAGCAAACCATCAGGGTTGCCCAGCGGCACCATGCGCCAGTGGATGACGCTGTCCTGGGATTTGCCAGCTCTTTCAAGCCAGTCAAATACCAGGTTGACCGAAGTGAGCTCGTCGCCGTGGATGCCGCCCAGCACAAACACGCGCAGGCTGGCTGTGCCCTCAGGGGGGGGCACATCGCGCAGCCACAGGGGAACGCCCCGCACCGAGCGGCCCTCGCCAGGCGCCAAGCCGCTGCTCAGACATTGGTTCAAAGGCATGCCGCTCAAGCGGGGGACTATGGTTTTGCACCAAGTGGCCAAATCACTGAGTTCTTCGGGTTGGGTTGCCGCTGCAGCAGCCGCAGGGCGGGTTTGCGCTTTGGGCCGGGTTGGCGATTTGGCCCTGGGTGGTGCTTTGGCTGGTGCGCGGGGGCTGGTCTTGTTGTTTTTAGAGGCAGTTGCAGGCTTGCTGGCCAGCGCCTCTTGGGGGCTACAAAGCGCCACACACACAAGCATGGTGAAGGCCCTGAGGCTGGCCAGTGGGTGGAATTGAAAAAAAGTCATGGGCAAGGGCTGCCGACCAGCACCCCCCTTATTCAAAAGTAGCTAAATAGTCAGCGATTGTAGGACGCTTGTACAACACGTTTGGCCCTCAAGCCGCCCGCGAGCGCGGTCAACGTGACTTGCCTCAGGCAAAGATTCGCTTGCAGGCTTGTTTCCTACAAGGGGGTAACCAGGTTTTTGTCTTTGTAGGAGCCAGCCTGCTGGCGAATGGTGGCGGCAAACGGGTGTTGCCTCGCTCGAACATTCGCTTGCAGGCAAGCTCCTACAGGGGAAAAACCAGGCCTTTGTCTTTGTAGGAGCCAGCCTGCTGTCGAAGGGTGGCGGTCAACGGGTGTTGCCTCGCTCGAACATTCGCTTGCAGGCAAGCTCCTACAGGGGAAAAACCAGGTCTTTGTATTTGTAGGAGCCAGCCTGCTGGCGAAGGGTGGCGGCAAACGTGCATCACCGCAGGCAAAGATTCGCTTGCAGGCTTGTCTCCTACAGGGAAGAAGCCGGGTCTTTGTCTTTGTAGGAGCCAGCCTGCTGGCGAAGGGTGGCTGTTAACGGGTGTTGCCTCAGGCAAAGATCCGCTTGCAGACAAGCTCCTACAAGGGGAAAACGCAGGTCTTGTCTTTGTAGGAGCCAGCCTGCTGGCGAATGGTGGCGGTCAACGGGACACCCACCTGCCCGGCGGATGTGTGAGCTCTTTAGAGAACTTCGCTGGCGAAGTCCGCCAGCCGTGAGCGCTCGCCGCGGGCCAAGGTGATGTGCCCACCGTGCGGCCAGCCCTTGAAGCGGTCGACCGCAAAGGTCAGGCCGGAGGAGCCTTCGGTCAGGTAGGGCGTGTCGATCTGCGCCAAGTTGCCCATGCAGACGATTTTGGTGCCCGGCCCAGCCCGAGTGATGAGCGTTTTCATCTGCTTGGGCGTGAGGTTTTGCGCCTCGTCAATGATGAGGTACTTGTTCAAGAAGGTGCGGCCGCGCATGAAGTTCATGCTTTTGACCTTGATGCGCGAGCGGATCAGCTCATTGGTGGCCGCGCGCCCCCATTCGCCCGAACCTGAGTCGGTTTTGCCCAGCACCTCGAGGTTGTCATCGAGTGCGCCCATCCAGGGGCCCATTTTTTCTTCTTCGGTGCCCGGTAAAAAGCCAATGTCTTCGCCCACCGACACGGTGGCGCGGGTCATGATGATCTCGGTGTAGCGCCTGTCGTCAAGCACCTGGGTCAGGCCCGCGGCCAGGGCCATTAGGGTCTTGCCGGTTCCGGCCGTGCCGGTGAGGGTGACAAAGTCGATCTCCGGGTCCATGAGCAAATTCATGGCAAAGTTTTGTTCCCGGTTGCGCGTGGTGATGCCCCAGATGGCATTTTTAAGGTGGGTGTAGTCCTTGAGTGTTTTGAGCACTGCGGTTTTGCCACGAATTTCAGTCACGCGGGCATACAGCGCGGGCTCGCCTGCGGCTTCAAAGTACACAAACTGGTTGATCAGCAGGCTGTCCACAATGGGACCGCCAATGCGGTAGAACGTGGCGCTGCCTTGCTGCCAGCTCTCAATGGTTTTGCTCTGGCGGGTCCAAAAGTCCGGTGGCAAGGCCAGTGCACCGGCATACAGCAGGTCGCCGTCTTGCAAGGCTTTGTCGTTGCGGTAATCCTCGGTGAGCAGGCCCAGGGCGCGGGCTTTGACGCGCATGTTGATGTCTTTGGACACCAGCACCACCTCGCGCGGCGCCAAGTCTTTGCGCAAGGCCTCGACCACACCCAAAATTTGGTTGTCGGCCTTGCCTTGGGGCAGGGCAAGGGGCAAGTCCCCGCTCATGGGCCGGGTTTGGAACAGCAAGACGCCCGTGGCCTCGGTGTGTCCGGTGCTGCTCAGCGACAGGCCCTTGGCAATGTCGGCGTTGTGCTCGGCGGCCAACGCGTCCAGGGTGCGGCTGGTTTGGCGTGCGTTGCGGGCGACCTCGGTCATGCCTTTTTTGTTGCTGTCCAACTCTTCGAGCACGATCATGGGCAAGAAGATGTCGTGTTCCTCAAAGCGGAACAAGCACATGGGGTCGTGCATCAGCACGTTGGTGTCCAACACAAAAAGCTTGGTGGGGCCTGCGGCCTTGCGTGCGGCACGGCGCGGCTCGTTGCGGCGTTTGGGGGTGGCTTGCGCTTCTTGGGCCACTGGGCTGGACTGCAGGGGCTGGTCAGCCGCGCTAGTCATTGGCGAAGAGGCAGGCGAAATTGGCATTTTGGCCGGGCTGCTGCGTTCGCTGCGGGTGCTTGCTTTTTTGGTCGCAGGCTTGGCCGTCTGGCGCTGCGGCGCTGGAGCTCGAGCGGCAGGATGGTCTTGCGCACTCATCCATACATCGGCCTCATCGGGCTCGCTGGCCTTTGGGGGCACCTTCGAGGCAGAGCGTGAGGGAGGGGTGAAAGCTTCTTTGGCGAGAAGGGCAGCTCGTTTGGTCGGGGCGGGAGGCAAGGGCATGGTGCGAAAGGAGTGGTAAAGATCAAGCTCGTTAAAAAGCCAGAAATAAAAAAGCCGCCATAGGGCCTAAGGCGGCTTGATCAGGGTGCGCGCACGCTATTTTTCAAGGGCATGAAAACATTATGCACGGCCAAGGTGACACGGGGCGGCAGACCAAGCAACGGGCCAGCGTCTGAGCCTCAAGCGCTTTTATTGAGGTTTTTAACGGCCAGCAAGACCTCGTCCACGTGGCCGGGGACCTTGAGCCCGCGCCACTCTTCTTTGAGCTGGCCGTCGGCGCCTATCAAAAAGGTGCTGCGCTCAATGCCTTTGACCTTTTTGCCGTACATGATTTTGTTTTTGACCACACCAAACATATGGCACATTTTTTCTTCGGTGTCCGCAATCAGCTCAAAAGGCAATTCAAGCTTGGTCTTGAACTCATCATGAGAGCGCATGTTGTCGCGCGAGACGCCAAACACATGTGCCCCAGCTTTGACAAAGTCTTTGTACTTGTCCCGAAACTGCATGGCTTCGGTGGTGCAGCCAGGGGTGTTGTCTTTGGGGTAGAAATAAAGCACCATGACCTTGCCCATATGGCTTTGGTTGGTGACCTTCACGCCACCGGTGGCGACCGCTTCGAACTCAGGAATTGCTTTGTTAACGACGACTGCCATGCTGCGTGGACCCTGCTGAAAGTTGTATCTGGCCTGGCGGCCTTGTTGTTCGCTTTTGGCGCGGCTTGGAAAGCGCAGTAAGAAGCTGGCCACCCATGGCAATTGCTTCTCACCTGGGGAGTCAATGGCCTACTATGGCGGCCAGACCACTCAACCTAACAATCTATTTTAACCTCAAAGGCGCAATGGGCTAAGCTGGACTATGCGGTTGTTCCACCAACAGTGCCGCAATCACATGGCGACCCTCTCCCGCCAAGATGTTGTAGGTGCGGCAAGCGGCCACGGTGTCCATGGTTTCCACCCCTATGCGCAGCGCCATCAGGGCTTGAAGCAGTTGGGGTGGTGCAAAACGCAAGCGCTCGCCGCTGCCAAAGAGCACCAGCTCGGGCCTGAGAGCCGCAAGCTGCTCAAAGTGGGCCGCACTCAAGTCTTCAAAGCGGCGGCACTGCCAGTCTGTTTTTTCGCCCCGCGAGCCAATCACCAGGCTGTGTTCGATTTTTTGGGCTACGCCCTCGTGGCCAATGCCAATCCAGCCTGGGCCATAGCCCAAAATGGTGGGGGAATCCGAACGGTCGGGTTGAAGCTTCATGGGGGTGGGCAGGTCAATCTCAGAAGGCGGCGGGGCCATGTGCTTGCGCAGGGAGCGGGCAAGGCAAAGGCTGTGCAGGTGTGGTCAAATTATAAGTTCCGCCTCCAATGGTGGGCCTGTGTGAGGTCGCTTGTGCATCATTGCAAGTGCGTCAGCGCCAGGCCCTGAATTTTTTGTACTTTCTTGTATTTTTGCCATGAAACCCATCACCAAATCCGCCAAGCTTGCCAATGTCTGTTACGACATCCGGGGCCCCATCATGGACGCGGCCAGGCGCATGGAGGAGGAGGGCCACAAAATAATCAAGCTCAACATCGGCAATTTAGCGCCGTTTGGCTTTGACTCGCCCGAAGAAATTCAGCAGGACATGATCCGCAACCTGCCCAATTCGGCGGGTTATTCAGATTCCAAAGGCATTTTTGCCGCGCGCAAGGCGGTGATGCACGAGACGCAAAAGCAGGGCATCCTGGGCGTCACGCTGGACGACATTTACCTGGGCAACGGCGCCAGCGAATTGATTGTGATGGCCACCAACGGCCTCTTGAACGACGGCGACGAGCTGCTGCTGCCCGCCCCCGACTACCCGCTGTGGACGGCGGCGGCGTCGCTCTCGGGCGGCACGCCCGTGCATTACCTGTGCGACGAGTCCAAGGGCTGGATGCCCGACATGGACGACATTCGCCGCAAGATCACGCCGCGCACCAAGGGCATTGTGGTGATCAACCCCAACAACCCCACAGGGGCGCTCTATTCGCGCGAGTTGCTCGAACAGATCGTGGCCTTGGCCCGTGAGCATCAACTGGTGATTTTTGCCGACGAGGTCTATGACAAGGTGCTCTACGACGACGTGGTGCACACGCCCCTGGCCAGCCTGTCTGAAGACGTGCTCACGCTGACTTTCAATTCCCTGTCCAAAAGCTACCGCTCCTGCGGCTACCGCGCGGGCTGGATGGTGGTTTCGGGCGACAAAAAGAACGCGACCGACTACATAGAGGGGCTGAACATGCTGTCGAACATGCGGCTGTGCTCCAACGTGCCCGGCCAGTGGGCCATTCAAACCGCCCTGGGCGGCTACCAAAGCATCAAGGAACTGGTGGCCAAGGGTGGGCGTCTGCGCCGCCAGCGCGACTTGGCTTACGAAGCCATCACCGCCATTCCTGGTGTGAGCTGCGTCAAGCCCACGGCGGCGCTGTATATGTTTCCGCGCCTGGACCCGGTGATGTACCCGATTGCCGATGACAGGCAGTTTTTCCTGGAGCTGCTGGAAGAAACCCGCGTCATGCTGGTGCAGGGCACGGGCTTTAACTGGCATTCGCCAGACCATTTCCGCATTGTGTTTTTGCCGCATGAAGACGACCTGCGCGAGGCCATTGGCCGCGTGGCCAAGTTCTTAGAAGGCTGGCGCAAGCGCCATGCGGCCAAGGCCAAGTTGAGCGCTGCAGCCGCAGCTTGAGAGCGCTGAGTAAGCAGGCCCTTGAGGGCTCAGCTTGTGTTTTTTCAAGACCAAAGAGTTTCCATGACAACGAACCATCTCGCACCCATCCATGTCGCTATCTTGGGCATTGGCACAGTCGGCAGTGGTGTCTTCAACGTGCTGCTGCGCAACCAAGAAGAAATTTTGCGCAGGGCCGGTCGCGCCATCGTGGTCACTTGCGTGGCCGATCTGGACGTGGCCCGTGCCAAAACCTTGGTGGGCGAAAACGTCAGGGTGGTGAACGATGCCCGAGCTGTGATTTCAGACCCCGAGATCGACATCGTGGTCGAACTCATAGGCGGCTACACCCTGGCCAAGGACCTGGTACTTGGGGCCATTGAGGCCGGCAAGCATGTGGTCACCGCCAACAAGGCGCTGTTGGCCGTGCACGGCACCGAGATTTTTGCCGCTGCCCACCGCAAAGGCGTGATGGTGGCTTTTGAAGCCGCAGTGGCCGGTGGCATTCCCATCATCAAGGCGTTGCGCGAGGGCTTGACTGCCAACCGCATCCAGTGGATTGCCGGCATCATCAACGGCACCACCAACTTCATCTTGTCCGAGATGCGCGACAAGGGCCTGCCCTTTGAGGTGGTGCTCAAAGAAGCCCAGCGCCTGGGCTATGCCGAGGCCGACCCAACTTTTGACATCGAGGGCGTGGACGCCGCGCACAAGGCCACCTTGATGTCGGCCATTGCCTTTGGCATTCCGGTGCAGTTTGACAAGGCCTATGTGGAAGGCATCACCCGGCTGGAGGCGCAAGACATTCGCTACGCCGAGCAGTTGGGCTACCGCATCAAGCTCTTGGGCATCACCAAGCGCGCGGCCACCGGCATTGAGCTTCGCGTGCACCCCTCGCTGGTGCCGGCCAAGCGCCTGATTGCCAACGTGGAAGGCGCCATGAACGCCGTGGTGGTGCAGGGCGACGCCGTGGGCACCACGCTCTACTACGGCAAGGGCGCGGGCTCCGAGCCCACGGCCAGCGCTGTGATTGCCGACCTGGTGGACATCACGCGCTTGCACACGGCCGACCCGCTGCACCGCGTGCCGCACCTGGCTTTTCAGCCCGACGCCATGAGCAATTTGCCCGTGCTGCCCATGAGCGAGGTGAGCACCAGTTACTACCTGCGCTTGCGCGTGGCCGATGAGACGGGTGTGCTGGCCCGCGTGACCGGCATCTTGGCCGAGGCCGGCATCAGCATTGACGCCGTGCTGCAGCGCGAGGCCGACGAGGTGGGCGGCGAGGGCTCCATGCAGACCGACCTCATCATCCTCACCCACGACTGCGTGGAAGCCAAGATGAACGCGGCCTTGGCGCAGATGCAGGCCTTGAGCAGCGTGCTCGCGCCCATCACGCGCATCCGCAAGGAGGAGTTGGCCTGATGCGCTACCTCTCCACCCGCGGTCACGCCGCCCGCCCGGGTTTTTGCGACATCTTGCTTGAAGGTCTGGCCCCTGACGGTGGCTTGTACTTGCCCGAGACCTACCCGCAAATTAGCGATCGCCTGGCCGAGCTGCGCCAGGTGTGGGCCACGCGCGGCTATGCCGACTTGGCCTTTGAAATCCTCAAGCTCTACATCGACGACATTCCCGAAGCCGACCTGCTCGCCCTGTGCCGCAAAACCTACACCCGCGCGGTGTATGGCACCGATGCGATCGTGCCCTTGCGTCCACTGGAAGAGGGCGTATTCCTGCAAGCCTTGTCCAACGGCCCGACGCTGGCCTTCAAAGACATGGCCATGCAGCTTCTGGGCAACCTCTTTGAGTACGAGCTGGGCCGGCGCGGCGCAGAGCTCAACATTTTGGGCGCCACCAGCGGCGACACCGGCAGCGCGGCCGAGTACGCCATGCGCGGCAAACAAGGCGTGCGCGTGTTCATGACCTCGCCCCACGGGCGCATGAGCCCCTTCCAGCAAGCGCAAATGTTCAGCCTGCTGGACGCCAACATCCACAACATCGCCATTGAAGGCGTGTTTGACGACTGCCAAGACATTGTCAAGGCCGTCTCCAACGACCTGGACTTCAAGCGCCGCCACAAAATTGGCACCGTGAACTCCATCAACTGGGCGCGGCTCTTGGCCCAGGTGGTGTACTACTTTGCCGGCTACTTTCAGGCCACGACGAAGGATACCGAGCAGGTCGCCTTCACCGTGCCCTCGGGCAACTTTGGCAATGTGTGTGCCGGCCATGTGGCCCGCATGATGGGCCTGCCCATTGCGCGCTTGGTGGTGGCCACCAACGAGAACGACGTGCTCGACGAGTTCTTTCGCACCGGCATGTACCGTGTGCGCACGGGCGGCGACACGCAAGAGACCTCCAGCCCGTCCATGGACATCTCCAAGGCCTCCAACTTTGAGCGCTTTGTGTTCGACCTGCTCGGCCGCGACGCGGGCCTGACCCAGCAGCTTTTCAAGGATGAAATCAACGCCAAGGGCTTTTTTGACTTGAGCGCCCACCCCGCCTTTGCCCAGGCGCAGGCCAAGTACGGTTTTGCCAGTGGCAAGAGCACGCACGCCAACCGCTTGGCCACCATCCGCGACACCAGCGCGCGCTTTGGCGAGGTCGTCGACACGCACACCGCCGACGGCGTGAAGGTGGCGCGCGAGCATCTGCTGCCCGGCGTGCCCATGCTGGTGCTGGAAACCGCCTTGCCCATCAAATTTGCCGCCACCATTGAAGAAGCCCTGGGCCACCCGCCTGCGCGCCCGCCCGGCTTTGAGGGCCTGGAGGCCAAGCCACGCAAGGTCTTGCTCATGGCCGCCGATGCGGCCTTGGTCAAGGCTTACATTGCCGAGCACACGGCTGCGTGAACTTGTTCAAGCAGTCACCCTGAGCGCCTGCCCCACGCCACCGCCTTGCCGCTGCTGGACCTCAACGACGCGGCGGCGGTGCTTCGTTTCCTGATCGACAATCAAGCCGACTTTGAGCACAGGCAGGCTGAACCGCATGGCGCGTGACACATGGCGCGTGACAGCTTGCCTCACCCTTTAAAACCATGAGCCCGCCCCCAACCGCCGCGCCTCGCGCGCCTTTGCTGCCCCTGGACGACGCCCTGCGCGACTTGCTGGCGCGCGCCCAGCCTGTGCTGCCGAGTGAATCCATCTCCACCTTTGATGCCGATGGCCGTGTGCTGGCGCAAGAGCTGCGCAGCGCGCTGGACGTGCCCGGCCACGACAACAGCTCCATGGACGGCTACGCCCTGCGCGTGGCCGACCTGGGCAAAGGGGCCTTGGCCGTGTCGCAGCGCATTGCCGCGGGCAGCGCGGGTGCGGCCTTGGCCCCTGGCACCCTGGCCCGCATCTTCACGGGCGCCCCCGTGCCTGCGGGGGCCGACGCCATCGTCATGCAAGAAGAGTGCTTGGTGCAGCCCGACGGGCGGGTGCAGGTCTTGGTGCAGCCTGCGGCGGGCCAGTGGATACGCCGGCAGGGCGAAGACGTGGCGCGCGGCGCGATGGTGCTTGAGGCAGGCCTGCGCCTGAGTCCTGCCTCCCTGGGCTTGGCGGCCAGCATGGGTTTTGCCCACTTGCCCGTGGCCCGCCGGCCGCGCGTGGCGCTGTTTTCCACCGGCGATGAATTGGTCATGCCCGGCGCGGTGGCGCCCGAGGCCCTGCCGCCTGGCGCCATCTACAACTCCAACCGTTTCTTTTTGCGTGCGCTTTTGCAGCGCCTGGGCTGCGAGGTGAGCGACTTAGGAATCGTGCCCGACCAGCGCGAGGCCACCGTGCAAGCCCTGGCCGAGGCCGCGCAGGGCCACGACCTCATTCTCACCAGCGGCGGCGTGTCGGTGGGGGAAGAAGACCACATCAAGCCCGCCGTTCAAGCCCTGGGCGAGTTGAACCTGTGGCAAATCGCCATCAAGCCGGGCAAGCCCTTTGCCTATGGCCGCGTGAACCACGCCCAAGGCTTTGCGCACTTTATTGGCCTGCCGGGCAACCCGGTGTCCAGCTTTGTCACCTTTTTGCTGCTGGTGCGGCCCTTTCTTTTGCAGCTCCAGGGTGCGGCCGCGACAGCGCCCGAACGCCTGCAACTGCCCGCGCACTTTGCCTGGCCGCGCGCCGACAAGCGCCGCGAGTTTTTGCGCGTGCGGCGCAATGCCCAAGGCGGGCTCGATTTGTTTGCCAACCAAAGCTCGGGCGTGCTCACCTCAGCCCATTGGGCCGACGGCCTGCTGGACAACCCGCCGGGCCGCCCCATCGCCATGGGCGATCTGGTTGATTTCATCCCCTTGTCCTCACTGATGGATTGAGCCCATGCAGGTGCAGATCAAATACTTTGCCTCTTTGCGCGAGGCCCTGGGCCCGGGCGAGCGGCGCGACACGCCAGCGGCCACCGTGGCGCAGCTGCGCGACGAACTCATCGCCCAGGGCGGCGCCCACGCCCAGGCACTCAACCGCCAGCGGCCCGTGCGCGCCGCGCTTGACCAGGCCATGTGCGACGAGTCCAAGCCCTTGAGCGAGGGCTGCGAAGTGGCTTTTTTCCCACCCGTGACAGGCGGCTGACATGCAAAATCGGGTGCGTATTCAAACCGAGGACTTCGACCTCAGCACCGAGCTGGCCGCCCTGCGCGGACAAGACAGGCGCGTGGGCGCCGTGTGCAGCTTTGTGGGCACCGTGCGCGACCGCCATGCCGATCTGGAGCGCCACACGTCGGTGACCCAGGGCGAGGTGCAGTCGCTGGAACTCGAGCACTACCCCGGCATGACCGAAAAATCCATAGAGTCCATGATCGACGAGGCCATGGCGCGCTTTGACATCTATGCCGCCCGGGTGGTGCACCGCGTGGGCCTCATGCACCCCACCGATCAAGTCGTGCTGGCGGCCGTGAGCTCGGCCCACCGAGGCGAGAGCTTTCAGGCTTGCGAGTTCCTCATGGATTACCTCAAGACCCAAGCGCCTTTTTGGAAGAAAGAAGTCACGCCCGAAGGCGCGCGCTGGGTCGATGCGCGGGTGGCCGATGACGCGGCGCTGGCGCGTTGGGGCTTGACGCTGCCCAACAGCTGAGCCTGCCCACAAGACGCCACAGCGGCCAGGGTTGAGCTTGCCAAGGGGGCCGCTCAGCTCCCACAGGAGACAAGCCAGGCTTTTGTCTTTGTAGGAGCCAGCCTGCTGGCGAAGGGTGGCGTCAAACGGGCATCAACGCAGGCGAACATTCACCGGCAGGCTTGTCTCCCACAAATACAAAATCAACTTGCCTTTGTAGGAGCCAGCCTGCTGGCGAAGGGTGGCGTCAAACGGGCATCACCGCAGGCAAACATTCGCTGGCAGGCTTGTCTCCCACAAATACAAAATCAACTTGTCTTTGTAGGAGCCAGCCTGCTGGCGAAGGGTGGCGTCAAACGGGCATCACCGCAGGCGAACATTCGCTGGCAGGCTTGTCTCCTACAAGGGACAAACCAGGCTTGGGTGATCGCGCGGACCTGAGGACGGATCTGGCACGCCAGGGGTATTTGAGCCCCTGCCTGGGCCAGCCGCCGTGCTCAGGCTGCCGCCAATTCCTTGGCTGGAGGTTCTGTGGAGACGACGGCTGGCAGCCGCATCAGGTGGTCAAAGGCCGAGAGCGCCGCCTTGGCGCCATCGCCTGCGGCAATCACGATTTGCTTGAAGGGTACGGTGGTGCAGTCCCCGGCGGCGAAGACGCCAGGCAGGTTGGTGTGGCCCTTGGCGTCCACCTCGATCTCGCCAAAGCGGCTGAGCGCCAGGGTGCCTTTGAGCCACTCGGTGTTGGGCACCAGGCCGATTTGCACGAACACGCCTTCCAGGGCCACGGTCTCGTCCTGGCCGCTGGCGCGGTCGCGCAGCACCATGCCATTGACTTTGCCCGCAGCGCCCGTGATCTCGGTGGTTTGGGTGTTCAGGTGGATGCTCACATTGGGCAGGCTTTTGAGCTTGGCCACCAGGACGGCGTCGGCCTTGAGTTGCTCGGCGAATTCCACCAGCGTGACATGCGCCACCAGGCCTGCGAGGTCAATGGCCGCTTCCACGCCGGAGTTGCCGCCGCCAATGACGGCCACGCGCTTGCCCTTGAACAGCGGGCCGTCGCAGTGCGGGCAATAGGCCACGCCCTTGTTTTTGTACTCCAGCTCGCCAGGCACGTTGATGTTGCGCCAGCGCGCGCCGGTCGATAGGACCACGCTGCGCGCCTTGAGCGTGCCGCCGTTTTCCATGCGCACCTGCACCAGGCCGCCGGGCTCGGTGGCCGGAATCAGTTGCACGGCGCGTTGCTGCGTCAGGGTCTCCACGCCATAGTGCTTGACATGCGCTTGCAGGGCGGCCGAGAGCTTGGGGCCGTCGGTCTCCAGCACCGAGATGTAGTTTTCAATGCCCATGGTGTCGTTGACCTGGCCGCCCAGGTTCTCGGCAGCGATGCCTGTGCGTATGCCTTTGCGGGCCGCGTACACGGCAGCCGCCGCACCGGCAGGGCCACCGCCGATGATGAGCATGTCGTAGGGGTCCTTGGCGTCGAGCTTGGCCGCAGCGCGGGCGCCAGCGCCTGTGTCCAGCTTGGCGATGATTTCTTCTGCGCTCATGCGGCCCGAGCCAAACACCTGGCCGTTCAAAAAGACCATGGGCACGGCCATGATCTCGCGCGCTTCAACTTCTTGCTGGAAGGCGCCGCCTTCAATCACTACCGTCTTGATGCGGGGGTTGAAGATGGCCATGAGTGAGAGCGCTTGCACCACGTCTGGGCAGTTGTGGCAGTCCAGGGACATGTAGACCTCAAAGTTGAAGTCGCCGTCCAGCGCGCGGATGTTCTCCAGCACCTCGGCCTCCACCTTGGGCGGGTGGCCGCCTGTCCACAGCAAGGCCAGCACCAGCGAGGTGAACTCGTGGCCCAGCGGCAGACCGGCAAAGCGCACGCCGCTGGTCTGGCCCTCGCGGGCGACCACGAAGGAGGGCTGGCGCGTGTCCTGTCCATCAAAGTCCAGCGTGACCTTGTCGCTCAGGGACGCGATGGTCTGCAGCAACTCGCGCATTTCTGTGGCCGTGCTGCTGCTATCGAGCGCGGCAATCAGGCGGATGGGCTGGCGCAGCAGGCCAAGGTACTGTTGCAACTGGGCTTTGAGGGTGTCGTCTAGCATGGGTTTTCTGGGGTGAAGGTGATTCGCTGAAAACAGCGCACGCTTGTGGCATGCGCTGGATTCAACGCCCTGCAGGGCAGGGCATCAGGGATTGAGGCTTAGATCTTGCCAACCAGTTCCAGCGAGGGCGCAATGGTCTTGGCGCCTTCGTTCCATTTGGCGGGGCACACCTGGCCGGGGTTGGCGGCGGTGTACTGGGCAGCCTTGAGCTTGCGCAGGGTCTCTTTGACATCGCGGGCGATTTCGTTGGAATGCACTTCCATGGTCTTGATCACGCCGTCGGGGTTGATCACAAAGGTGCCGCGCAGGGCCAGGCCTTCTTCTTCAATGTGCACGCCAAAGGCGCGGGTCAAGGTGTGGGTGGGGTCGCCAACCAAGGGGAACTTGGCCTTGCCCACGGCGGGCGAGGTCTCGTGCCAGACTTTGTGCGAGAAATGCGTGTCGGTGGTGACGATGTAGACCTCGGTGCCGGTTTTCTGGAACTCGGCATAGTTGTCGGCGGCGTCTTCCACTTCGGTGGGGCAGTTGAAGGTGAAAGCGGCGGGCATGAAAATCAGCACAGACCATTTGCCTTTGAGGCTTTGTTCGGTGACTTCAATGAATTTGCCGTTGTGGAAGGCTTGGGTTTTGAAGGGCTGGACGGGGGTGTTGATGAGTGACATATGTATTCCTTTTGGTTTTAAAAATTTAATTCGTGAGCTGGGCGCATCAGGAATTTCCCTAATATAGTGGATTTCAATCACAACTGTAGATTGATTGTGTCAATCAATCCAATAGTTGAATTGTTGCTGTGCAGCATTTTTGCCATGGCTGAGCCCAGTCTCCTGCGGCACAAGCCCTTTGAATTGGCTCATTTACAGTCGAGGCAATGTCTGCAGAGTCCCTGGCCTCGCCACCCCCCACACTGATGCCCTTGCCGCCGATTTACAAAGATCTGCAGTACCGCCGGCTTTGGACGGTGGGCATGCTGGTGGGTTTGACGCGCTGGGCAGAAATACTGGTGTATGCCGTGTTCACCTACGAGCTCACCCAGTCCGCCTTCTGGGTGGCCAGTTTGATGATGCTGCGCATGCTGCCCTTGGCGCTGCTGGGCATGTGGCTGGGGGTCTTGGCGGCGCGGCTGCCGCGCCGCTGGCTGCTACTGGTCTCCTACGGAGCGATGTTCGCCACCCACCTGACTTTGTTGCTGGTGTCCGTGTTTGGGCAGGTTCAGGTGTGGCATTTGGCGCTGGCCAGTGCCATGCACGGCGTGCTGTGGGCCAGCGACCTGCCCATACGCCGGGGCATGATGGGTGATTTGGCCGGTCCCAAGCGCGTGGCGCAGGCCATGTCGCTCGATGCGCTGGCCGCCAGCGCGTGCCGCTTGATCGGTCCTGGCCTGGGCGGCTTGCTGCTGGCCCAAGTGGGTCTGACCGGCTTTTTTGTGTTCTCGACCTTGTCTTACCTGCCCATGCTGGTGGGTTTGTACAGACTCACAGAGCCTGGCCCGGTGTTATCTCCGGTCAAGCGGTCCATAGGCGCATTGTTCATGGGCGGTTTTGCAGCTGCGCGCCAGTCTCCCGTGCTGCGGGCCACCTTGTGGCTCACCATGCTATTTAACCTGTTTGCTTGGCCGGTGCTTAGCATGGTGCCGGTGATTGGCCAGGAGCGCTTGCAGCTCGACCCCCAGGGCGTGGGCCTGCTGGCCAGCCTGGACGGCGTGGGCGCGGTGCTGGGTGCCTTGCTGCTGAGCTCGGCCCACCGTTTTCGCCATGGTGTGATTTATCTGGTGGGTTTACTGAGCTTTATGGTGTTTCAGATGGTGCTGGCCTTGAGCGGTTTTTGGCTGCTGACGGCTTTGGCCTTGGTGGTCATGGGCCTGGGCCAAACTGCTTTTGCCATCATGCAGTCGACCCTGGCCTACACCGCCTCACCTCCCGGCCGCCAAGCCGAAGCCATGGGTTTGATGACCATGTGCATTGGTGTGTCTCCCCTTGGCTTTTTGGGCGTGGGCGCACTGGCCCAATGGCTGGGCGCGCCTACGGCCACCTTGGTGTGCGGCGTGTGCGGCTTGCTGGGGGTGGCGTTGACCTGGCCGGTGTGCCGGGCTTGCTTGCGCACGTCGCCAACGCCAAGCCCGGGCGCGGGCTGAAGCGCTAGAGCTGGCGCGTGTCACCTACCTTAGGAGTTTTGTCATGAGCGATGTGCTGCCTCGCATCAAGTTGGCGGCCGTGCAAGCCGCCTCTGTGCACCTGGACCGGCAGGCCACGGTGGCCAAGGCCTGCGCGCTGATTGCCCAGGCCGGCGCGCTGGGGGCCGATTTGATCGCCTTTCCCGAAGGCTTTATTCCGGCCCACCCCTGTTGGTTCACGGTGCGCCCGGCCACCGACAAAGTCAGCCTGGCGCTGTCGGCCCGGCTGTTCCAAAACGCGGTGGTCATCCCCAGCCCGGCCACCGACGAGCTGGCCCAGGCCTGCCGGGACGCGGGCATCACCGCCGTGGTCGGCGTGTGTGAAAAACGCGCGGACACCACAGGCACCATGCACAACACCCAACTGGTCATAGGCCCGCAAGGGCAGCTGCTGGGCAAGCATCAAAAGCTCATGCCCACCTTGGCCGAAAAGCTGGTGCACACCGGCGGCTGGGGCGACACCTTGCGCACCTTTGAGGCGCCCTTTGGCCGCCTCAGCGCGCTGGTCTGCGGAGAAAACGGCAACCCCCTGGCCGCCTACCACCTGCTGTCACAGTACCCCGTGGTGCATGTGGCATCGTGGCCGGCCTTTGTCTCGCCCACCGTGAGTTTGCGGGAGGTGATTCCGGTCATCACCCGTGGCCTGGCGGTCAGCATGGGCTGCTTTGTGGTCAATTCCACCGGGGTGCTGACCGAGGAGATGATTGACGCTTACGAGGCAGGTGAGGCAGAGCGCGCCTTCATGGCAGCGCTGCTGGGTCAGGGCCACGCCTCGGTCATTGGCCCCTCGGGGCAGGTGCTCACCGCGCCCTTGCAGGGCGAGGGCCTGGTTTGTGCCGAGGTGGACCTCAACGACATCCTGACGCGCAAGATCGCCATGGACTTTGCCGGCCACTACAACCGGGCTGATGTGTTTGAGTTTCGCGTGCGCACCGAGGTGCCAGGCCATCCCAGCCAGCTTTGAGCGGGGCACAGGCTGCCGGCGAAGCAGCGTATCAGCTCAGCTGGACGGATGGTCCGCGCGGTCCAGCGGGGCCTGCCGAAAGACCACGCTGCGGGGTTTTTTGTAGCGCGCGATGCGGGACTGCACAAAGTCCAAAAGCTCTGCCTCAGTGACGCTCGCTCCGGCTCGCAGGGCGCAGACGGCATGAACGGCCTCACCCCACTGCTCATCAGGCCTGCCGAACACATGGGCTTGGGCCACGCTCGGATGTTCTAACAAGACCTGTTCCACTTCGGCGGGGTAGACGTTCTCGCCGCCGGTCTTGATGAGTTGTTTGTGCGCGGCCCGACCCGTGAACCACAGCCAGCCGTCTTCGTCTATGCGCCCCTGGTCACCGGTGCGGTGCCAGGGGTCTGCGGGTTTGAAGGGCACAAGGCTGGCCGCATCCCAATAGCCCAAAAAAACCGTTGGGCCGCAAACGGCAATTTCTCCTTCCAGGCCAGCGGCCAAGGGCTGGCCAGCCGCATCCTGCACACGCACTTGCGAGGGGGGCAGGGCGCGGCCTGCCGCACCCGGACGCTCGCGCTGCAACCCCAGGCAGACCATGCTCGAGACCTCGGCCTGGCCATAAGCCGACCAGAACTGGGCATGGGGGCACACGCTGGCCAGGCGTTCGAGCACAGCCGGTGGCTCCAGGCCCATGCAGATGCGCAGGCTGTCCAGTACATCGCTGCCTTGGGCGCCGTTTTCCGCCGCGTCCAGCAAGGCGCCCAGCATGGGGGCGAAGGTGGCGCAGACGGTGATGCTTTGGTCTTTGACGGCCGCCACGGCAGCGGCGGGGTCAAAGCGCGGCAAAAGCACACACGCTCCCCCCGCACCCAGCAGCGCCAGCGACAGGCCCATGCCAGCCGCATGAAACAGGGGCAGCACGCCCAGCCAGCGGTCGTGCACGTCAAGCGACCAGGCCTGGCCTGTCTGGCTGGCCGAGGCGGTGAGTTGCGATTGCGCCAGCACCGCCCCCCGCGCATGGCCTTGGACGGCCGCGGTGTAGAGCATGAGCACGGCCGTCTCTGGGCCGTCCTGACGTGGCACGGCGGGGGACGCGGGCGCGCCCACGCAGGCCAGCGAGTCAGCGCTTGCAGGCAGGCTGGCCAGCGCTGCACCTGGCATGCCCTGGGGCCAGGCGGCGGTCCACAGGGGCAGGACATCGTCATCGACGATGGCCAGGGCCGGCCGTGCATCGCTGGCCTGCTGGATCATTTCAGAAGGCGACAGGCGCAGGTTCAGCGGCACCAGCACGGCGCCCAGCCAGGCCACCGCACCCAGCAGCACCAGCACCTCAGGGCGGTTGCCAGCCAGCAGCAAGACGCGATCGCCTGGCCGTATGCCGGCGTCTGCCAGCGCGGCAGCCTGGGTTTGCACCGCCTGCAGCAGCCTGGCATGTGAGAGCACGTGGTTTTGCCACATCAGTGCCGGTTGCCCCGCGTGGGCTTGGGCGTTGTGCGTCAGCAGGTCGATGAGGGTTGGAAAGCGCTGGTGCATGGGTGTCATGGCTGGAGTGGATGAGCGAGCTGGAATTTCAGACCACGCGTTGCGGGCGACAAGGCCCAGGCCAGGCTAGCCAAGGCGTCAGCCCAGCCAGCGCTTGCGCCGACGGTAGTGTTTGACGTCTCGGTAGTTGCGCCGCTCGCCGCTGGCTTGCTTGCCCAGGTAGAACTCCTGAATGTCTTCATTGGCGCGCAGCTCGGCGGCGGTGCCCTCGAGCACCACGCGGCCGTTTTCCAGAATGTAGCCGTGGTCGGCAATGTCCAGCGCCGCCTGGGCGTGCTGCTCCACGATCAGCAGCGACACGCCCTCGGCGCGCAGCTGGGCCAGCAGCGCGAAGATGTCGCTGACCATGCGGGGCGCCAGGCCCAGCGAGGGCTCGTCGATCATCAAGAGCTTGGGCTGGGCCATCATGGCCCGGCCTATCAGCAGCAGCTGCTGCTCGCCCCCCGACAGGTAGCCGGCGGTGCGCGTGCGCAGCTCGGCCAAGCGCGGGATCAGGCCGTAGATGCGGTCCAGCCCCTGCTTGACCTCGGCCATGCCGGGCAGGCGGTGGCCGCCCACCACCAGGTTTTGCTCGGCCGTCATGTGGCGCAACACCTTGCGGCCCTCGACCACGTGCACCACGCCCTGGGCCACCATCTGATCGGCCGCAAGGCCGGTGATGTCCTGGCCCAGCAGCTGCACCTGCCCCGAGGCCACCCGGCCCTCGTCCACGGCCAGCATGCCCGAGATGGTCTTGAGCGTGGTGCTCTTGCCTGCCCCATTGGGGCCGAGCAGCACCGTGCAACCGCCTGCGGCCACCTCCAGCGTGATGCCCTTGAGGGACAAGATCACGTCGGCGTAGAGCACCTCGACGTTGTTCAGGGCGATCAGGGCTTGGCTCACGCTCAGGCTTTCGGCTTTACCACTTGACCAGCTTGGGCACCGGGGCGTTCCTGGCCACGGAGGTCAGCTTGCCGCCGACCACCTGGCCGATGTTCACGCGCGGATCGCCGGTGGGAAAGGGCGCCTCGGTGGAGTAGTCGATATCGCCGCCTACAAAGCCGAAGTAGTCTTTGCCGGGGAAGTTGGTGTCGAGCAAGACCTTGTGCAGCAACTCGCCTGTCAGTTTGTCGCCGCCGTGCTTGCGGGCGGCCGCTTCCACCGCGCGAACCATCACCAGGGACTGGCTGATGCCAATGGTGCTGAGCGGGTGCCAGGGTGCTTTCATGCCGTATTTGGCCGTCAGCATGTCAAAAAAGCGCTTCGCCTCGGAGTCCTCGTCGCTGGCAATCACACCCGAGTGCACCTCGTAGTCGCCGTTCATGGCTTCCATGCTGCCCACCAGCTTTTGAATCATGGAGGGCGAGTTGTGCACGCTCAGCGCAATCGGCACGTTCCTGCCGAGAGCCTGCATGGCGCGCCGCACGGCCACGGCCTGCTGGATGTTGGTGGGTACCAAAATCAGCTCGGCACCGGCGTTGAGCACGCGGCGCAGCTGCAGCGTCACATCGGCCGGCTGGGGCTCTATATAGACCATCTCGACCATGTTGATCATGGCCGGGTTGGCCTTGGCGTAAGCCTGCATGCCTTTGCCCAGGTCGGCAAAGGTGGGTGAGGCTTCGGTGGTGAACATGGCCACCTTGACCGGGCGGTTACCGCCGGCCTTGTTTTTCTGGAACCACTCCACAAAGCCGGCGAACTCGTTCACAAAGGTGGGCCGGGTCGACATGACCCATTGGTTGGGGCGCCAGCTGAAGCCCGTGGCGGCCGAGCCCAGGATCATGGGCACCTTGTCGGTGGGCAGGCGCTGCTGCAGGGCCGACACGTCGGGGCCACCCAGCGACAGGCCAATCAAGGGCTTGGTGGCCAACACGCCCGGCCACAGGCTGGCGGTCTGGGCCGTGTCGTAGCGGGTGTCGTAGCTCTTTAGCTCAAGCTTGACGCCCAGCTTGGCGCCAACTTCCGCGTTCCACCAATTGACCACGCCTTCGCGGGCCGGATTGACCATGGGCATGATGGCGGCGAAGGGCCCTGAAAAGTCCGACAGTGCCGGGACCTGGTAGACGGTTTGCGCGCTGGCGGGGCTCAGTGCTGAGGCGGCCATGGCCGCCAGGACAGTGACTTGGGCTGCCCACAATTTGAAGGTTTTCATCTGCTTGTCTCCTGGGTTGAAAAAGGGCCGCCCCTGGCGGTCAGTACGGAAAAGGCCAGAGCCGATAGGCTTTTTTGGTGATTTGCACACGGTGCATCACGCCCTTGGGCTCAAAAAGAAGAAAAAGAATGATCACGGTGCCCAGCAGCACGTTCATGGCCGCGAACACAAAGTCTTGGCCCACAGCGGGCACCCACTGCACAAAGCTGGGCCCCAGGCTGGTGACCCCTTCGCGCGCCAGCTGGATCATGGCCGTGCCCACCAGCGCCCCGACGATGGAGCCCAGGCCGCCCACGATGACCATGGCGATCATCCAGATGGCGTTGAACAGCGTGAACTGCTCCACCGAGACATGGCGCAGCGCCACCACCCACAGCCCGCCCGCCACGCCGGCGTAGAACGAGCTCACCAAAAAGGCGCGGGCCTTGGTGGCGGCCACGGGAATGCCCATCATGCCGGCGGCCACGTCGTCGTCGCGCACCGCCTCAAAGCTGCGGCCGTGGCGCGAACGCACAATACCCAAGGCCCCCAAGGTCATGACAATGAGCACAGCATAGGAAAACCAGTAAATGGCTCGGTCGCTGCCCAGGCTGATGCCCAGCACGGTGACCGCTTCCACATGCAGGCCGCCGGCGCCGCCCAGCCAGCCTTGCGGCAAATTGAGCACCAGAAAGTGAAACAGCGCCTGCGCCGCAATGGTGGTCAGGGCCAGGTAAAAGCCCTTGATGCGGGCCGCCGTCAGGCCAAACATCACCCCGAACAAGGCCGCGCCCATGCCGCCTATGAGCAAAGCGGCCAGCGCGTCCCAGCCCGCGGCCATGGCCAGCGCAGCGCCATAGGCGCCCACCCCCATGAAGGCCGATTGCCCCAGGTTGATCTGTCCGGCATAGCCGGTGCATATTTGCAGGCCCACCACCGCCACTGCGGTGATGAAGGTGGTGTAGCCAATGCTGACCCAGCGCTCGGAGGCCCACCAAGGCAGGGTGGCCAGCACCAGCAGCAGCAGCGCCAAGCAAGCCCATTGCGCCCGCGTGCGCACCAGCGAGCGGTCGCCCGCGTAGTGGGTAAAGAAAGTGCCGGACGGGTCCATCACACACGCTCCACATGGCGCCAGCCGAACAAGCCAGTGGGGCGCACCAGCAAAATCAGCAGCATGAACACAAAAGGAACGATGGAGGAGGCCGAGCCCCCTATCACCGGGTCCACGTAAGCGGCCACCAGGGCCTGCACGATGCCCACAATGGCGCCGGCCAGGATCAGCCCGCCTATGGATTCCAGGCCTGCCAGCAGCGCCACCGGCAGCGAGGCCAGCGCCAGGTCGGCGGTCTGCACCGTGATGGAGCGGCCGCTGAGCAACACCATGGCGCCGGCGGTGGCGATCACCGAGCCCATCATCCAGGCCAGGGTGACTGCGCGCTTGACCGAGATGCCCAACGAGATGGCTGTGCTCGGCTCCTCGGCCACGGCCGTCAGCGTCAGGCCCATGCGGGTGCGGTTGAAGAACCAGGACATG
This sequence comes from Polaromonas sp. YR568, assembly GCA_945878995.1. GTDB lineage: Bacteria > Pseudomonadota > Gammaproteobacteria > Burkholderiales > Burkholderiaceae_C > Polaromonas. The sequence continues at coordinate 4,344 of CAMCUN010000027.1, read as the reverse complement.
GCCAGCGTCACCACCAGCGTGAGCGCAGCGCCTATCACCAAGTTGGAGGGAAAGATCATCTCGCCCACGATCAACGGCGCCGGCGGCAGCAGCACGGGAAAGGACTTGTCGGCCGCGCCCCAGACCACCAGCACCACGCCGCGGATCAGGATCACGAGACCAATGGTCACCATCACCATGGAAAACACCGACTCGCCAACCAGGCGCTCAAAGAACAGGCGCTCGATCAGCCAGCCGTAGGCCACGGCGCAGACAAAGGCCAGTGGGATGGCCAGCCACAGCGGCAGGTTCACGCCCACAGTCAGTGTCCAGACGGCGTAGGCGCCCAGCATCATGAGTTCGCCCTGGGCAAAGTTAAAGACCTTGCTGGCCCGGTAAATCACCATGAAGCCCAGGGCCAGCAGGGCGTAGATCTGGCCTTGCAAAAAGCCGTTGATCAGGTAGTTGAAGAAGTCGATCATGGGCTCAGGCCTCCTGGGGACTGGCTGCAGGCACGCGGCCTGTGCGCACCTCGGCGCGCAGCACGCCGGCGCGACCGTCCTGGTAGCGCACTGGAATCTCGATGGCCGCGCTGTCCAGGTCGGCGTACATGGCCTCGATCAGCACGCCGTAGCGCTGGGCAATGAAGTCGCGCTTGAGCTTGCGGGTGCGGGTGAGCTCGCCCTCGTCGGCGTCGAGCTCTTTGGGCAGGTTCACAAAATGCGACAGCCGCGCCGCTTCGGGCAGGGCCTGGTTGACCCGGGCAATCTCTCGCGCCACTTGGGCCAGCACCTCGGGGCGCTGCGACAGGTCGGTGAAGGTGGTGAAGGACACGCCTTGGCGCTCGGCCCAGCGGCCAAAGACCTCGCCGTCAATGTTGACCAGCGCCGTCACGCGCTCGCGCGTGGGGTCGCCCACCACCATGACCTCGCGGATATAGGGCGAAAAGCGCAGCCGCACCTCGATGAACTGCTTGGAAAACAGGTGGCCGCCCTGGAGGCTGCTCATGTGCTCAACGCGGTCGTAGTAAATCAACTCGGTTGGGCTCGGGCCCTGGCCCACGGCGTCGCCGGTTTGGAACCAGTCGCCGTTCATTTTTTCGGCGCTCTTGTCGGGCTTGCCCCAGTAACCGGCAAAGCCCGCGCCGCCGCAAACCTCCAGGCCACCGGCCTCGGCCAGCCGCCACTTCAAGGCGGGCGCCCAGGGGCTGGGCAAAAGCACCAACTGGCCTATGGTTTCGGCGTTGACCTGCGCGTCCTGGTGCACGGTGATCAGCCCAAACTCGCTGCAGCCGTAGACATTGCGCAGCATCACGCCCATGGCGGCAAAAAGGCGAAAAATGTCGGGCGCCACCGCCGCGCCGCCCGTAAAGGCAATGCGTGCGCGCTTGAGCCCGAGCTGCTCGCGCAGCGGGCGCAGCACCAGCGCATCGGCCAGCGGCAGCAGGGCGCGTACCCACCAGGCGCGTGCGCGGGTGTCCATGGCGTCTGCGCGCGCCAGGCGGCCTATGCGCAGGCCCCAGTCCACCAACTGTTGCCGCCAAGCCGGCGCGTCCAGCATGCGGGCGTGCACGCGCGCAGCCAGGCTTTCCCACTGGCGCGGACCAAAAAAGACCATCTCGCAAGCCAGCTCGCGGATGGCCTCTTGGATTTGGTCTGGCCGTTCGGCAAAGCTCACGCGCATGGGCCGGATCAGGCCCAGCGTCACCCCCACCCATTGCTCGGTGGCCCAGGACAGCGGGATGTAGGACAGGTATTCGCAGCCTGCTTTGGGCTGCACCGTTTGCCCAATGAGTTCGGCGTTGTGCAGCAAAGAGCCATGGGTGGTGATCACGCCCTTGGGCGCGCCCGTGGTGCCCGAGGTGTAGAGCAGCAAGGCGATGTCCTGGCTCTGACCCTCGGCCACCACCTGCTCGAACCAGGCGGCGTCTTTGGCCTGCACCGGCTGGGCGGCCCTGAAGGCGTCCCAGCCCAGCAGGCCCTCGTGTCGGTAAGACCACAGGCCGCCCGACTCCCACCACACCACGGTGTGCAGGTCAGGGTGGGTGGGCATGAGGGGCAGCACTTTGTCGACTTGCTCCTGGTCTTCTGCAAACACGCAGACGCCCTGCGCGTCCTGCAGCACGTAGCCCACCTCGGCCGGCGAGGCGTCGGGGTAGAGCGCCACCACCTTGGCGCCCAGGGCCATGGCGGCCCACTCGGCCCAGTAGAGCTCGGGCCGGTTTTCGCTCAGCAGCACCACGGTCTGGCCGCGCTGCACGCCGCGCGCACGCAGACCCAGGGCCAGGGCGCGCACCTCGTCGCGCACCTGGGTCCAGCTGAATTCTTTCCACACGCCATCGCGCTTGTGCCGCTGCGCCACCTCGCCGGCCATGCTGGCGGCGTTGTGCAGCAGCCACTGGGGCAGGGTCTGCGGCAGGGCCGGTGGTGCAACGCTCATGCATGCGCTCCCAGGTAGGCCGAGATGACTTTTTCATCTTGCTGCACCTGGTCGGGTGAGGCGTCGGCGATTTTGTGGCCGAAGTTCAGCACGATCACTCGGTCGGCAATGTCCATCACCACCCCCATGTCGTGCTCGACCAGCACCACCGGGATCTGGCGCGATTCGCGGATGTCCAGGATGAAGCGGGCCAGGTCTTCCTTTTCCTCACCGTTCATGCCCGCCATGGGCTCGTCGAGCATCAGCATGCGCGGCTCCATGGCCAGAGCCCGGCCCAGGTCCACGCGCTTGCGCATGCCGTAGCCCAAGGTGCCCACGGGGTGATGGCGCAGGTGCTCAAGCTCCAGAAAGTCCAAAATTTCCTCGGCCACTGCGCGGTGCGCTATTTCTTCTTGGTGGGTGTGGGGGTAGTAAAAAAAAGCGGCGGTCAAGCTGCTCTTCATGTGCATGTAGCGGCCCACCAAGATGTTGTCGAGCACGCTCATGTTGGGCAACAGGTGTGTGCCCTGGAAGGTGCGTGCCAGACCCGCTTGGGCCACGCGGTGCACCGGCCAGCGGCTGATGTCCTGGCCGTTGAATGTCACGCTGCCTTGGCTGGGCCTGTAAAAGCCCGAAAGCACATTGAGCAGCGAGCTCTTGCCCGCGCCGTTGGGGCCAATCAGCGCCACCAACTCGTGGCCGATGTCCACCGAGATGTCGGCCAGCGCGGTCACGCCGCCGAACTTCAGGGTCAGCCCGCGCGCTTGCAACAGCGGGGCTCTGGGCTCAGGCGCTGTCATGCGGGGGGCGCTCCCTTGAGGGGTGAAAAACGCGGGGCTGGCGCGCTGGCCAGCGCGCCGCTGGCCGTGGCTGTGAAGATGCCGCGTGCCGCGTTGTGCGGGTGGCGGGCGGCTTCTTCCAGGCTGAGCACCGGGGCAAAGCACACGTCGCTGCCTTCGAGCAATTCGCACCAGTGCTGGCGCGGCTGGCTCAAGAAAATGTCTGTCATGCGCGCTTTCAGCGCGGGCCAGTGGCGGGCATCGTATTGCTGGGCCGCGCTCACGTCGGCCAGGCCCAGCTTGCTCAGCAGCAGGGCGTAAAACTTGGGCTCCAGCGCGCCCAGGGTGATGCAGCCGCCATCGGCGCAGCGGTAGACGTCGTAAAAAGGCGAGTCGTGAAAGGCGCTGGGCTGGGCGGTGCCCAACTGGCCGTTGCCCTGTATCCAATGCGCCAGGCCACCCAGCATGGCGGCAATGTCCACGATGGCCGCATCAACCACGCGGCCCTGGCCGCCGCTGCGCACCGCCAGCAGCGCGCAGACCATGCCAAAGGCCAGGCCCAGCGCGCCGCTGGCATCGCCCACCACCGTGGGTGGCACGATGGGCCGCTCGCCGCGGTGGGCCGAGAGCGCCAGCAGGCCGGTGAGCGCCACGTAATTGAGGTCGTGCCCTGCCGCCTGGGCCAAAGGCCCGCTCTGGCCCCAGCCGGTGATGCGGCCGTAAACCAGGCGTGGGTTGAGCGCTGCGCAGTCTGCAGGGCCCAGACCCAGGCGCTCCATCACGCCGGGGCGGTTGCCTTCAATCAGTGCATCGGCCTGGGCCAGCAGCGCCAGCGCCTGCGCGCGGGCCGCAGCTTGCTTGAGGTCCAGCGGCAGCACGGTCTTGCCGCGCCGCAAGGGGTTCTCGTCACTGCCACCGAGCTGGGCCTGGACCTCGCCCACTTCCAGGCGGGTGATCACGGTCACCTGGGCGCCCATGTCGGCCAGCATGCGGCCGGCCAAAGGCCCGGGACCTATCCCTTCGAACTCGATGACATGCACACCGGCCAGCGGGGCGCCCAGGGTCTGTGTCATTGGCCCAGCTTTCGTGCGATCAGGTCTTTCATGATCTCATTGGTGCCGCCGTAGATGCGCTGAATGCGCGAATCTGCATAAAGCCGGGCAATCGG
>CAMCUN010000026.1 GCA_945878995.1 Polaromonas sp. YR568 | reverse complement strand
AGGCCATGGCTGAGATCGTGCACGATTCGCTTGAAGGTAAGCTCCCACAAAAGCTAAACGCCAAAAGCCAAAAGCAGCGTTAGCTCTGCAAGAGCCACACCTCAAGCCGCTTGCGTCTGCGGTGCAGTCTCGATCACGCGCAAGGCATGATCGGCCGCCTGCCACTGCACGCGTGCGCCTGCTAGATTTTTGGCCTTGACGTGGCCAAAGCCTTTGATCTGCTCCGGTATGCGCGCCAGCGCCAATGCTTGGGCCAGGTTGTTCTTGGAGAGCAGCGCCAAGATGTCTTCCACGCTGCGTTTGTAGTCCTCCACCAGCGCGCGTTCTTGGCGGCGTTCTTCGGTGTAGCCAAACACATCCAACGTGGTGCCACGCAAACCCTTGAGCCGGGCCAGCACTTTGAAGGCCACGCCCATCCACGGTCCAAAGCGTTGCTTGGTCAACTCGCCTTGGGCATTGCGTTTGGACCAAACTGGCGGCGCCAGGTGAAAGGCCAGCTTGTAGTCGCCCTCGAACATGCCCGCCACTTTTTGGTGAAAAGCCGCATCGCTGTGCAGGCGCGCCACCTCGTACTCGTCTTTGTAGGCCATGAGCTTGAACAGATTGCGGGCCACCGCCTCAGCCAGCGCGCTGTGCGGTGACACACCGCTTTCAGCCACTCGCACGCGCTCGACCATGTCGGCGTAGCGCTGGGCATAGGCGCTGTCTTGGTAGTCCGTCAAAAACGCCACCCGCAGCGCCACCAGGTCGGCCAGGCTTTGGCGGCGGGCGGGCAGGCTGATGACTTGCGCAGTGGACAGCAAGCGCTGCACGCTGGCCGCGTCGTGCGCCGCGCGGCGGCCCCACATGAAGGCGGTTTTGTTCTTTTCCACGGCCACGCCGTTGAGCTCCATGGCCCGCAGGATGGAAGCCAACTGCAGCGGTATCCAGCCGCGCTGCCAGGCTAGGCCCAGCAGCATGGGGTTGGCGTAGAGCGTGTCGCCCATCAAGCGTTGGGCGGCGCTGTCCACGTCAAAAGCCGTCAAGCCGCCTTCGCCCAAGAACTCGGCAATTTGCGCTTGGCAGGCCGAGCCAGGGTTGTGCCAGCTGCCGTCTTTGACAAAGGCCGCCGTGGGCGCGCTGTGTGCGTTCAATGCCACTTGGGTGCGGCCAGGCCGCAGGCGCAGCAAGGTTTCTTTGTGCGCGCCCACGATGGGGTCGCACGCCAGCACCAGGTCGGCCGCGGCCGTGCTCACGCGGGTGGTGCGTATGTCTTCAGGGCGGGCGGCCAGCAGCACATGGCTCCAGGTGCTGCCGCCTTTTTGCGCCAGGCCAGCCGCGTCTTGCGTGACCACGGCCACGCCTTCCAAGTGCGCGGCCATGCCCAGCAGCTGGCCTAAGGTGATCACGCCCGTGCCTCCCACGCCCGCCACCACCAAGCCCCAGACCGGGTCTTGGCGCCCGGTCAATGAAGGCAGCAGCGGCTCGGGAAGCGCGCCAAAGCGGGCCTCGTCAAAGGGACTGGCTGGCGCATCTGGGCCTTTTTTCGTTTGGCGCAGCTGCCCGCCTTCCACCGTGACAAAGCTGGGGCAAAAGCCTTTGACGCAGCTGAAGTCTTTGTTGCAGGTGCTTTGGTTGATCTGCCGCTTGCGGCCGAACTCTGTCTCCAGCGGCTCGACCGACAGGCAGTTGGACTGCGCGCTGCAGTCCCCGCAGCCTTCGCACACCAGCTCGTTGATGACCACGCGCTTGGCAGGCTCTGCCAGCGTGCCGCGCTTGCGCCTGCGGCGCTTTTCAGTGGCGCAGGTTTGGTCGTAAATGATGATGGTGCAGCCGGGGATCTCGCGCAGCTCGCGCTGCAGTGCGTCGAGATCGTCGCGGTGCTGCACGCCAACGCCTGCAGGCAGGGTCACGCCCTGGTACTTGCCTGGCTCGTCGCTCACCACCACCACGCGCCGCGCGCCTTCGGCCACCACGGAGTGCGCAATTTGCGGCACGCTGTGGCCCTCAGGCCGCTCGCCTATCTGCTGGCCACCGGTCATGGCGACCGCGTCGTTGTAGAGAATTTTGTAGGTGATGTTCACGCCCGCCGCAATCGACTGGCGAATGGCCAAGAGCCCGCTGTGAAAGTAGGTGCCGTCGCCCAGGTTGGCAAACACATGCGTTTCGTTCACAAAGGGCTGCTGGCCCACCCAAGGCACGCCCTCGCCGCCCATTTGCGTGAAACCCGTGGTGGCCCGGTCCATCCACAGCGCCATGTAGTGGCAGCCAATGCCGGCCATGGCGCGCGAGCCCTCAGGCACTTTGGTGCTGGTGTTGTGCGGGCAGCCCGAGCAAAACCAGGGTGGCCGCTCGGCCGTCAGCGCGCCCACTTGCAGCGCCGATTCGCGCGCGGCCAAGAGCGCCAGGTGCGCGTCCATGCGGGCGGCCGTGCCCTCGTCCACGCCCAGCTTTTTTAGGCGCTGTGCAATGGCCTTGGCAATCAGGGCGGGCGAGAGGTCGGCATTGGCGCGCAGCAAGGTCTGTGCGCTGGGGTTGGACAAGCCCCACTCGCCGCCTGAAAAGTCGCCTTCCACTTCGTTGAACTTGCCCAGCACATGCGGCCGCACGTCGCTTCGCCAGTTGTAGAGCTCTTCTTTGAGCTGGTATTCAATGACCTGGCGCTTTTCTTCAATCACCAAAATCTCTTTGAGCCCGGTGGCAAAGGCGCGCGTGGTTTGCGCCTCCAGCGGCCAGACCACCGCCACCTTGTGCAGGCGAATGCCCAGCCGGCGGCAGGCGGCCTCGTCCAGGCCCAGGTCGGCCAGGGCCTGGCGGGTGTCGTTGTAAGCCTTGCCGCTGGCAATCAAACCCAGGCGGTCGTTGGGCCCCTCGATCACGTTGTGGTTGAGCCGGTTGGCCCGCACATAGGCGAGCGCGGCATACCACTTGTGCTCAAACAGGCGCTGCTCTTGCGCCAGCGCCGAGTCGGGCCAGCGGATGTGCACGCCGCCTGGCGGCATCTCCACGTCGGTGGGCAGCACAATGCGCACGCGCTCGGCGTCAATCTCCGCCGTGGCCGAGGACTCCACAATTTCTTGAATGGTCTTCATGCCCGCCCACACGCCGGCATAGCGGCTCATGGCAATGGCGTGCAGGCCCAGGTCCAAAATGTCTTGCACGCTGGTCGGGAAGAACACCGGCAGCCCGCAGGCCTTGAAGATGTGGTCGCTCTGGTGCGCCGCCGTCGAGCTCTTGGCCACATGGTCGTCGCCGGCCACCGCCAGCACACCACCCCAAGGCGTGGTGCCGGCCATGTTGGCGTGCTTGAACACATCGGAGCAGCGGTCCACGCCCGGCCCCTTGCCGTACCAAATGCCAAACACCCCGTCAAACTTGTTGCTGCCCGGCGGCGCAAAGCCCAGCTGCTGCGTGCCCCACAAGGCCGTGGCCGCCAGCTCCTCGTTCACGCCCGGCTGAAAGTGGATGTCCCGCGCTTTGAGGTGCTTGGCCGCCTTCCACAGCGCCTGGTCGTAGCCACCCAGGGGCGAGCCCCGGTAGCCCGAAATAAAGCCCGCCGTGTGCTTGCCCAGCAACTGGTCGCGCTGCTGCTGCAGCATGGGCAGCCTGACCAAGGCCTGCACCCCGCTCATGAATGCACTGCCCCGCTCCAAGGTGTATTTGTCGTCCAGCGTCACGGCGTCGAGCGCCTGACGGATGTGTTCGGGCAAGGGGGCATTCATGTTTGTGTCTCCTGAAAAAAGCCGCCCATCTTGTGGATGGGATGGATGGAACCCTGTGGCCCGGGTGGGGCTGGGTGGTGTAAAAAATTCTATAGCAGGGGCTGGCTTGGGTAGTGTCAGTCAAATGGGCTGCATGTGGCTTGGCTCAATGCGGACCATCAGCCGGTTCGAGCTGTAAGAAGGCGGGGACATTGTGAGGGCTGGACAGCGTCATTGACCTTTTAAAATACCGCACCTGGTGCTAGACTTTCCAAGGGGGGCAGACTCCAGATGACACGTACTTTCAAGACGGCATGGTTTCATAAGCTTGCGCGCAAGGCCAAGATTTCAGACGCCGCCTTGTGCAAAGCGGTGAAGCAATTTGGTCTTGGGCAAATGGTTGATTTGGGTGGCGGCGTTTACAAAAAACGACTGGATGACAACCGCCAACGCGCCATCATCTTGGCCCGCACCGGGCACTTCTGGGTTTATGAATTTCTGTTTGCTAAGAATCACAGGGACAACATCAGTGAAAGCGAGCTCATGGTCTTTCGCTTGCTTGTCAAATCCTACAAAGGATTGACGTCATCGCAAGTCCAGCAATTGCTGGACGAAGGCGCTTTTATGGAAATATGTCATGACCACCTCAGCTAAATTTAAAAGTGACGCGATGCAGGCCATTCATGCGTCGGCCAAGGCCTTGTTCAAGGTTGGCGGGATAGACAAGGCCACCATGCGTCAATTTGATGCGACTTGCCTGGTCACACCACCCTTGTTGGCACCAGAGCAAATCAAACAACTTCGCGAGCGTGAGCACGTCAGCCAACCTGTTTTTGCGCTCTACCTCAACACCAGCGAATCCACCGTTCAGAAGTGGGAATCCGGTAACAAGCAGCCCAGTGGCATGGCCTTGAAGTTGCTTGCGGTGGTGCAAAAACACGGTTTGAAAGTGCTTGCTTGAGCAGGTGCTGCGTGTGCAGGCCTTGGGTTTCAACACCATGATGGCTGCGCCCCGCAGGCCAGTGTGGGCGTGAAGCTGCCGACCCCAAGAAGCCTGAACCTGAGTGGTCTAGGCCATGTCATTGACACGGCCTAAGACAGGTTTCCCTTCATTTTCAAATCATAAATTGATATGATTAAGCCATGAAATCACATCAACGCTGGATTTGGCAGCTGCCAGAGTGGCCAGCATTGACGTTTGACGCGCAGCGAATCCAGGCGCCATTGGCGGCGGCCAGAACATCCCAAGGAATTCTTCTCGGCAAAGCCGAGACCATCGGCCTGGAAGGGCTGCAGCCCCACATGCGCGACTCGCTGACCCAAGAGGCACTGACCACTTCAGCCATTGAGGGCGAAAAGCTGGACCCTGTAAGTGTTCGCTCCTCCGTGGCCAATCGCTTGGGGCTGGACACCTCTGGTGCTCCCATCCGCGAAGGCAGGCGCAACATAGAGGGACTGATTGACGTGTTGCAAGACGCCACCCTCAACACCGACGCACCTTTGACGCTGGAGCGGTTGTGCAGTTGGCATGCTGCCCTTTTCCCAACGGGGTTTTCCGGCATGCAGCGCATTGATGTGGGCGCTCTGCGTTCAGTGCCCATGGAGATCGTCAGTGGGGCCGTGGGCCAAAGCAAGGTGCATTACGCCGCGCCCCCCTTTGAGGTCTTGGCCACTCAAATGGACGCTTTTTTAACGTGGTTCAACCAAACCCAGCCCAAGCCAGGGGCCCAGCCCATGGACGGCCTGGTGCGAGCCGCCCTATCGCATGTATGGTTCGAGACGCTGCACCCGTTTGACGATGGCAACGGGCGCATAGGCCGGGCCATCTTGCAACTGGCACTGGGCCAAGACATGGGGCAGCCAGGGCGCATCGTGTCGCTGTCGCGGCAAATCGAGTCTTGCAAAGACCGTTACTACAGCGAGCTGGAGCGGGCGCAGCGCTCGCCAAGCATGGACGTGACGGCATGGGTCGAATGGATGCTGGCGCAAGTTTCTCTGGCCAACGAATTCGCCAACCGGACCATAGATTCCGCCATTCAACGCATCCGGTTTCAGGCCCACATGTCCATGGTCTCGCTCAACGAGCGTCAGCAAAAAACCATGCAAAAACTTTTGGAGGCTGGCCCCAAGGGGTACGAAGGTGGCATGACGACGCGCAAGCACGAGCGCATTGCGCAAACCTCCACGCCCACGGCAGCACGAGATCTCATAGAGCTGGAACGGCTTGGGCTGCTCACCCGCTACGGCGACGGTCGTTCAACAAGGTATTACCCAGCCATTGAAGGATGGGCTGAGGGCGATGCCAAGTTGGGAAAAGCCAGCGTGGCATCTGACAAACCGGCTGCTTGAGTTAGAGTCCGGTCCACCATCAAAACCGAGCGCGCAAAACTCAGCGCGCTCAAGCCCCCGCCCCTTTGACTGACCAAGACCCGACCCCCACAGCCCCTCGTTCTGTTGAAAGTGAGTTACGCCATGTGCGAGCACTCATGCAACTTGAGCAAAAAGAAGACCAAGCGCAATTCAAGCTCAAAAACGCCAGTGCCAGCATCAAGGAGCGCAGGCGCCGCGGCTTGACCTGGTACCCCGTCACCATCACCCAAGAAGACATCGGTTTTGGTGGCAAGGTGGTGCTGGAGCTCGAGCGCCCTGCCACGCACCAAGACCTCCACCTGTTTCAGGTGGGCAAGAACGCCTCTTTGTTCAGCAATGCGCCAGGCCAAGCAGCAACCGACAGGCCTGCGCTGAGTGGCGTCGTCACCAGCGTGCGGCGCAACAAGCTGCTGCTGGCCACCACCAAAGAAGCGCTGCCCGACTGGGCACTTGACGGCAGCACCCTGGGCATAGACCTCACCTTTGACGAGGTGAGCTACCGCGAGATGAACCAGGCCCTGAGCGATGTCATTGGCGCGCACGGCAACCGCTTGGCCGAACTGCGCGACGTGCTGCTGGGCGCCAAAACCGCCAGCTTTCGCGAGCACCAGGCCGACGATTTGTTTTACCCCAGCGCGCTCAACGACTCGCAGCTGGTGGCCGTGCGCCATGTAATTTCGGCGCAAGACGTGGCCATCATCCACGGCCCGCCCGGCACGGGCAAAACCACCACGCTGGTGCAGGCCATTCTTGAAACCGTCAGGCGTGAGCGGCGCGTGCTGGTGTGCGCCCCCTCCAACACTGCCGTGGACCTGCTCACTGAAAAGTTGGCCGAGCGTGGTGTTAAGGTCATTCGCCTGGGCAACCCCAGCCGCGTGTCAGACCTGCTGCTCAAGCACACTCTTGATGCTGGTGTGATGGCCCACGCCAGCTACGCCAAGATGCACGCGATGCGCCAAACCGCCGAGCAGCACCGAGAAACCGCCAACGAATACGTGCGCCATTTTGGGTTTGAAGAGCGTCAACAGCGCCAATGGCTCAGAGACGAAGCGCGCACGCTGCGCCAAGCCGCCGACGATTTGGAGCGCTTCATGACCGAGGACGTGCTCGAATCCGTGCAGGTCATCACCTGCACACTGGTGGGCGCCAGCAACCGCCACATTCGCCACCTGAGCTTTGAGACTGTGTTTATTGACGAAGCCGCACAGGCCCTGGAGCCCGGTTGCTGGATTCCCATTGCCAAGGGCCAGCGCCTGGTGCTGGCGGGCGACCACCACCAACTGCCGCCCACGGTGAAAAGCGAAAAAGCCGCCCGTGAAGGCCTGCGCGAAACGCTTTTTGAAAAGTGCATCCAGCGGCAGCCACACACGGCCCGCATGCTGAACATGCAATACCGCATGCACGCGCACATCATGGGCTTTAGCTCAAACAAGTTCTACGGCAGCCAACTGGTGCCGCACCAAAGCGTCGCTCACGCCGACCTAGAGGCTTACGACCCGCGTTTTGCTCCCGACTGGCCCGTGGAATTCATTGACACGGCCGGCTGCGGCTTTATGGAGCTCGCCATTCCCGAAAGCCGCTCCACGGCCAACCCCGAAGAAGCCCACTTGCTGCTGGAGCGCCTGGCGCAGCTTCTTGAGCGCTCGGACCCCATCGAACCCGACCAGCGCCCGCTGACCATCGGCGTGATTGCACCCTACCGCGCCCAAATCAACTATTTGAAAGACGCCATCGAAGACAGCGCTGTGCTCAACGACTTGCTGCTGCAACGCAGGCTCAGCGTGGGCACCGTCGATTCGTTTCAGGGCCAAGAGCGCGACATCATTGCCATCACCTTGACGCGCAGCAACCCCCAAGGCGAGATCGGCTTTCTGTCGGACATCCGCCGCATGAACGTGGGCATGACCCGCGCACGGCGCAAGTTGCTGCTGGTGGGCGATTCGTCCACGCTTTGTCGCCATCCGTTTTTTGGGGAGTTGCTGGCTTATGTGAAGGGCGTGGGGGGTTACCGAACAGCGCATGAAATGGCCAAAATAAGCACCCTGTGATACATTGAATACAAGTATTCAAAAGAGGATTTGATATGGCAACTTCAATTCGTCTCGCTCCAGAGACTGAGCAAAGGCTTGACTATCTCGCGTCTCAAACTGGGCGCACCAAGGCTTTCTACCTGCGTGAAATCATCGAGCAAGGCATCGAGGAAATGGAGGACTACTACCTCGCTGCCGATGTGCTTGAGCGTGTTCGCAAAGGCAAAGAACAGGTGCATTCCACGGCCGACGTGAGACGAGACCTTGGCTTGGAAGATTGATTACGCAGACACAGCCAAAGGGCAACTGCGCAAGCTCGACAAACAGACGGCGCGGCGCATCGTTGACTTCATGGACGAACGCATCGCCGCACTGGAAAACCCACGCCACACAGGCAAGGCATTGACCGGGCCGCACGGCGGACTCTGGCGCTACCGGGTGGGCGATTGCCGGGTGATTTGTGACATTCAGGACGGCGCTTTGCGCGTCCTAGTGGTCCAGGTTGGCAACCGGCGTGAGGTTTACCGATAGGGAAACCATGGACGCACGGCTTGGCCTGCTTACTTTCGATTCGCTAGACCTAAATCGGTCCACGCTTGCGCACTGTGCCTTTCGGATTGCTGGCAGCGGTACCCTGCGCTTTTACGTATGAATCAAGCAAGCGGCGGATCATGCCCTGGTACTGGGTCTGGTGCTTGGATGCCTCGGACTTGAAAAACGCCACGCTGCTCTTGCTCAGGGACAGCGTGACTTTTACGCCATCTTCCCGGAGTGCCAGCTCGGCAGGAGACAGCAGAAAATCCGCGACCACCTCAACATCGCCCATGGGCACATCCGTGTAAACGATCTTCTTTTTCATAGGCAAATTCTCAACCAGATCAATGGCTGGCGCTACGCCGCTCTGACCTCGCTCAGCAAATCGGGGTGGCGATCAAGCACCTTGAGCAACTTGACCAAGGCCAGCGGCGGTTTGGTCTTGCCGTTCTCGTAGCGAGAAAACGCATTCACACCTCCGCCAAAAATTTCGGCAGCTTCACGTTGGTCAAGGTCGAGCTTCTTGCGCACTTTGGCAATGTAGCTGGGGTCAACGTAAGACGCGTTCACTTGCCTTTGATGCGCCCCAAGCAACTCGCTGTAACGGTCACCGTGCTCGCGGTTCAAGACGACTTCTCCGCAGGCAGGACAGAAATCACCCGTCACGTCGGGAATGGTGGTGCTTTCGCCCTTGTAGACACAGGGCATGTCGCGGGTATCGTGGATCAGTTCAGCCGCTCCACAGCATGGGCATTTCATGGTCACAGCTCCTTGAATGAAACAATCAAAACGTCGTCGACGACCGTCAGTTTGAGATACACCTCAGCGCTGCTGGTGGTCTTGGCGTGGTAAACGTCATGCCAAATCCGGTGATCCGCATGGGTCGTCATGCTTTTATAAAAGTTGGCAGAGGTCAGGGACATGACGACTGCACACATTCCGGCCAAGTCATTGATGCCAAGCTCAAGAGTCTCACCGAACGCGCTGGCTGTCGCCCTGACATGACCACCTTCCACCAGCGCATGGACAACTGCCAGCTTGCAGTGAGGGGTGCGTTACTCCATGGCAAATAATAACCAAGTTGGTTTATTTGGCGAGTAGGTTAACGATCCGGCCATACGGCATCTTCAAAATAAGCGTGGTGGCACGTAGCAAAAGTGGCAGGGCACGCCATCCATGCGAACAGTCCAAGGTTTTGCCCGTGCGGTGGGAGCGCGTGCCGTGGTGCGCATGGGGCCTTTGACGGCGGCATGACCAGCTGCTGCGACGCAGGGGGTTACTCAAGCAGCACGTCCTCCTTGGAGGAGCGCTCGATCATGAAGGGTTATTTCCGATCAACGGTCTGCCTAGTAAATCCGCCTTTGAGCAGGTTGTCCACGTCTAACGCATTTTCAACAAGGAGATTTTGGATGTGAGGCAGGGACAAGTCTTTGAAGTTAAGACGATGGAAGGATTGGAAAAAATTCTTCACAGCCTTTACGAAGGACTTCAATTCTTTCTCGCGCATCACCTTGACGTCCACCAAGAAGTTAGCTGCACTCTGTACCTGATACGCTGGGTGAATTTCAATGTGGATGGCAGTGCATCCCTCGTAGTGCTTCTGGAACCAAGCCGCAGACCGATTCATCTGCTCGGCCTCCGTCTTATTGATCTCCGTCCTACTCAGGTCGACTTCGTCCTTGCATTCCCAGACGATGTAGTTGGCATCATCCAGCGCCCAGAGGTTGTCTGGCCCTTCCTTCCATTCCTTGTCGGGCCGCTCGCCCGCAAAGCCAAGCGCGCGGCTCAGCTCATCGAGAGCTTGTTCAAATTTGTCCGCCTTCACGCCAAAAACAAGACGTCCGAGAATGTCCGACAACGCGACGTCGAGCTGAGCGTAATCGTTGTGGTCCCGAATCCATTGGGCAATACGCTCCATGCGCCCTTGGCTGATGACTGACAACTTCGTGACCTTCAAGCCTTGCGGCGGCTTCATCACCATGCGGTTAGCCCCATGCGCCGCCAACTGTAGGCGATTGAATTCGGTCCGATCAAGCGGATAGCTGTATCTCGCCATAACCTGGAGGTACCAACCACGGTCTGACCCATCGAACTTGTGATCGTCCATCAACTTCTGAATTCGCTGAGCAGCACCACTGTAGTTTCCAGCCATGAACAGTTCTTCGGCTTCGAGCTCAGCAGCATAGATGTCGAGCAAACGTTCATTGGCACCTCGCGGTTCAACATTCTCCATATGTTCGGAATAGAAGGCCTTCCAACCCTCGTCCCGTCCCAAACACTGACGGATTAGGCTTAGTAACGCCGTATCTGCATCATCTCCAGAGGCTATGTCGTCTTTCGCGTATCCAGCAATCTCGAGACCGATTGCGATCTGTGTGGCCATCTGGGAAGAAAGGTAGCTTCGCGAATGCTGGTCTCGAAGCGCTCGGGTGAGATCAGGGCCGATTCCAAGAATTACGGAATAGTCCTTTTCACCTCGCACACTTCGTCCCATGCCTTGCTCAATGGTTCTAACCATACGCATGAGGGTACTGTCACTTGCTGGGCGGCAGTCCTCTTGGTACAGGTCGATCAGGCTCTCCGAGTAAGGCTTTCCGTCGATCACCAAAATTCGGCAAGCATCGTCAGGCAGATCAATGCCGTCGTAGCGATTGACCAGCACCATCGTCTGCTCGTAGCTACCTTTGCGCAAACCGTCGATGTCTTTCCACACCGTTTCAGTCGTTGCGACTTTGGCACCGTAGGCCACCCAATCCGCCGTGTTCTTGAAAGAGGTCGCGAGGCCCACAACGCCATAGCGGCGATGTGCATCCTTGAGTGCGAACTTGGCGAGAATCGCTCCACGGTCCAGCAACGGATTGATAACAGAAGGCAGCAGTACCATCTTCTCACCCGACCAGCTCTCATGAGAGTAAAGAAGAGGATCTACGATCGTCGACGGCTGCAGCCGAAGTCCTTTTATCAGGAATGAATCGTCGGTCACCGTGGCGGACATGAAAATACGATGCTCCGCATTCCAGTAACTTCCGAAAGACTGCAGTGGTGCAATCTGCGGCTCAATCTCGATCGAGTTTCCGGAGACAACGCACTGGCAATGCGCGAGCATGTTTCGTAAGAGCGGCCATGCGAACTTGACGCTCTTTCGCTCAGATGCAGCAGACAGGATCGCAGCAACGTCGGACTCTCGATCGCGCCAAACCCAGTAGGGAACCGGCAACAGCGCATCGTGTTTTCCATTACAGATGTCAGCGTAAGTGCCGACGCCCTGTTGTTCAAGTTCGGCAGCAAACAAGGCTCTAAGCGCTTGGTAAGCGGAGTCACTGGTATCGATGCGGATCTTGCACTGTTCACGAATCGTATCCGCGCATGCATGTGCATCGTCCATCAGTAGCGTTCCGACTGCAACAGAGTTTCGATCAAGACCGAATTTCGTCAAGCCGTTGAAGAGCTTTTGCACCGATGTCACAAGGATTTGCTCGCTTGTGAGGAATGCCTCAGGTAAATCTGGTTCTGCCTGGCAAGTTGCAATACCGAACTGACGCGCCTGCTCACACGTCTGTTCAATAAGGTAGTTGTTCGGGCAAAGATAAACGGCCGGTCCTTTTCCTTCATTTAGGCGGGCCTGAAGCATAAGAAGCCCTACCAACGTCTTACCTTGCCCAGTATGCAGTTTTACTATGACATCGCGCTGACAACGCCAAGCCGCATTCCACTCAGTCAGAATCGCATCTTGAGATGGCCGCAGAGGACCTTTGTCGCTCGCTCGGTCAAGCCCCTTGTAGAGCTCTATGGGGTTCGATACCTTTAAGACCTTTTTGTTTGCTAGCTTTTTGGTGAAATCAACCATAAGACATTCCTCTTTTTAATATGTTCTATTTGTGAATAGGCTGTCACCCCTGAATACGGGCGCTTCTAGCAGCCATCGAACTAGCGTGATGCATGACAGGTTGCCTTTGATGCGCTCAAACTCGGCGTGCAGTTCGTCCAGAAACAGGGGCTTGATCAGCTTGAGGATGTTGGCCTCAGACGTGTAGTGCGCGCCCAGGTTGCGGCGGGCCTTGTCGTCCATGATGCTTTGGAACAAGCTGCCAAAGATGGCCGGGCTGATGGCCGACCAGTCCAGGGCGCAGGCGTCCAGCAGGGCGTCGCGCATGGCGGTGCTGAAGTCGGCCATGGGCAGGGTTTCTTCAAACAGGCGGCCGTTGATGTACGCGAATTGGTTGAGCTGTTCGTCGATGTTTTGGCTGCGTTGGCTCTCGTGCGTGTTGAGCACCTGAAACAGCTGCCCCAGGCGCGGCCCTAGGTCTGAGCCGTCGGGCGCGGTGCGTTCTTCCACAAAGTCGCGGAACGATTGCGCGGGCTGAAAGATGCCGGTGTCGTCGGCAAACAAACAAAACAGCAGACGAACCAGCAGCACCTCCAGCGCGTGGCCGCTGTAGCCGCTGGCTTTCAGGGCGTCATGCAGGCGGCCCATGCGTTCGGCGGCCTTGATGTTGACCGGGTCTTCCGCCCGAATGTCTTGCACCTTGTAGCCCGCCAGCAGGCCAAAGAGCTTGACGTGTTTGTGCAGGTGCTTGAGCTCAAACTCCACGGTCTCGCCCGTGGCCAGGCGCCGCACCCGAAAGCGGGCAAAGTCGCAGACCACCACCAGCTGCGGCAGCTCGTGCTCCTTCAAGTTGTGCAGGTAGCCCACGGCTTGGTCCACGGCGTGGTCCAAGTTTTTGCCGCGTGACTTGTGCTCCACCAGCAGCATGCCGGGCCAGAACAGGTCCACGAAGCCTTGGGCGCCACCTAGCTTTTTGACGTTCAGCTCAAAGGTGGCAACGCGTTTGTTGGTGATGCCAAAGATTTCAAAGAAGGCTATCCAAAAGGGCTTGGCCAGGCTGTCTTCGTTGCTGGCGTCGCCCCAGGTCTTGCTGAAAAGCAATGCCCTGGATTTGATTTCGTTCCAATTAAGACCCATTTGGTACTCATAAAATGAGAATGGATCGTATTTGAAAGTAGTTATTTTTTACTTTTTATAAGTCAAGAGATGTAAATTTCAACCTCCGGCTGGGTCAATGGCGGACAGGCAGCTTGTGCACGCCTTAGATGCGGCAATCAGCCATTCGGCTTGATAGACGTTCGAGTTCAGACCAGACCAATTGGATGACCAGTTTGAAGGGGTAGATATGCACACATGGCCAGAACAAGAAGCGAAAGCGCGTTTCAGTGAATTTTTGGATGCGTGCCTGGTGGAAGGGCCGCAAATGGTCACCCGGCGCGGCACCGAAACCGCCGTGTTGGTGCCCGTGCAGGAGTGGCGGCGCTTGCAGTCGGCCGCGCGCCCCTCTTTGAAGCAACTGCTGCTGTCAGACCGGGCCCGCACCGACATGACCGCTGCGCCATGTGGAAAAGCCAAGCGCCGCCCTGTGGAGCCGCTTCTGTGAAGCAGTGCTACCTGCCGGACACCAACGTTGTGTCTGTGTTGCACAAGCTACGCCCACGGTGACTTGAGGACTGCCAGCCCGCACTTGCAGTTTGGTATCAAAGTCTTAAAATGAGTGCATTGATAGCTGCACTAGGAGTGATGCCAAATGGCCAACGTCAACATCAGAAATCTGCCCGATGAGGTGCACCGGGCCATTCGAATCCAAGCCGCTCATCATGGCCGCAGCACTGAGGCTGAAATCCGCGACATTCTGGAGCGGGCTGCCAAGCCTGAGGGTCGCGTGAAGCTGGGCTCTTTATTGGCCTCCATGGCGCGCGAGGCGGGTGGCCTGAGCGACGAGGAACACGCCTTGTTTGAGCGCTCGCGCATCAAGTCTGCGGCCCGTGCGGTGAGTTTCGAGTGATCCTGCTCGATACGAACGTGATCTCGGAGCCGCAGCGCCGCGAGCCAGATGCCCGCGTGCTTGACTGGATGGACGCGCAAGCGCTGGAAACGCTTTACCTGTCAGCAATCACGGTGGCTGAGCTGCGTGCGGGTATCGCGCTGATGCCAACAGGAAAGCGACGGGACGGCCTGCAAGAGAACCTAGAAAAACGCCTGCTGCCTATGTTCGCCAACCGGGTGCTGCCCTTCGATATGGCTTGCACAACAGCCTATGCCGAACTGCTGGCCAAGTCCCGCACGGCCGGCTTGGCGCTTGAAACGGCCGACGCCTTTATTGCAGCCGTCGCCATGGCCCATGGGTTTTCTGTCGCTACCCGGGACACCAGCCCTTTCAAGGCCGCCGGGCTGAACGTCATCAACCCTTGGCAGGCACCGCAATAAATCCATGCCGCAAGGCGAAGGGTGGCGGTGGTGCAAACACGGTTTGCAAGTGCTGGCCTGAGAGGGCGCTGTGCGTGCTGGCCGTGCACAGAAAAACCGCTTTTGGGTGTCCCCACCACCTGGCGCAAACGCAGATGCACCCATGAACGTAGCCCGCAGGCGCTTGTGATTGTTCAACCAAGCTCAGTGGCTTGATGGACTTGCAAGGCTTGCAGAGCTTGCGCCACCTCGGCCACGGTGGGCCGTTGGCGCGGCTGCTCTGACAGGCAGGCACCGGCCAGTGCTTGCAGGCCCTGAGTCGCCGCATGGGCACCTGGCGCATTGACCGCTGCGCCCAGCTCCTCCAGCAAGCAACCCAAAGCCCGCACTTCCAGCGCTTGCAAGCGCTGACGCAGTTCGGGCTGGTCCACCGGCAGCCGCGTGGCCGCGCCAAAGTCGCCCAGCTGGGCTTGGCCGTGCACAGGGTCAATCAAGATGTTGTGCGCGTACAGGTCGCCGTGCATTACGCCGCGCTGGTGCAGGTGTGCCACCGCGCTGGCCACCTCCAGCGCAATGCGCAGGGCCAAAGCCGCTGGCAGGTCAAAGCCCGGCGGGTACACATCGCGGGTGCAGCTGGAGAGGCTTGGCGGCCCCGCCAGGTTGACGTGGGCGGGCGGGATCAGCGGCATCAACAAGCCCTGGGCCTGCGCGGGGTGGCCGCTGAGCCGCGCCACCGGTGTGGTGAGTGCCGGGTGTGGGCCTGCAGCCAGGCTGGCGGCCATTTCGTCACCCGGCAGGCCGTCGCTGGTGACCTCGCCTTTGAACAATTTAAGGGCCAGGGGCTGTGGCCAGTGGGCGGCCTGCACTTGGTGAATATGGCCTGATGCACCCTCGCCCAGCAAGCGGCCCAGCACCAAATCGGGCCAAGCCAGGGTGGGCAAGGTGCTTGAGCCGTCGCTGGCCGATGCAAAACCCCAGCCCAAAGGGTTGCCCGCCAGCGCCAGCCAAGACAGGCGCGGCAACTCGGTCAGCCACGCGGGCACTTGGGTCAAAACGTTGGCCGACAGGCGCAGCAGCTCCAGCCGGTGGGCGGCCTGCAGGCTTTCGGGCAAGGCTTGCAGTTGGTTGCCCGCCAGCATGAGCTTTTGCATGGCGGGGCGCTGGCCCAAGGTGTGGGGCAAGCTGCCAAGTGCGTTGTCGGTCAAGATCAGCCAGCGCAAAGCAGCAGGCAGCGCGGCGGGTGGCACCTCTTCAATGCGGTTGGCCTTGAAGCCGACCACCTGCAGGCTGGGGCAATCGCCCAGCACTTCAGGCAGCACCGTGAAGTCGTTGTTGGAGGCAAACAGCACTTGCAGCTTGTGCAAGCGCGGCAAGTGGTGCGGCAAGTCGCGCAGCCGGTTGCCGCTGAGGTTGAGCACCTCCAGCGTGTCGGCCAGGTCAAAAACTTCGTCCGGTAATTCGGCCAAGCCACAAGCCAAGTCCAGGCGCCGCGTGCCCACCAGAGCGCCGCTGCGCAGTTGTTCAAGGGTGTGCATGGGTCAAATTAATTGGGGTCATTAATCGGGTCAGAAATAGATTTCCCTCGCCCCTCAAAACTCACCCCGCAAATGCTTCACCCGCTTGGCATGGAACAACTCCGGAATGCCCATGCTGCGTGGGCCGGGGATCAGCTCAAAGCTTTGTCCTGCGCTCAGGCTGCCGGGCTCGCGCACCCGCAGATAAAAGCCGCAAAAACCGCTTTCAGCCATCAGGCGCACGGCGCGTGCAAAGCCCATGGCGGCGTTGAGCTTGTGGCAGGGCTCGCGGGGGCTGGCCACTTCCAGGGTGCAGTTTGGAAAGCGCAGCACATCGCCCACCCAGGCGCCTGACTCCAGCAGGCCCGAGAGGGTGAGGTTTTCAGCCAAGCTGCCGTGGGGCAGGCTGTCGTCAATCTCGGCCACCCCGGCCTCGCGCCTGGCCTGCTGCCAAAAAGGGTAATGCTCGGCCGGGTAGGCGTACACCGCCTTGCCCAGGCCGCCGTGGATGCTGAGGTCGGCCTGCTCGTCGCCCAGCAGTCCCAGCGGCCCCACCGGCACCGGGCCTTGCACGGGCAGCTTGACCATGGCGCTCATCAGGCTGCGGCCGGCCATGCGCATGCGGCGGGCCTGGCCGGTTTGGACGGACAGCAGCGTTCTTGTTTGGGGCATAGGGTCAATTGTCAGCTCGGGTGCAGGTCAGCCGCTAAAATCAAGGCAATCAAGACAAGGACACACCATGACCAAGCCCGCCGACCATTCCAGCCACGCCGCCCCCCACAGCCCCGCTGCAGGCGAAGAACAAGATTCGCTCAAGGCCTTGATGCCCATCATCCCCATCGTCTTGCCCGTTGTTGGCGGCGTGTTGATGTTTTTGTTGGCCTTTATTGCCATTTACATGGGTTGAAGACCCAGGCCGCAGGCCCGAACCCGCCACCACCTAAAAAATCCGCCGCTGGCGGTTTTTTTACGCCCGCTTTGTGAACCCCCTCATGCCCCTTCTTTCTGGCCACTCCCCCGCCCAGCCTCTGCTGAGCCTGCAAGGCCTGCGCTTTGCTTTTCCTGGCGCCACCATCCCTGTGTTTGATGGTTTTTCAGCGGCTCTGCCCGCTGGTGTGGGCCTGGTCTGTGGCGACGAGGGCAGGGGCAAAACCACCTTGCTGCGCCTCTTGGCCGGGCAACTCGCACCGGCTGCGGGCAGCATGCAGCTCGCGGGGCGCCCTTTGCAGCCCAGCCAGGTGGCCTGCATGGACCCAAGGCACGCTGAGCGCCAAGACCAAGTGGTGCAGGACGTGCTGGACGAACTGGTGCCGCCCGCGCTGCGCCCCCAGCTGGCAGAACTCCTGCCTGGCCTTGACTTGCCGACCCACTTGCCCAAGCCGCTTTACCAACTTTCTACCGGCAGCCGCCGCAAGGTGTTTTTGGCTGCCGCCTTGGTTCAGCCCGCTCCGCTCACGCTGCTGGACCAGCCTTTCATGGCGCTGGACCGGCCTTCGGTGGATTTTTTGTGCGACCGTTTCAGGGCCTGGGCCCACCAGCCTGACCGCATGCTGCTGATTGCCGATTACGAGCCGCCCCAGGACGTGCCGCTGGCCTTCACGCTGGACCTGGACCGCTGAGCGGGTAACCAGCATCACGCCTTTTGAGGTCAGCGCCCGCAGGGTTGGCACTGTGAATGGGTTGACCCTATTGCTTGAGAGGCATAAAGTCATGCAAGTTTTGCATAACTTTAAACCCCGGACACGAGCCTGTCACAAAGCTTGTTCCTAGAATCTGAGTCCCAATGCACTTTCCGCCACGGTCTGGAAAGTGGCATGCCGACAGCCGTTCCCCCTTGCAACGGTTGCCGACATTCTGCTTTTTAACTTCGGAGCTTTCCCATGAACCACCCCGCCATGCACGGCTTGACCGTCAGTCCGCCCGCCTTCGTGAAAAACACCAAGCTGATTGCTTGGGTCGCCGAGATGGCCGCCGTGTGCAAGCCAGACCAAATTTACTGGTGCGACGGCAGCGAAGAGGAGTACCAGCGCCTGTGCCAGCAACTGGTAGACGCGGGCACTTTTAAAAAGCTAGACCCCGTCAAGCGCCCAGGCTGCTTTTTGGCGCTGAGCGACCCCAGCGACGTGGCCCGTGTGGAAGACCGCACCTTTATTTGTTCGGTCAAGCAAGAAGACGCCGGCCCCACCAACAACTGGGCGGCCCCGGCCGAGATGCGCGCCACCTTGGCGCCCCTGTTTGACGGCTGCATGAAGGGCCGCACCATGTACGTGGTGCCGTTTTCCATGGGCCCGCTGGGCTCGCCCATTGCGCACATTGGCATTGAGCTGTCTGACAGCCCTTACGTGGCCGTCAACATGAAGATCATGACCCGCATGGGCCGCGCCGTGTACGACGTGCTGGGCACCGACGGCGAGTATGTGCCCTGCGTGCACACCGTGGGTGCGCCGCTGCAGGCCGGCCAGCAAGACGTGCGCTGGCCTTGCAACAAGACCAAGTACATCGTGCACTACCCCGAAACGCGCGAAATTTGGTCTTACGGCTCGGGCTACGGAGGCAATGCGCTGCTGGGCAAAAAATGCTTTGCGCTGCGGATTGCCTCCAACATGGGCCGCGACCAAGGCTGGTTGGCCGAGCACATGCTGATTTTGGGTGTGACCAACCCCCAAGGCAAAAAATACCACGTGGCTGCCGCCTTCCCTTCAGCCTGCGGTAAAACCAACTTCTCCATGCTGGTGCCGCCCCAAGGCTTTGAGGGCTGGAAGGTCACCACCGTTGGCGACGACATTGCCTGGATCAAGCCCACCGCCGACGGCCGCTTGCATGCCATCAACCCCGAGGCCGGCTACTTTGGCGTGGCCCCCGGCACCAACTACCACACCAACCCCAACTGCATGGCCAGCTTGGACAAGAACGTGATCTTCACCAACGTAGCGCTCACCGACGACGGCGACGTGTGGTGGGAAGGCATGGAAAAAGACAGCGGCTCGCTGCCCGCGCACCTGATCGACTGGCAGGGCAAAGACTGGACGCCGCAAATCGCCAAAGAAACCGGCGCCAAGGCCGCGCACCCGAACGCCCGCTTCACGGTGGCCGCCACCAACAACCCAGCACTCGACAGCGCCTGGGACGATCCCAAAGGCGTGCCGATTGACGCCTTCATCTTTGGTGGCCGCCGCTCCACCACCGTGCCGCTGGTGAGCGAGGCGCGCAACTGGGTCGAAGGCATTTACATGGCCGCCACCATGGGCTCTGAAACCACCGCCGCCGCCGCAGGCCAGCAAGGCGTGGTGCGCCGCGACCCCTTTGCCATGCTGCCTTTTGCGGGCTACAACATGAGCGACTATTTCCAGCACTGGCTGGACTTGGGCACCAAGCTGCAAGCCGCCGCCGCCACCTTGCCGCGCATTTACACCACCAACTGGTTCCGCAAGGGCGACGACGGCAAGTTCGTCTGGCCCGGCTACGGCGAGAACATGCGCGTCCTCAAGTGGATGATTGACCGCATTGAAGGCACGGGCCACGGCAACGACAACCTCATGGGCATCAGCCCCAGCTACGAAGACCTGAACTGGACCGGCCTGGACTTCAGCGCAGACGAGTTCAGCAAGGTCACCAGCTTCGACAAAGCCGCCTGGGTCCATGAACTCAGCCTGCACACCGAGCTGTTCCAGCAGCTGGCGCACCACCTGCCGCAAGAGCTCAAGGACACCAAAGCCGCCATTGAAAAGCGCTTGGCGGCCTAAGCCGACGCTGGCACCCTGAAAAGCCGCGCTGGGAAACCAGCGTGGCTTTTTTAAGCCCCTTTGTGCAAGTCGCAAGGGCGCTAAATGCTCCGTGATGCCGCCTCAGCCAAAACCCACAGGGTGCGGGCCTTTTGAGTGCCACCTGCAGCTGCCTGGAACGGTGAGCCCGTCCAGCACCTTTCGCACAAAGACAGTCCCTCGGCGTCCTGGCACTAAGGTAAACACCAACAACATAGAGCCAATAGTTCGCTAGCATAATTTATGCGCCCAGCAAATTTCCGCGGCGTGACCAATACTAAGGAGACATTGCGATGAAAAAATGGTTCAAATTTCCCGCCACCGCATTGGCGATGCTGCTGGTGGGGGGCACGGCTTTGGCCCAGGTTACCCTGAAGTATTCGGTCGGCTTCCCCTCGGGCGCCCCGGTCGAAGGCGCCAAAATCTTTGCAGAAGCGGTCAAGAAAAACACCAACAACAGCGTCAACATCCGCGTCTTTGACACCGCCTTGCTCAGCCTGACGGAAATGTCCGGCGGCGTCAACAAAGGTATCTCTGAGATGGGTTATGTACTCACGCAGTACGCCCCAGCCGAATACGCTTACATTAACATGGGGTCGGAACTGTCGATGCTGCTTGCCCAGCAGCCCGATCCGGAGGTCAAGGGCGGCCTCATTTTTGCGGGCGCCTTTGCAGAGTATGTGATGCTCAAGTGCCCCGAATGCCGCGCCGAGTTTGCCAAGCAGAACCAGCTGTTCACCGCTGCGACGGTGAGCCCGCCTTACACCTTGCAGTGCACCAAGCCTATTCGCAACCTGGCCGACCTCAAGGGTGCGCGCATGCGCGTGGGCGGCGCTGCCTGGGCCCGCTGGGCGCGGGCTGTCGGAGCCTCCCCCGTGACCATGCCTGGCAACGAAATGGTCGAGGCGCTCAAGCAAAAAGTGGTCGATTGCACCGTGCTGGCCACGGCAGAATACAGCGCCTGGAACATGCGCGAGGTGATCACGGACATGAACGTCGACATCCCGGGTGGTGTGTTCTCCGGCTCCTCGTTCAACATCAACCGCGATGCGTGGCGCAAGCTCACAGAAGCTCAGCGCACGGGGCTGCTGCGCGCGTCGGCCACCGCGTCGGCCCAGTCCACCTGGCTGTACCGCTCCTACTCGCGCCGCGATGCGGAGGCCTTCGCAGCCCGGGGCGGGCGCATTGCCAAGACCGACCCTGAACTGCTCAACGCTTCGCGCGCAGCCATTCAAGCGGACGTCCCGGGCATCGCGGCCAATTACACCAAGCAGTACAACGCCAAGGGCGCCGACGCGCTGGTCGGCGACATGCGCGGCCTGGTCGACAAGTGGACCCGCCTGGTCGGGCCAGTCAATGACCCTGACCAGATTGCCGAGCTCTTCTGGCGCGAGATCTATTCCAAGATCGACGTCAAGACCTACGGCCTTGAGTGAGCCGGCAGGGCTGCGCTTTGACGGTTTGAACAGTGGGCCCTGCCGGGCTCGCTGTCGAAAGGATGCTCATGCAGACCCTGGGTCGACTTCTCTCCTACCTGATCAACGCCGTCACCGTTCTGGCAGGACTGAGCGTGGCCTTGATGATGGTTCACATCACAGTCGACGTGATCAGCCGCTATGTGTTTAATTATCCGCTGCCAGGCACCATCACCGTCGTCTCCAACTTCTACATGGTCTTGGTGGCCTTTCTGCCGCTGGCTTTTGTCGAGCAAAAAGGCTCCCACATTTCGGTGGAAGTGCTCACCGAGCGTTTCCCGCTCGCCGTTCAGCGCCACCTGGCGGCCTGGTTGCTGCCGCTGTCCATTCTGGTCTTTGGCATCCTGACCGTGCGCACCTGGGGCGAGGCCACCATCAAGATGGAGATCAACGCTGCGGTGGTGCAGGGCGTCGACAAGATCCTCATCTGGCCCACATATTTTTTCCTGCCCCTGGGCTGCGGGCTGATGGTGCTGGTGCTGGCCTACAAATTCGTGACCTACCTCACCGGTGCGCCCTCAGGCATTGACAGTGCCCGCATCATCGGGCCGGATGCCGATTGATTTTTCTAACACACCAAAAAAATGAGTGACATCACTATCGGCCTGATGGGCCTGGGTGCGATGCTGGTGCTCATTGCCTTGCGCCTGCCCATCGGCTTTTCCCTGATCGCCGTATCGTTTTCAGGAATCTGGTATCTGGTGGGCTGGGACGTAGCCTGGGGGGCGGTCGGCCTTATTCCCTACCAGTTCTCTGCGAACTGGGTGCTCAGTTCAGTACCCACCTTCCTGCTCCTTGGTTTCGTGTGCTACCACGCCCGCCTGACCGAGGGCCTGTTTCGCGCCGCCCGCATCTGGCTGGCTGGCCTGCCTGGCGGCCTGGCCATCTCCGCGCTGCTGGGCTGTTCTGGCTTTGCGGCCGTCTGCGGCTCCTCGGTGGCCTGCTCGGCCGCCATGGGGCGCATTGCCGTGCCCGAGATGATGCGCCAACGCTATGAAGCGGGCCTGGCCACGGGGTGCGTAGCGGCAGGCGGCACCATAGGCGCGCTGATTCCTCCGTCCATCATCATGATTCTCTATGCCATCATGGCGCAGACCTCGATCAACGGTCTGTTCATTGGCGGCTTTGTGGTGGGCATCATCACCATGCTGTCATACATCGCGGTGGTACTCATTCGGGTGATGATTAACCCCGAACTGGCCCCCCGTTCCCTGGACGTCTTCTCGGCGCAGGAAAAAAGGGCGGCCTTGCGCGATGTCTGGCCCATCCTGCTGGTCATCGTCTCCATCTTCACGGGCTTATTCTCTGGCCTGTTCACGGCCACCGAGGCCGGCGCCGTGGGCGCAGCGCTGTCCTGTGCCATTGCCCTGCTCAAGGGCACGCTAACCTGGCCCCGCTTTCGCAACGCTATTCTGGAGACGGTGCTGACCACCTCCTCGCTGATGATCATCGCCGTGGGGGCCAGCTTGCTGACCCGGTTTCTGGCCCTCTCGGGCGCGGGCACCTACCTGTCCAGCGTCATCGTCGACATGCAGGCCAGCACGGCCGTGGTGCTGCTGACCATCATCGTGATCTACCTGATCCTGGGCATGTTTCTGGAGCCCATCGGCGCCATGCTGCTGACGCTGCCCATCGTGCTGCCCATCATCCAGGCCGCCGACCTCAGCTTGATCTGGTTCGGCGTGGTGCTGACCAAGCTGCTGGAGATCGGCATGCTCACCCCGCCCATCGGCATGAACGTGTTCGTGATCAAGGGGGTGGTAGGCAACCAGGTCAGCACCACCACGATCTTCAAGGGCGTGATGTGGTTTTTGCTGGCCGACATGCTGGTACTGACCCTGATCACTGTCTTCCCGGAGGTGGTCCTGGCACTGCCCCGGTACATGCTGTCTTAGGGGCTTGCGCTAAAAAAGCCACGCCCGGGCTCGGCGCTGGCCCGCCTTCAGGAGTTCTCGGTGGGCTGAATCAATGGCATCCATCATGCCCGTGGCCACCGGCCCGAGGTCGTCGGCCTTGTCGCGAATGCCCGCGGTCGCCCCTTCCCCAGCTACGAAGACCTGAACTGGACCGGCCTGGACTTCAGTGCCGACGGGTTCACCAAGGTCACCAGTTTCGACAAAGCCGCCATTGAAAAGCGCTTGGCGGTCTGATCTGGCAGAGTAACCAGGGGCCTTTGGCTCCTGGCATGAAAGACAAGGCCAGGGGGTTCAAGTTGCCTTTCAGCCGAACAGGCCTTGAGCCCGCGCCCTTTTACTTGGCGTCGATCAGCGCCTTGATGTTGATCAAGGTCAGCTCGTTGTCGTCCGGCCGGCCAATGGTGCGGCCCGAGGAGTAGGGGAAGTTGTTGTCATTGACCACCACAATGTGCTGGTCATCGACCAAGGTCAGTCCTTCAGGGCCCAGGTGGGGCAGCACAAAGTTGGCTTCGTTGGGCCCGACTTTGGCCAGTCGGTTCGGGTTGCTGATTTTTGTCAGGTCGATGAAAGCCACCTTTTTGACAAAGCCATCAGCGTCGGTTTGGGCCATGTCGATTTTGTAGATGCGCTTGAAGCGGGCTGGCCGGGTAAAGCAGTCGGTGCGAGGTGCGTCCGGGCAGGCGGGGGCGGCGCCCTCGGTCATGTCGTCGCGCTCAATCACCAGGCCGGTGTTGGCGTCGATCATCTGAAAATCAGCAGCCACATTGCCGGCTGCCTCAAACTTGTATTTCCACTGGCGCTCGGTGTAGCTGCGGCTGGCCACGTCAATGTGCAAGATGCGGGTGTACGGCTTGCCGCCGTGCGACTCGGGCGCCTTGGTCTGCGCGTCCCACAGGGGCCACTCGAACATGGGGTAGACGCTCTTGCCGTCAACGGACTTGGCCATGGGCTCAAAGCCGCCTGAGCGCCGCGCCTCAAACACGGCTTCGGCCGGGTAGTTGGCGGCAATGCGGCCATTGAGGTAATGGTCGGGGCTCCGGTAGGCTTTGCCAGCGGCCACGGTGTCAATAAAGCCCAGCACCTTGCCTTGCGGTGTGGTGCGCAACACGTAGGGGCCAAATTCATCACCAATCCACCACTCGTCTCCCACCACTTGGATGGACTCGGGGTCGAAGTCCGCACCGGTCAGGTAGCGGTCTTTGGTGTTTTCATTGGCAATGACAAAGGGGAGGCTGCGGTCGGGGTCGTGCAAAAAGGTGGTGCGCTCCAACTCCACCTTGCCGCTGGCCCAGTCTGCCTTGGCGGTGTGCACCATCAGCAAAGCGTCATGGGAGTTGATTTTGTTGCCAAAGCCGTTGTCAGTGAGCAGCAAAAACCGGTTTTGCCCCAGGGAAACGATGCCTGAAAAGCCTTGCACCGACTGCCCGGTGATGGGCAGCGTCCCGCCCGACAAACGGGGGAACTTGGGGTCACCCACAAAGGTCACGCCGGGCAGGCTGTTGAGCGCCTGGGTGCGCTGGCGATTGCCCGCGGTGAACTTGCCAGCGGTGGAAAACAGGGGGCCGGCATCGGCCGGTGCGGCCACGGTGGTGGAGGCTGGCACAAAGGCATGGCCTGCCAACACGGCTTGCACCTCTGTTTGAGCAAAGAGGTGTTGGGGGCTTGCGGCCAACATCACAGCGATGGTGGCCAAGACGCGGCGCAGGTGGGTGGGGCGGTTCATCGTGAAAAGCTTCCTTGAGTTGCAAGAGTGAGTGTTCAGAATAGGTGGCGCTTGTGAACTGTTTGTGACTAATGCCCGCCGCCCGCCGATGGCTCGGTTAGCGAACCTCAATCACGCTTAGCCACCACTTTCACCACATGCACCACGTGGTAGCTCGGGCAGGCGTAACGCTCTATGTCTTGCGCGTGCAGCGGGAAGGAGCCACAGTTGGACCAGCGCCGCAGGGGCGAGTGGTAGATGCCGCACTGGTAGCGGTCGTTGTCTATGGCTTCGAGAAACACGCAGCGCTTGTTCATGCAGCAGTTGCCGCACTGAACGCAAGAACCAGCGATTTCAGCGGGCACCTCGCTTTGGCGGCCCATCACATCTTCAAAGTAGTGCCTGGCCGGCCCTTCGCGCAAGGCGGCAATGTGAACCCGCATGCGGCCGACGAAGCCCCAGTAATCGCGAAGGAATTTGAGCCGACCGAACATCACGCTGGCAAACAGCGGCGACAGCGGCAACATCAGCGTGAGCAAAGCCAAATAGGCTGAAGCCAACCAGGGCGCCAAGCGGCTGGGCCAGCGGCTTAAAGGAGCTACTTGCACGCTGGACATGGTGGCTGCGGGTCGGTCATGCCGCTGAAAACCGAAAGGGTAATAAAACTCACATAAACATTATTTGATGAGCACATTAACTTTTTGTGACATCAGCCTTGGGCCGACTGCAAGGGGTGGGCGCGCCGCACTGCGCAAAGCGCAGTCGGGAGGTGTCTTTAGAGCGCTGGCCTGTCAGCGTCGCTCAAAGCGTGAAGCTTCAATGCCCTCAAGCGCGCTTTGGTCATGGCCCACAGACAGCAGCGCCTTTAATGACGCTGGCTTCAAGCCCCTTAGGCCGACGCCGCGCCTGATGCACTCGCCATGCGCACAGCCAGCTGGCGGATCAAGTCCTGCGCGGACTTTTGGGTCAAGGTGGTGGGGCGCTGCGAGCTCACCGCCATGGCCACGCCGCTGCACACGCGGGGTGAGCCTATGGGCCGCACCGTAAAAGCTTGGGGCTGGCCCGAGTTGCGCACCGCGTGCCCAGCCAGCACCGCGCTGCCAGCGCCGTCGGCCACCAGCTCCAAGATGGAGGCCACGCTGTCCACCTCCAGCGCAATGGTGGGCTTGAGCCCGTGGGCGGCCAACTCGGCTTCTACTTGCATGCGAATGGCATTGGGCCGGCTGGGGATCACCAGCGGCACCCGGGCCAACGCGCTCAGGGCCACGGCGCTGGTGGCGGCCTTGGACGGGTCTGCGGGCCTGGCTTGCACCAGGAACAGCTCTTCTTGGAACAAGGGCGTGAGTTCAATGTCTGGCGAGGGCGTGGCGTTGTAGAGCAGCGCAATGTCCAGCCGGCCGCTGGACAGCGACTCCAGCATGGCCGCTGACAGCCCCTCGGTCAGCGACAGCGTGGCCTGCGGCATGGACTGGCGAAAGCCATGAATCAGCGGCACCGCCATCATGCGGGCAATGGAAGGCGGCAGGCCCACCGCCACCCGGCCGGCCAGCGCGCCACGCACCCGGCCCAGCTCTTCGCGCGCGCGCTCGACCTGGTGCAAGATGCCGCGCCCGTGCTCAAGCAGCAGCTTGCCCGCCTCGGTGGGCAGCGCGCCCCGGCCGTTGCGGATCAACAGGTTTTGCCGCAGCTCCACCTCCAACAACCGCACCTGCCGGCTGAGCGCGGGTTGGGCCACGTTCAGCGCCTGCGCCGCACGGGTAAAGCTGCCCAGCTCGGCCACGCGGACAAAGTATTCAATTTGTTTGAGGTCCATGTCCTGCCGTTCAGTGAATCAGCTGGCCGGCGCCAAAGCCAGAGCCGCGCAAGGCCACTCAGACCGGTAAAAGCTTGAGCACCTTGACGCCTTCAAGCGCCTTGCTCGCCTTCACCGCCGCCCTGGCCTGCCACAAGTCATACGCCGCCTGCTGGGCCAGCCACACCTCAGCGGCCCCGCCGTGGTCGCGCCCCAACCAACGCTCAATGCGCAGTGCCATTGCGGGGCTGATGGCAGCCCGCCCATGGAGCACCTTGGACAAAGTGGTGCGGTCGACGCCCAACTGGGCGGCGGCCTCGCTGACCTGCAAGCTCAGGGCCGGCAGGACGTCGTCCCTCAAGGTCAGGCCGGGGTGGGGGGGATTGAACATCGAACTCATGGTCACCTCAGTGGTAATCCTGGTAATTCACCAGAATGGCATCGCCATTTTCAAACGCAAAAGTCAAACGCGAGTTGATTTTGACGCGGTCCGTGTTTGCATTCACAAGCCATGCTGCCCAAGCCCTGCCGTTCAGTGAATAACCTAGTCTGTATTATGCGATTTTGCTATAACTGCTAGTGCCCTGTCCGCCTTGGTCGACCGCTGAGCGCGCCAGACAATACCCGCAATGATTACTTCTCCGTCCAGTCCCAACGCTGCTCACCCAGACCCGCTGCGCGGCATTTCTTCCATGGCCACCCGGCTCTTGTTGGCCGAGCTCTTGGCCGACTGGCAGGCCCAAGGTGGTGTTGCAGCCGCCATGGAGTCAATGGGCGGGGTGGACGCGGCCCGCCGCGTGCAAGCGGGCGAAGCCTTTGACTTGGTGATCCTGGCCGCCGATGCCATGGCCAAGCTCGACGCTGCCGGCTGCCTGGTGCCCGGCTCGCGCGTGGACCTGGTGCTCTCAGGTACTTCGGTGGCTGTGCCTGCTGGCGCTGCCCTGCCCGATATTTCCAGTGAAGCCGCCGTGCGCGCAGCCGTGCTGGCCGCGCCCAGCTTGAGTTATTCCACCGGCCCCAGTGGCGTAGCCTTGGCCCGCCTGTTCGAGCGGTGGGGCATTGCCGAGCAAATCAAAGGCCGCATCCTCACGCCCCCGCCCGGCACGCCCGTGGCGCAGCTGCTGGCCCAGGGCCAAGTGGCTTTGGGCTTTCAGCAGCTCAGCGAATTGATCCACGCCCCTGGCATTGCCATCGTCGGGCCCATGCCAGCTGACATCGCCATTGACACGGTGTTCACAGGCGCGGTGCGACAAGGTTCGGCCCGTCTGGATGACGCGCGCGCTCTGCTCGCCTTCATGGCCTCGCTCCAGGCCGACGCTGCCAAGCGCCGCCAGGGCATGAGCCCCGTTTGAACTGATTCCCCGTATTTAGGAGCCCCCATGATCATTGACTGCCACGGCCACTTCACCACCGCGCCCAAGGCGCTGGAAGACTGGCGCAACAAGCAAATTGCCGGCATCAAGGACCCGTCCGTGATGCCCAAAGTCTCTGACCTCAAGATCAGCGACGACGATCTGCGCGAAGCCATTGAGACCAACCAGCTCAAGCTCATGACCGAGCGCGGCAGCGACCTCACGCTGTTCTCGCCGCGTGCGAGCTTCATGGCCCACCACATTGGCGAC
The DNA here is from genome assembly GCA_945878995.1 of Polaromonas sp. YR568. GTDB lineage: Bacteria > Pseudomonadota > Gammaproteobacteria > Burkholderiales > Burkholderiaceae_C > Polaromonas. The sequence continues at coordinate 19,017 of CAMCUN010000026.1, read as the reverse complement.
TTCAATGTATCGGCCACCTGGGCGGCCATTTGCAATGAGCTGGTGTTCCGCGTCAGCGAGCTGTTCCCCCAGCACTTTGTGCCCGTGGCCATGCTGCCGCAGTCGCCCGGGGTGGACCCGGCCACCTGCGTGGCCGAGCTGGAAAAGTGCGTCAAACAGTACGGCGCGGTGGGCATCAACCTCAACCCCGACCCTTCAGGCGGCCACTGGACCAGCCCGCCGCTGACTGACAAACACTGGTACCCCATTTACGAAAAAATGGTCGAGTACGACCTGCCCGCCATGGTCCACGTGAGCACCAGCTGCAACGCCTGCTTTCACACCACGGGCGCCCACTACCTGAACGCCGACACCACGGCTTTTATGCAGCTGGTGCAGGGTGATTTGTTCAAGGACTTCCCCACGCTCAAATTCTTGATTCCCCACGGCGGCGGCGCTGTGCCCTACCACTGGGGGCGTTTCCGAGGCTTGGCACAAGAGATGAAAAAGCCGCTGCTCAGCGAACACGTGATGAACAACGTGTACTTTGACACCTGCGTCTACCACCAGCCCGGCATTGACTTGCTCAACACCGTGATTCCAGTGAAAAACGTGTTGTTTGCCTCCGAGATGATTGGCGCGGTGCGCGGCATAGACCCACAAACCGGCCACTACTACGACGACACCAAGCGCTACATTGAGGCCAGCACCATCCTGAGCGCAGATGACAAGCACCAAATCTACGAAGGCAACACCCGCCGCGTGTTCTCCCGCCTGGACGCCCGCCTCAAAGCCGCAGGCCACTGACCCTGACTTTGAGCCTGACACTGACCCTGAATTTGACTTTGACCCCGAATTTGTAGGAGCTGGCCTGCCAGCGAATCGTGCCGTTGATCCGCCGTTGGTTGAACGCGAAGATTCGCCGGCAGGCCAGCTCCTACAAAGACAAACAGCCTTTTTTATTTCAAGGAAATTTTCATGTACGAACTCGGCGTTGAATACCGACACCCGCGCCTCAAAGCCGCCGGCCACTGACCCTGACTTTTAACCTGAACCTGACTTTGACCTCGACTTTGACTTTGACCCTGACTTTGTAGGAGCTGGCCTGCCAGCGAACCGTGCCGCTTAGCCATGGTTTGTTCAGCGCAAAGATTCGCCGGCAGGCCAGCTCCTACAAAGACAAACAGCCTTTTTTATTTCAAGGAAATTTTCATGTACGAACTCGGCGTTGTGTACCGCAACATCCAGCGCGCTGACCGCGCCACCACCGACGCGCTGGCTGCCCTGGGCTCGGCCACCGTGCACGAGGCCATGGGCCGCGTGGGCCTGCTCAAGCCCTATATGCGCCCCATTTACCCGGGCGCGCAGGTCTCGGGCACGGCCGTGACCGTGCTGCTGCACCCCGGTGACAACTGGATGATGCATGTGGCGGCCGAGCAAATTCAGCCCGGCGACATCGTGGTGGCGAGCGTCACCGCCGACTGCACAGACGGCTACTTTGGCGACCTGCTGGCCACCAGCTTTCAGGCGCGTGGCGCGCGCGCGCTCATCATTGACGCCGGCGTGCGCGACGTCAAAGAGCTGCAAAAAATGCAGTTCCCCGTGTGGAGCAAAGCCATCTCCAGCAAGGGCACCATCAAGGCCACCTTGGGCTCGGTCAACATTCCGGTGGTTTGCGCCGGCATGTGGGTGACGCCGGGCGACGCCATCGTGGCCGACGACGACGGTGTGGTCTGCGTGCCGCGTGCCATGGCCGCCCAAACCCTGCAAGCCGCCCAAGCCCGCGAGGCCAACGAAGGCGAAAAACGCGCCAAGCTGGCCAGCGGTGTGCTGGGCCTGGACATGTACAAAATGCGCGAGCCCTTGGCCCAAGCCGGCCTGCGCTACATCGACTGACCACAAGCACTCAAAGACCTTCATGACCACCTCAGAATTCACCAAAACCCCTGGCTGGCTGGACTGGTACACCGGCCCGTCCAAGCCCCGCTTTGAACTGCCTGCAGGCGCGGTGGACGCGCACTGCCATGTGTTCGGCCCCGGCGCCCAGTTCCCCTATGCCCCCGAGCGCAAGTACACGCCTTGCGACGCCAGCAAGCAGCAGCTCTTTGCCCTGCGCGACCACCTGGGCTTTGCCCGCAACGTGGTGGTGCAAGCCACTTGCCACGGCGCCGACAACCGCGCCATGGTCGACGCCTGCCTGGCCTCGGGCGGCCAAGCGCGCGGCGTGGCCACGGTCAAGCGCTCGGTCACTGACGACGAGCTGCAGGCCCTGCACACGGCCGGCGTGCGCGGCGTGCGCTTTAACTTTGTCAAGCGCTTGGTGGACTTCACGCCCAAAGACGAGCTGCTTGAGATTGCCACCCGCGTGGGCCAGCTCGGCTGGCATGTGGTGATTTACTTTGAGGCCGTGGACCTGCCCGAGCTGTGGGACTTTTTCACAGCTCTCCCCACCACCGTGGTGGTGGACCACATGGGCCGGCCCGACGTGAGCAAGCCCATTGACGGCCCCGAGTTCGAGCTGTTTTTGAAGTTCATGCGCCAGCACCCCAATGTGTGGAGCAAGGTCACCTGCCCAGAGCGTTTGTCTGTGGACGGCCCCAAGGCCTTGAATGGCGAGCAACAGGCCTACCAAGACGTGGTGCCTTTTGCCCGCCGTGTGGTGCAAGAATTCCCAGACCGCGTGCTCTGGGGCACCGACTGGCCCCACCCCAACTTGAAGGACCACATGCCCGACGACGGCCTGTTGGTGGACTTCATCCCGCAAATTGCCTCCACGGCCGAGCTGCAGCGCAAACTGCTGGTGGACAACCCCATGCGCTTGTACTGGCCTGAAGAAGTTCGCGCATGATGCAACCTTTTTTCTCTCTCTCCCTCTGGGAGAGGGCAGGGGTGAGGGCGCGGTGGTGCCAGGAAGGCGATGTGGCTGTGCCGGATGCCCTCACCCGGACTTTCTCCCACTGGAAGACTGAACAAGACTAGAAAGATTCACATGGCTTTGGACAAACCCTACCAAGACGTGCCCGGCACGCTGATTTTTGATGCCGAGCAAAGCCGCAAAGGCTACTGGCTCAACCAGTTCTGCATGAGCCTCATGAAGGCCGACCACCGCGAGCGCTTTCGCGCCAACGAGCGCGCCTACCTCGACGAGTGGGCCATGAGCGAGCCGCAAAAGCAGGCTGTGCTTGACCGCGACCTCAACCGCTGCATCTCGCTGGGCGGCAACATTTACTTTTTGGCCAAGATAGGCGCCACCGACGGCAAGAGCTTTCAGCAAATGGCCGGCTCCATGACCGGCATGACCGAGCTGGAGTACCGCGACATGATGATCCGTGGTGGCCGCTCCGTCGAAGGCAACCGTTACGTGGGCGAAGACGGCGACGCCCAAGCCAACCGCCAGCCGCAAGGCGCTGCACACCAAGGAGCTTGAACATGGCCGCACGCATCACCGCCTCTGTTTTCACCTCGCACGTCCCCGCCATTGGCGCGGCCATGGACCTGGGCAAGACCCAGGAGGACTACTGGAAGCCCGTCTTCGCCGGCTACGAGTTCTCCAAGCAGTGGATGAAGGACAACAAGCCCGACGTCGTCATTTTGGTCTTCAACGACCACGCCACCGCCTTCAGCCTGGACATGATCCCCACCTTTGCCATTGGCACGGCGGCCCAGTTCCAGCCGGCTGACGAAGGCTGGGGCCCACGCCCCGTGCCCATGGTCAAGGGTCACCCGGAGCTGGCCTCGCACATCGCGCACAGCGTCATCCAGCAAGACTTTGACCTGACCATCGTCAACAAGATGGACGTGGACCACGGCCTGACGGTGCCGCTGTCGCTGATGTGCGGCGAGCTCGACCCGAACAAGGACGCCTGGCCCTGCCCGGTGATTCCCTTCGCGGTCAATGTGGTGCAGTACCCCGTGCCCAGCGGCATGCGCTGCTTCAAGCTCGGCCAGGCCATACGCCGTGCCGTGGAGAGCTTTGACGAAGAACTCAACGTGCACATCTGGGGCACAGGCGGCATGAGCCACCAGCTCCAAGGCGCGCGCGCCGGCCTCATCAACCGCGAGTGGGACAACAACTGGCTGGACAAAATGATCCAAGACCCCGTGGCCTGCGCCCAAACCCCGCACATCAACTATGTGCGCGAAGCCGGCAGCGAAGGCATAGAGCTGGTCATGTGGCTGATCGCCCGTGGCGCCATGGCCGACGTGGAAGGCGAGCAGGTCGTTGGCCGCACCCCCACAGTGCTGCACCGCTTCTACCATGTGCCCGCCAGCAACACGGCGGTTGGGCACGCGATCTTGGACAATGCCTGACAAGCTTACCGAATATCGGTAAACAGTACAGGGGCCGTCTGAGTTCGAGATCGTTGAGCACCACTGAGCACGAGGAACACCCCATGAGCATCAAGAACGGCATGCGCCCCGTCCATCCTGGCGAGGTGCTTCGCGAAGACTACCTCGTCCCCTTGAGCATGAGCGCCAACGCCCTGTCCAAGCGCCTGCACATCCCGGCCAGCCGCATCAACGACATCGTGCTCGAGCGCCGTGGTGTGTCGGCTGACACGGCATTGCGCTTGGCGCAATTTTTTGGCGGCCAGGCGCAAAGCTGGCTCAACCTTCAAACCCAGTACGACCTGCGCGTGGCTGAAATTGACAAAGCCGCGCTCATCGCCCGCGAGATCGAGCCTTTGGCAGCCTGAAGGCTGCTGCGCAGGACCACACACACCTGATTAACAAGAAAGACATCCCCCCATGACCATCAAAGTCGCACTCGCGGGCGCCGGCGCATTCGGCACCAAACACCTGGACGGCATAAAGCTTATAGACGGCGTCGAGGTGATCTCGCTCATAGGCCGTGAACTGGGCAAAACCCAAGAAGTAGCCGACAAATACGGTATCGCCCATGTCAGCACCAACCTGGCCGACGCGCTCAAGATCAAGGAAGTCGACGCCGTCATCCTGTGCACCCCCACGCAAATGCACGCTGACCAAACCAAAGCCTGCCTTGCAGCTGGTAAGCATGTGCAGGTGGAAATTCCGCTGTGCGATGTGCTCAGGGAAGGCGAAGAAATCGTGGCGCTGCAAAAGCAGACCGGCCTGGTTGCCATGTGTGGCCACACCCGGCGCTTTAACCCCAGCCACCAGTATGTGAACCAGAAAATCAAGGGCGGCGGCTTCAACATCCAGCAGTTGGATGTGCAGACCTACTTTTTCCGCCGCACCAACATGAACGCGCTGGGCCAGCCGCGCAGCTGGACCGACCACCTGCTGTGGCACCACGCCGCGCACACGGTGGATTTGTTCGCCTACCAGTGCGGCAGCCCCATCGTCAAAGCCAACGCCGTGCAAGGCCCCATCCACCCGGCGCTGGGCATTGCCATGGACATGAGCATCCAGCTGCAAGCGGCCAACGGCGCCATCTGCACGCTGAGCCTGTCCTTCAACAATGACGGCCCGCTGGGCACCTTTTTCCGCTACATCGGCGACACGGCCACCTACCTGGCGCGCTACGACGACCTGTTCACCGGCAAAGAAGAAAAAATCGACGTCTCCCAGGTGGCGGTGTCCATGAACGGCATTGAGCTGCAAGACCGCGAGTTCTTCGCCGCCATCCGCGAAGGCCGCGAGCCCAACGCGTCGGTGGCGCAGGTGCTGCCGTGCTACCAGGTGCTGCATCAGTTGGAGCAGCAACTGGGGGCTTGAGCGGCGTTTCCTGGACTTTCTGGCTGGACTGATGCCCTGCGCAAGCAAAGCGAATCAGCGTCCTGGCTCTTCCCGGCATACGGGCGTGTCCAGCCCGCGGCCCACGGTGGCCAAAAAATCAGGGCGGTGAGACCCTCCGCCCTTGCTCAGCCGGTGGTCCGCACCGGGGTACACGGTGGCTTGCAAGCAGGTTTTGCCCGCCTCGCGAAAACGGCTTTGCAGGTGGTGCAGTGACTCCACGGGAACGCTGCTGTCTTGCTCCCCCATGGCCACCGAAATGGGAATGCGCAGGTTGAGGTAGTCGGGCACCAAGTCCAGGTCCAGCATCTGCGACCACCAGCGGTATGGATGGCCCCACAGCTGGTGCGCCAGGCTCTGAGGCTTGGCGGCCACCGCGGCCCACGCCTCATCCACATCGAATGAAATATGTTTTTTGTCGCGCAAGACCTGCAGCGATTGGCGCAAGGTGAAGCCGCCGCTGCCTATGATGGCCAGATGGGTGACTGCGCTCAGGCTAGCGGCCACTTGCACTGCAGGAATGGCGCCCTCTGACACCCCCACCAACAGCACCCGGCTGGGCACGGGGCTCATGCGGCCGAGTTGCTCGGTGATGAACTCTGCGTAATCTGCTCGCCATTGGCTGGGGTGGTTGGCCGCGTCAAAGACCTCGCCGCAGTCCCACAAGCCGGTGGCGCGGTCTGACACAAAGCGCTTGTTGAGCACCCATACCCGCGCATCCACTCCTAGGCCCTCCACATAGCCTGGCATCACCGCCTTCCAGCTGGCGCAGCCCGAGCCACCGTAAAAGAACACGGCTGTCGGTGGCTGCGGCGAGCTGCCCACCACAAAGCTGTAGAACACGCTGCTGCCACCGTCTTTGAACGCAAAACGCTGGGCGGTTGGCGCCTCTGGGCTGTAGAGGTGCGCCACGCGCTCCAAGCTCGTGCAAGCTGTCATGGTCAATGCTGCAGCCAGTCCGCTGGCCAGCACACGGAGCCTCACACGCGTGCCTGTGCCCACACCATTAGCGCCTCGCGCTCAGGCTGGGGGTGGGCGGGCAGACGCCGCTGCGGCTCGGTGGCATGCAAAAACCGGGTGAGCAGATCGCGCGGCGGCGCCATGCCAGCGGTCTTGAGCAACTGCCCCACTTGCCCCCGGTGGTAGGCGCCATGGGTGATGAGGTGCATCAGCATCTCTTGGCGGCTCATGCGCCCAGCATCGCCGTCTGTGAAAACAAAGTCAATTTGCTCGGCCAAGTTCTGCTCGTTGGTCGCCTCGGTGAAGTGCTGCAACCAAGCATCGAGCTGCGCCATCGAGGCTTTGAGCGCGCCCAGTTCCGGCGTGTGCAAAGTGTTGGTCCCCGTGTGGCTGTGCGCTTGCCCGCTCAGATGGGCCTGAAAGATCTGGTCGACCACATGGATGTGCTGAAGCGTGCGCCGTGCGGCGTGCAGCAAGTCACCATGCGCTTGGGTGTCCAGAGCCGCCAACTGAGTGAGCAGGGCTTGGTCTTCGGCATACTTGTGGGCGAGCAGGGTGAGCAACATGCAAGGTTCTCTGGGGTGGTGGCGTTGGCCAGGGAGCTTGAATTTTGAGTCCTATTGTTCTAACAAAATGTGAATTTTTATTCCTTGCTGCGACGTGCCAAATGAATGGGCGACCAGGCTCATTGCACAAACAGAGTTGCTGCTCTGAATGGGTTGAACCTGTTGTGCGGCTGTGTGCGAGGGGCCTTGCTAAAGGGTGTTGAAGCGCTCGAGAAATTGTGCGGGCGAGAGAATGTCGACGCCTTTGTAGGTTTGCAGGCAGGTTCAGTCTTCATCGAGCATGCGCATCACATCGTCTTCGCTCAGGCCCTCTTCGGTGGCTTTTTGGCTCATTTTTGAAATTTGCATGCGCATGGCATCTCCCGCAGGCTTGCCGCGCAGCGGGTGAATTTCACTGATCAGTTTAGCCACATGAAACGGGATGGTCTGCGTGCTCGCTTGGTAGTCTTCATAAGACAAAACGACAGCCACAGGTCGACCACGGCGCGTCACGGCAATGGGCTGGCGTTGTGACGCGTCAATGAGGGAGGCAAATTGAATTTGGGCCATGCGAGAGGTCATCTTGATCATATTCAGGGCCTTGTGAGCTGCTTGATTGGTATTTTGATTTTCATTGAGTCAAGAGCAAGTTATAACTTTTGTGCTCCTGGCTTGTTGTGCGCTTTGGTTGATCAGATTTTCGTCACACCGCTGGCAAGCCACAGCCATCACAGTCCGATACATTCATGGCTTGGGCGTCAGGCTGCCCGTCGGCCTGAATCTTTGAGCTTTTGAACCACAGGATTGAAAAAATGCAACAACGCCAACTCGGCCCCTTCAGCGTCAGCGCCATTGGCCTGGGCTGCATGAACATCTCTCACGCCTACGGCACGCCCATTTCTGAAAGCGAGGCCGAGCGCTTGCTGCTGGCTGCGCTGGACGCGGGGGTCACGCACTTTGACAACGCCGCTTTGTATGGCTTTGGCACCAGCGAGATGCTGCTGGGCAAGTTCCTGTCCAAGCACCGCGCCAAATTCACGCTGGCCAGCAAGTGTGGCATGAGTGGTGTGGCCAATGCCGAGGGCGTAAAGGTGCGCGTCATCGACGGCCGGCCTGCCACCCTCAAGGCCACCTGCGAGGAGTCGCTGCGCCGCATGCAGACAGATGTGATTGACCTGTATTACCTGCACCGCTGGGACAAGCAGGTGCCGATTGAAGACAGCGTGGGCGCACTCGCCGACCTGGTCAAAGAAGGCAAGATCCGCAGCATTGGCTTGTCAGAGGTGTCGGCGCCCACCTTGCGCCGCGCGCATGCGGTGCACCCGATTGCGGCGCTGCAAACCGAGTACTCGCTGTGGACACGCAACCCAGAAATTGCGGTGCTGCAAGCCTGCCGGGAACTGGGCGTGAGCTTTGTGGCTTTCAGCCCGGTGGCGCGTGGCTTTTTGTGCGGCCCGCTGGATGTGGGCAGCTTGGAGCCCAAGGACATTCGGCGCGCCATGCCCCGCTTTTCTCCTGAGAACCACGCCAAAAACCAGGCGCTGCTGCCGCCTTTCAACGCCATCGCGGCCGAGGTCGGCTGCACGCCCTCGCAGCTGGCCATGGCCTGGCTGCTGCACCAGGGACCGGACATTTTGCCGATTCCCGGCACCCGCAGCGTGGACCATTTGCTCGAGGATGTGGGTGCAGTGAATGTGCAGCTGTCGGCCGAGGTGTTGGCCCGGTTGGATGCGCTCATCAACCAGCAAACGGTGCATGGCGCGCGCTACAACGCGCAGGGCAGCAGCGAGGTGGACACCGAGGCTTACGCGTAAGTGCGCGCTGTCAGGGGTTTCCGAGTCGGGTGATGCTCATGCCTTGGCACGATTCGCTTGCAGGCAAGCTCCTACAGGGGAGAAGGCGGCTTGTTTTTGTAGGAGCCAGCCTGCTGGCGAATGGTGGCGGACAGCGGGCCTTGCCTCGGGCGAACATTCGCTTGCAGGCTTGTCTCCTACAGGGGAGAAGGCGGCTTTGTCTTTGTAGGAGCCAGCCTGCTGGCGAATGGTGGCGGTCAGCGGGCCTTGCCTCGGGCGAACATTCGCTTGCAGGCAAGCTCCTACAAAGGCAAGCCGTTTCCCCTGTAGGAGCCGGCCTGCCGGCGAATTCTTGCGTGTGGAAAGGGTGGTTTTCCGGCGCGATTCGCTTGCAGGCAAGCTCCTACAGGGGACAAGGCAGCTTGTCTTTGTAGGAGCTCAGCCTGTTGGCGATCAGTGCCTCACAGCACGCTGAGCTGTTTTTCAGCCATCAGGTGCGCGAGCACGTCGACCAGCGCGAGGTTGCCGGCGTTGTGGCTGACGAACTGGCCGCCGGCGAGCAACTGGTTGTTGGCGTCCACGGTGACGTTGTCGAACAGCAAAGAAGCCGTGGCGGCGAAGGTGGCGCCGCCGTCGCGGTCGATATTCAGCACCAACTTGTTGTCGGCGTTTTTGTCAAAGCGCAGAAAGTCTGCGATGGTGCTGGCGGCGGTGTAGCCGTCGAGCAGCTGGCGCAGGTCCAGCAGGTCGGCCTCGCTGCTGCCCTGGAGCGTGCCACTGCCTTTTTTGAAGCCAAAGTCCTTGATCGTCTGCACAAAACCGCCTGGCCCGCCTGCACCAAAGTCGGGCCACACCCAGGTGTCGGCGCCGCCCAGGCCGCTGTAGCTGTCGTTGCCGGCGCTGCCCAAGAAGTAGTCGCTCAGTGCGGCCTGGCCGCTGAGGGTGTCGGCCGCCGCGCTGCCGGTTTTGACCTGGCCCAGCGACCTGTTCAGGCTCGCCAGCCGGTTGCCATCAGCGTCTTGCAGCGCGTTGCTGGCCGGTGGGGTGTAGCTCAGGGTCAGCGCGCCGTCGCTGGACAGGGGGCTGGTCAGGCTGATCACCAAGTCGTTGCCAGACAGGCTCACGCTGCCCAGGGTCTGCGCCACGCCGCCCAAGCTCAAGCTGAAGGCGGACTTGTCGGGCAGGGCGCCCACTGGAGCTTCGCTCAGGGTCAGGGTCACCGTGTCCAGCGGCGCGGCCAGCGAGTCGAGTGCGGCGCGCGTCACGGTGGGCAGCACCTTGTTGCTGACCGGCTGCCCACTCACGCCGCTGCCCAGGGCGGCCGCGTCGTTGCCCGTGCTGTCTTGCAGGGCGGCATTGGCCACGCCAATGTTGGCGGTGGGCGCCACGTAGAACACCGTCACCGTGTCGGTGCCGCTGAGCGCGCTGGCCAGTACCAGGCTGACCTCGTTGTTCAACACCGTCACGCTGCTGACGACCACCTCCACGCCCTGGCTCTTAAAGACCTTGAAGGCGCTGGCCGCCACCGCCGGGATGGCGGGGGTGCTGCTGCTGCTCGGGCTGAGCAGGCTGTCGTTGTAGGCCAGGCGCACGCTCAGTCCGTCGCTGCCCGTGTTGGCGCTGACCAGGCTGGGTGCCGTGGTGTCCAGCGTCTGGTTGAAGCTGGCGGTGTCATTGCCCGCTGCGTCTTGCAGCGCCGGGTTGAGCAAAGAAGCGTCGCCCGCCGCTGCGGTGTAGCTCAAGGTGGCGGCTTTGCCGCTTTCCACCGCCGCGTCCAAGTTCAGCACCAGCGTGCGGCCTGAAATGCTGCTGCCCGTGGCCTTGAGCGCAGCGCCACCGTTGGCCACCAGGCCAAAGCTGGCCTTGTCTGGGCCCAAGCCTGCCAGGGTCTCGCTGAAGGTCAGCTCCAGCGTGGTGGCCGAGGTGAAACGACTGGACACCACCGTGGGCGGCACCACGTCCCCCAGGCCTATGCCGCGGCTGAAGGCCGCCACATCGTTGCCGGCCCAGTCCTGCAGCGCTGGGCCGCTGGCAGGCGGGGTGTAAACCAGGCGCAGGCCTGATTGCTCGTCGCTCACCGTCTCGGCCAGGGTCAGCTCCAGAGATGCGCCCACCACCTTGAGCGAGCTCACGGCCACGCTGCGGGTGCTGCCGCCCAGGCTCAGCTGCAGGGCCAGGCTGGCGACATCGGGCAGGGCGCCAGCGTCCAGCGCCTCGTTAAAAATCAGCCGCAGCAGGCTGGAGGGCCGGCCCACCAGTTCGGCCGAAGTGGCCGCGCTGCCCAGGGTGGGCGGGGCCAGGTCCTGGCTGCTGCTGATCAACAGGCCACCGGCCTCGGAGATGCTGGCCACCAGGTTGCCTGCAGGGTCTTGCACGGCGCGGCTGCTGTTGGCGGGCTGGGTGAAGTTCAGCCTCACCGTGGCGCTGGCCGGGTTGGCAATTGGGTTAGCCAGCGTCAGGCGCACCGAATCGCCAATGACATCCACAGCGCTGGGGGTCACAGGGGTGCCGTTGACGCTGAGCGCAAAGTCGCCGGGCTCGGGCTTGGCGCTGGCCAGCAGGTCCTCGGAATAGCGCAGCACGATGACCGAGCCGCCAGCGCCCGTGAGCGCATTGGCGCTGAGCCGGGTGGGCGCGGTTTTGTCAGCGACCACCACGGCCTGATCGCGAAAGCTGGCGGCCGCGTTGCCTGCGGTGTCTTTGATGGCCGCACCATCGGCCAGGCTCACGCGCACGGTCTGGGCGCTGGTGACGCTGCTGGTCAGCGTCAGCACCACAGAGCTGGCGTCGCTGCCGAGTGCCACGGCCGTGACGGTGTTGGCCACCCCGTTCACGCTCACCACAAAGCTGGCTTTGTCGGGCAGGGTGCCGCTGAGCACTTCGTTGTAGTTCAAGATCAGCTGGCTGCCGCTGTCATTGAGCTTGGCGCCTAGCAGCGCCGGGGCGGCCGTGTCCGCTGCTGCGGCGGCGGGCGCGCTGCTGCCCTTGCCGCCCGAGGACGCCAGGCCAGCCGCACCGGCCACCAGCAAGGCCCCCGTGCCCAGAGCCCCCATGGGCACACCGCCAAAAAAGCCTTTGATCTCAGCCGGAACGCTGTCGGGCAAGGGCTTGAGCAAGGGCGAGTCTGGCGCCAGCCAGCTGCTGCCCGATGTGGCCGTGGCCGCAGGCTCGGCCGCCGCGCCGGCGGTGGGCTCTGCGGGGGCTCCAGCCGCAGAAGCTGCTGAAGCCGTTGCGGGCGTCTCCGGCTCAGCCTTGGGTGCCGGCTTGGCCTGGGGGTTGGCTTCAAGCTCGGCCTGGCGCTGCGCACGGATGCGCTGCAGCGTGGGCGAGAACTTCAAGCTGGGCACCAGGTCTGGCATGGCCACGGGCGCGGCAGAGCCCGTCGCGGTGCGGGGCGCAATCGGTGCCACTTGGGCGGCTTGTGGGGCAGCTTGGGCAGTTTGTGCAACTTGGGCCACCAGGTCGGGGAGCGTGGGTTCTGTCATGGCCGCTTTCGGGTTACTTGATCTGGTAGGCCCATTGCAGCGCAATGGGTGGGGTCGGCTCGGTCACATCGCTTCGGCCGGAGATGGCCGTGATCGAGTCGACCATGGCCGTCCAGGTGCCCGCCCCATAGATGAAGCTGCCAAACACCGCATAGCCGTCGCGGTTGCTGCGGCTGTCAAAACTGTTGCTGTTGTTGGCCGTGTTCACAAAAAAACCGGCGGTCGCGCTGTCGGGGTCGTTGGTGCGCGCCATGGAAATCGTGCCTGCTGTGTTGCTCAGGCCGCTGCTCAAGGTGGACTCCAGCGCAATGGCCGCTTGGGTGCTGTTTTTGGACACGTAGCCGCTGCCGCTGTGGGTGAAGCCGCCCCCTTGCGCAAAGCCAAAGCCGACTTTGCCAAAACGGTGAAACACCGTTTGGTCGTAAAAGCCCTGGTTCACATAACGCAAAAAGTTGCCCACCGTCACGGGGGCTTTGACCGGCTCCAGCGCCAGCACCGACTCCCCTTTGTCGGTGATGACGCAGACCGTGGGCAAGGCGCTGCTGCTGGAGGCGGTGTAGGCCGCTTGGCTGCAGGTTTTGCCCGCCACACTCACCTGGCCGTGCCTGCTCACGCTGCTGCCCGTGAGCAACCAGGCCGTGAAGCTCGCTGGCTGCGTGGCCGAAGGCGTCAAGGTTTTTTGCTGCACTTTGAGCGAAGAATCGGCGTCGCTGAAGCAGGGGTCGCTGGCCAGCGGCGTGGCGTTGCTTTGGCGAATGCAAAAGCGGCTCGCCAGCCCCGTGCCCGCCAAGCGCAACTCCACCTTGTTGTCTGCCAAGGGCTTGGCTGTGACAGAAGCCGCAGCGGTCAGGTCGCTGTTGCTGTCTGGGGTGCCCGTGCTTGCCGAGCTGCCACCGCCGCCGCCGCCACAGGCGCTCAGCGCGGCGGCAAGCATTGAAATGTAGACATAAATTCTCATGGACTGGGATTCTATGGCTCAGCATGCATCAAGGCTCGTTAATCCTCGCAAGTTGCACCCAGGCTCCAAGCGGTGCCAAGGCCTTGGTTGCCTACCGCCCCACCTACACTTGCCCCATGGCCAAGGACAAGACCCACTTCAGCTGCAGCGACTGCGGCGGCACCACCCCCAAGTGGCTGGGCAAATGCCCGCATTGCGGCGCCTGGAACTCGCTGGTAGAAGCCGTGGCCGAACCGGCAGGCACAGGCAAAAACCGCTTTGCCGGCCGCCCAGGTTTGGCGCCCAGCGCCGAACTGCGGCCCTTGTCGCAAATTGAGGCCAGCGACTTTGAGCGCACGCCCACCGGCCATGAAGAACTTGACCGCGTCTTGGGCGGCGGCATTGTCGAAGGCGGCGTGGTGCTCATAGGGGGCGACCCGGGCATTGGCAAGTCCACCTTGCTCTTGCAGGCCCTCGACTCGCTGCAGCGCCAAGGCCAGAAGACGCTCTACATCACGGGCGAAGAAAGCGGCGCACAGGTGGCACTGCGGGCCAGGCGCCTGGGGCTGGACGGCTCCATGGTGCAGGTGCTGGCCGAAACCCAGCTTGAAAAAATGCTGGCCGTGCTGCAGTCGGCCCAGCCCACGGTGGCGGTGATCGACTCCATTCAAACCGTGTACTCCGACCAGCTCACCTCGGCCCCCGGCTCGGTGGCGCAGGTGCGCGAATGCGCGGCCCACCTCACGCGCGCAGCCAAAAGCGACGGCGTGAGCATTATTTTGGTGGGCCACGTCACCAAAGAAGGCGCGCTGGCCGGCCCGCGTGTGCTCGAACACATGGTGGACACGGTGCTGTACTTTGAGGGCGACACGCATTCGAGCTTCAGGCTGGTGCGCGCCATCAAAAACCGCTTTGGCGCGGTGAACGAAATTGGCGTGTTCGCCATGACCGAAAAAGGCCTCAAGGGCGTGAGCAACCCCAGCGCCATTTTCTTGTCGCAGCACGCCGAGCCCGTGCCCGGCAGCTGCGTGATGGTCACGCTCGAAGGCACGCGCCCGCTACTGGTGGAAATCCAGGCCTTGGTTGACTCGGGCGGCCCCAGCCCCAGGCGCTTGTCGGTGGGCCTGGACCGCGACCGCTTGGCCATGCTGCTGGCCGTGCTGCACCGGCATGCGGGTGTGGCCTGTTCAGACCAAGACGTGTTTGTCAACGCGGTGGGCGGCGTTCGCATCACCGAGCCGGCGGCCGACCTGGCCGTCATGCTGGCCATTGCATCGAGCTTGCGCGGCCGCGCCCTGCCCAAAGGCTTTTTGGCCTTTGGCGAGGTGGGCCTGGCCGGCGAGGTGCGACCCGCCCCCCGCGGCCAAGAACGCCTCAAAGAAGCCGCCAAGCTGGGCTTTTCAGTGGCCGTGGTGCCCAAGGCCAACGCCCCCAAAAAACCCATAGAAGGCCTGAGCATCCACCCCGTAGAGCGCGTGGAGCAAGCCCTTGAGGTGTTCCGCACCCTGTCCTGACCCCAGATTTAATTGGGGTCAGATACAGATTAAATCGGCCTGCCGCCCAGGTCAGGCGATCAACCGGCCATCAGCGGGCTTTCAACAAAGCTTCCACTTCCAGCAACATGAACTCGTTGTCGTCCGCGCGGTTGGGGTCGCGTGAGGAGGAGAACGGCAGGTTGTTGTCGTTGCCCACAATGATGTGGCGCTCGTCCACGATGTCCACGTTCTCAATCGTGAAGAAGGGGAAGGTGTACACGCCGCCGTTCAAAGGCTTGCGGGCCTTTTTCTGTGGGTCCTGGATGTTCATCAGGTCGATGTAGGCGATTTTGCGCACCGCTGCGTTGGCGTTGTCATCGCTCATCTCGATCTTGACCACGCGCTTGAACTTGGCCAGGTCGTGAAAGCAATTGGGCGCTGGCTTGGTGTCTGGGCAGGCGCGGTCGGCCGTGCCTTCGCCGTTGTCGCGCTCAATCACCAAGGCCGTGGTGGCGTCAATCATGTTGAAGTCGCCAATGGCGGTGGCGCCCGGTGACAGCACGTACTTCCAGTGGCGGCCGGTCCACTTTTGCTCGGCCACCGAAAACTCCAGCACCCGCAGTACCAGCTGGCCGTCTTGCTTTTCCCAGTCGCGCGCGGCGGCGTCCCACAGCGGGCCTTCGAGCATGCCGTAAAGAAAGCGGCCATCTTTGGAGGCGGCCAGGCCTTCAAAGCCGCGTGAACGGCCCAGGTTCACACCGGCTGCAGCGCTTTGGCCAGGGTTGGGCGTGACCACCATGTAGTGGTCTGGCGACATCACCAGCTTGCCGTCGGCCATGGTCTCAAACACGGCTTCAACCCGGCCGTCCATGTTGGCGCGTATCAGGTAGGGGCCAAATTCATCGCCAATCCAGAACTTGCCGTTGATGATTTGAAAGCCTTCCAGGTCAAAGTCAGAGCCAGTCAAGTAGCGCTTGTTGCTGCCCTCGTGAACGATGCGAAACGGCACTTTTTTGTCGGGGTCGTGCAGGAACACGGTCTTTGCCCTGTTGATGCGGCCGTTGTCCCAGTCAATTTTGTAGTGCGACAAAAACAGCGCGGCGTCGGGCGAGTTGGCCTTGGAGCCAAAGCCGTTGTCGGTGAGCACCCAGTAGGTGCCGTCGGGCATTTTCTTGATGCCCGAGTGGCCTTGCACGGGCTGGCCTTTGAAAGGCAAGCGCACGCCTGTGCCCCGGCCTGCTGAGCGGCCTTCAAAGCTGCCCAGCAACTCGTTGCGCACCATGGCGTTGGTGAACTTGCCCGAAACGCGCAGGTCAGCGGGGGCGTCGGCGGGCATGTTGATGAAGGTTTGCGCGGGCAACACGGCATGGCCGGCCAAGGTGGCGGGTTGCTGTGTTTGGGCCAGCACGCTGGCAGGCGCAGCGGCCATCAGCGCAGCGCAAAATAAGAGTGTTCGCATAGAGTCCTCTGTTCTGAATGTGAGATGAAAGGTCGATGCCCAAAGGCGTGTGCAGTCTCACTTGCCCATGTGTCGTGCCTATGTCGGTTTTATTGCAATATGAGCTTGATCTCGTCCCCTTTTGATGTGCTGCGCTGATGCCCCGCCTTGATGGCCGCCTGGGCGCAGGCATAGGCTTTGCCCTGGCGGCGGGCCTGGCCTGGGGGCTGGTGTTTGTGGCACCCGTGCTGCTGCCCGACTATTCAACCGCCATGCTCACCTTTGGCCGCTACCTCGCTTTTGGCCTGGTGGCGCTGCTGCTGGCCTGGCGCGACCGGCGGGCGCTGGCCCAGCTCTCACGCGCGGACTGGTTGGAGGCCCTCAAGCTTGCCGCCGTGGGTAATTTGCTGTATTACCTGGCGCTGTCCTCGGCCATTCAACTCGCGGGCGTGCCGCTGCCCACGGTCATCATTGGCACGCTGCCGGTGGTCATTGCCGTGTGCGCCAATCTCACCCGACGCGAGCTGGCCTGGCGCCGCCTGGCGCTGCCGCTGCTGCTGATGGCGGTGGGCATCGCTTGCGTGCATTTTTCAGAGCTCCAGCGCCTGGCGCCCGGCACAGCGCCCGGCAAAGCACTTGCCAGCAGTGCCGCCAACATGGCCTGGGGGACGCTGCTGGCCGTGGCTGCCCTGGCCTGCTGGACCTGGTACCCCCTGCGCAACGCGGCCTGGGTGCAGCGCCACCCTGGCGTGGGCTCAGGCACCTGGGCCACCGCACAAGGCCTGGCCACCTTGCCTTTGGCCGCTGTCGGCATGGCCGCCTACCTGCTGGCCACAGGGGCGTTTGACAGCGCCCAGCCCTGGGGCCCCCGCCCCCTGCATTACGCGGGCCTGATGCTGGCCATGGGCCTGCTCGCCTCGTGGCTGGGCACGCTGTGGTGGAACCAAGCCAGCCGCCTTTTGCCCACCACGTTGTCTGGCCAGCTCATCGTGTTTGAAACCCTCTCGGCCTTGGCCTACGGCTTTGTGCACCGGGGCGCGTGGCCCGAGCCCGTCACCTGGCTGGGCATGGCCTTGTTGGTGGCGGGGGTGGTGCTGGGCGCGCGGGTGTTTGCGCGGGGTGATGCCTGATGGTTAAAGTGAAATGGGCGGATGTTCGTGGGATTTTTTATTCTTCATCAAAGTTTCATCAATGATTTTTAAAAATTGTTTCCTGACTTCAATCCCTGCTTGAAATCAGCCCAATTTCTTTTCATTGATTCAAGGAACTTACTTCATGTCTTACATCACCGATGAACTCCGCGCGGCATTTCGCAAGCAGAACAACATCGTCGAAATCCCAGGCCAAATGATGCATGAGGTGCTGGCAGAGTCTGGCGCTCAGCGCAGAACCATTTTGCGTGGCGGCGTTGGTGCGGCATTTGCTGCAGCCTTCGGCAGCTCGGCCGTGCTTTCGGCCTGCGGCGGCAGCAGCACTGCGGCTGAAGGCACCAGCGTCAGCTACGCCCTGAGCTTCAAGGGCATTCCAGCTGTCACGGGCAACACGGTTGTGGTTCCAGAGGGCTACACAAGCTCGGTCTTGTTTTCTGCGGGTGATGCAGTGGTGGCTGGCGCTACAGCTTTCACGGGCACCGCTTTGGACTCTGCCGCCATGGAGAAGGTGTCGGGCGGTCAACATGACGGCATGGTATTTTTCCCCTTGCCTGGCGTAGACCCCAATGTGGGCGGCTTGCTGGCCATTAACCATGAAGCGCCTGATTCTTATGTCTACGCCCCTCCTCCCGCCGTTTATCCAAGCTCCACCGCTGCCATCGCCGCTCTCAGCGATGAAGATCGCAAACGCCTCTTGTCGACGGTCGGCGTGTCCGTGATTGAAGTGATGCAAAGCGGTGGCAAATGGGCGGTTAAAGCGAATTCCACCTACAACAAGCGCTACAGCGGCAACACCATCTTTGCAGCCACCGGCCCAGCTGCTGCTGCAGCGGGCTCCGCGATCAAAGGCACCCTCAACAACTGCGCCAGCGGCATGACGCCATGGGGCACCTACCTGACCTGCGAAGAAACCACAGACAACTACCTGGACCCCACACAACCGGTCAACGGCTATGGCTGGGTGGTAGAGATTGACCCACAAGGTGTTTTCCCCGCCGTCAAGCGCACGGCGCTGGGCCGTTTTGACCATGAGAACACCGCTTACATGCTGGACAGCGACAACACGCTGGCCATTTACATGGGCGATGACTCCACTCCAGGCTGTGTGTACAAATTCGTGGCTGCGAACAAGTACAACCCCACCAACCGCGCTGCCAACCAAAACCTGTTGGACAGCGGCAAGCTCTATGCCGCCAAGTTCAATGCAGACGGCACGGGCACATGGATGGAGCTGACGCAAGGCCTGAACGGCCTGGTGGCTGGCGCCCAAGACTTGGGCAACGTCACACAACTCGCTGTGGGGGTGACACCCACAGCGACAACGGTCAATTTCAACACGCAGTCTGACGTGCTGATCGAGACCAAGGCCGCTGCCCGCGTGGCCGGTGCCACCCTGATGGACCGTCCCGAGTGGGTGACTGTGGGCCCAGACCGCCGCATTTACTGCACCTTCACCAACAACGGCAGCCGCCTGAGGACCGATGCAGCCAACCCGCGTCTCAACAACACGCAAGGCCACATCATCCGCTGGACTGA